>NZ_JADPKL010000023.1:0-38316 GCF_023073935.1 Bradyrhizobium sp. 147 | reverse complement strand
AACGGCGACCCAGCTCGGGCGGCCACCCGGGCTGGGCCATTCCTCACGGAACGGCTCAACATAACCGATCAGGCTAATACAAGGGTGGGCAAAGGCGCAAAGCGCCGTGCCCACCATCTTTCACTTGCAGGCGCTGTGGTGGGCACGCTTTCGCTTTGCCCACCCTACCACACCATTTCCTTGGCTTACTTCGTCACCAGCTCCGGCACCTTGCCCGCCGGGGGGGTATTGCGGCTGCGCTGGGTGCGCACGATACCGTCGATGATGGTCATGCCGATGCCCGGGAGGTCGCCGAGCTGCACGCTCTCCAAAATGGTCTTGCCCGGCGAGTGCTGCGCCTTGTCCATGATGACGAAGTCGGCGGAGCGGCCCACCTCGATCAGGCCGCAATCGAGCTCGCGCATGCGCGCGGTGTTGCCGGTGGCTAGGCAGAAGGCGATCTCGGCCGGCAGCTCGCCGAGCGAGGACAGCATCGACACCATGCGCAAAATGCCGAGCGGCTGCACGCCGGAGCCGGCCGGCGCGTCGGTGCCGAGGATGACGCGGTGGAGATCGCCCATCTCGCGCGCGGTGCGCAGCGTGAACAAAGCCGAGCGCTCGTTGCCGTTGTGCACGAGCTCGAGGCCGCGCTTGCAGCCCTCACAGATGCAGCGGATTTGGTCGTCGGGGAGCGCCGTGTGGCCGCCATTGATGTGACCGACCACGTCGGTGTCGGCCTCCAGCACCACGTCCTTGTCGATCAGGCCGGAGCCGGGGATCGAGGGGCCGCCGGTGTGGATGGTGCTCTGGATGCCGTATTTGCGCGCCCAGCCGACCATCTTGCGTGCCGTCGGGCCGTCCTTGACGCCACCGAGACCGACTTCGCCGAGCAGTTTGACGCCATTGGCGGCCATCTCCTTGAAATCCTCCTCGACCATCTCGCATTCGATCACCGGCGCGCCGGCGTGAACCTTCACGCCGCCGGGGCGCAAGGTCCAGAACGCGCGCTGGGCGAACACCGCCATCGCCTTGAGGCCGACAACGTCGCGGGGACGGCCGGGCGTGTGCACTTCGCCGGCCGAGATCATGGTGGTGACGCCGCCATGCAGGTAGCTGTCGATCCAGTTGATCTGGTTCTGCCGCGGCGTCCAGTCGCCCGCAACAGGGTGGACGTGGCTGTCAATCAGGCCCGGCGCGACCGTGGTGCCGTGGGCGTCGACGATCGTCGTCGCGCCTTCCGTGTCGACGTCCTTGAAGCGGCCGATCGCGGTGATCTTGCCGTTCTCGGCAACGATGGTGTCGCCGTCCAGGATGGGCTTTTCCAGGGCGCCGGACAGGATCAGGCCGATATTCCGGATCACGAGCTTTGAGGGTCCGGTGGCCTGGGGTGCGTCATGCGCCATGGAAGGGGCTCCTTATCCCTAGCTGCAACGCTGCCGATCTTGGGCAGCCTTGACCGCAGGATCAAGCCGGATTATTCATTAGTATACGAATGATCGTGTACAAACGACGCATAGCTGCCCGCCTCGGAACCGCATGGAAGCGACAGGGAAGGTGTGATGAGCAATTTCAATCAGGAAAGCGTTTTGAGCGTCCACCACTGGACGGACACGCTGTTCTCCTTCAAGACCACCCGCAGCCCGACCTTCCGTTTCCGCAACGGCGAGTTCACCATGATCGGCCTCAAGGTCGGCGAGAAGCCCCTGCTGCGGGCCTACAGCGTCGCCAGCGCCAATTACGAGGACACGCTGGAGTTCTTCTCGATCAAGGTGCCGGATGGTCCGCTGACCTCGCGGCTTCAGCATTTGAAGGAAGGCGACGAGATCATCGTCAGCCGCAAAGCCACCGGCACGCTGGTGATCGACACCCTGGAAGAGGGCCGAAACCTCTACCTCATCGGCACCGGCACGGGCCTCGCGCCGTTCCTGAGCGTGATCAAGGATCCTGAAACCTACGAGCGCTTCGAGAAAGTGGTGCTGCTGCACGGCTGCCGGCACGTCAAGGAGCTCGCCTATGGCGAGATGATCACCGACACGCTGCCGAAGGACGAACTGATCGGCGAGTACATCCGCAATCAGCTGATCTACTATCCGACCGTCACGCGCGATCCGTTCCGCAATCGCGGCCGCATCACCGACCTCATCACCTCGGGCAAGCTGTTCAGCGACATCGGTCTCCCGGCGCTGGAAGCTGCCCACGACCGCGTCATGATCTGCGGCAGTCCAGCGCTGGTCGCGGACACGCGCGTCCTGCTGGGTGAACGCGGCCTCATGGAGGGCAATCACGGCGAGCCGGCCCAGTTCGTGGTCGAAAAGGCCTTTGCCGAGCGCTAAAGCCCATTTCCGTTCCGATGCGCATCGGAACGGGGCTCCAGATTCTTATTTTGACGCGGTTTCTTTACGAGGACCGGTCTCCACCTCCCTCGAAAACGTTCTAGGCCCGTAATTCCTGCCCAATAAGGTCGCATTTTCGCCGTCGGGCGCCCGTTGCGGCGCCGATTCGGCGCACGATACTATGTGGGAGCGAATCAGCGGAGTTCCCACATGGTTGCGGACAGCGACAGCAACATCGCCTGGCACCGGGTCCAGTTGAAGAAGAACCGCGCCGAGTTGAAGGCGCTGGAGACCGCGCGCTTCACGATGGGCGAGATCGCCTCGTCGAAGCGGAACGGTCAAACCCAGAAGACCATCGCGGAACTCAAGCGCAAGATCGCGCAGTCCGAGCGCGTGATCGCCGATCACGACAAGCGCACGCGCCGACCGCTCGCGACCGACCTGCAAAGCCTCAGCAATGGCAGCTGGAGCCATTGGGACGCCTACACGCAGCAGCGCAAGACCGGGCAGCGATCTCCAGGACGCGGGTAGGCGCGTCTCTCGACACTTGCGATTGAAGCGGTGGGCGCGTTCGGCCCTTGCACGGCCCGCGCCGTGCACCATCTCGGTGAGACGCCAGCAATCACTCCGGTGAACCTATGACCGCGCGCCTCGATTTCACCAGCGAGGCCTTCTTTCGCGATCCGCCCAAGGCGATTGCGACGCTGCGCATGTCTGGCCCCGTGGTCGCGACGCGATTTCCTCTCGTCGGCGACGTCTGGATCACCACAACCCATGACGCCACCGCGCGGGTCCTGAAGGACGGCGCGACGTTCACGTTGCGAAGGGAGGATGGCGACGTCGCTGGTCTGCGCTGGTGGATGCCGAGATACGTCAGGACCATCGCCAACAACATGCTGACGATGGACGAGCCGGATCACACGAGACTCCGCGGCATCGTGGACGAGGCCTTTCGTCGGCGCTCCGTCGTCGCGATGGAGCCGCGCATCCGCACTATTGCCGACGGTCTCGCCGACGAGCTCTTTGCGAACGGAAGCCCGGCCGATCTGGTTCAGCGCTACGCGCGTATCCTGCCGCTTGCGGTGATCTCCGAACTCCTGGGCCTGCCTCCGGCCGACCGTCCGAGATTCATCGCCTGGGCCAACACGATGTCCTCGCTGACCAATGTGGTCAGCTTTTTCCGGCTGCTGTTCGCGTTCCGCAAGATGCGCGCCTACCTCGAGCGGCAGTTGCAGATCGCACGTGTTCAAGGCGGCGAAGGCCTGATCGCAGAGCTGGTCCAGGTTGAGCGCGAGGGCGGCCAGATCACGCCGGATGAAATGGTTTCGATGGTCTTTCTGCTGCTTGCGGCCGGATCGGAGACCACCACGCATCTCATCAGCGGCTCGGCGTTCGAACTGCTCCGGCATCCCGGGTTGCGCGATTGGCTCGAAGAGGACTGGAGTCGCGTCGGGCTTGCCGTCGAAGAGTTCCTGCGCTTCGTCTCGCCAGTGCAATTCTCAAAGCCACGTTATGTGCGGCGGGATCTCGACGTCGAAGGCGTGCGCCTGAAGAAGGGCGATCGCGTCATGGCGATGCTCGCCGCGGCGAACATGGATCCTACGGTGCACGATCGCCCGGAACGCCTCGATCTCGCGCGCAGGCCGAACCGTCACATCTCGTTCGGGACGGGGATCCATTTCTGCCTCGGCCACCAGCTCGCGCGCATCGAGGCGGCGTGCGCGCTCGAAGCGCTGTTCGTACGATGGCCAAAGCTTGCCTTGGCCATCGATCCGGCCGAGGTCCGCTGGCGCAGGCGGCCGGGTTTGCGTGCGATTGCGAAACTTCCCGTCTCGACTGAAGGCCGCGGAACAGAGGCGGCGCGCGCCGAAGCGATGATTGATCGTTCCCTCACCGCGGCCAGCTGAGTCGGCGATCTTTCGGAAAATCTTTGCCGAACGTGATCAGTCAGGAACGGCATGCCGCTGGCCCTGTTATCATCACGACCTTGAACGCGGCGACGAGTTCCTTGGCCGCGTCGCAGGTCGACGTCTTAACGGAGACAAGATCATGGCCAGCAAGATGCCACCTGTCCCACCGGATAATCAGAGCCCGAAGGGAACTGGCGACGCCAAGCAAGTGTCGGCGGATCGGATCCCGCACGGCCAACAGCGCGTGGAAAATCCGGACCAGCAGGGACAGCAGGGCAACATCAAGCAGAACACGACCAATCAAGGCTATCAGCAAGATCGCTGAGGAGGACGACATTCATGTCGACATCCACCAAGACACCAAACAGCATTCGTCAGGGCGGACCTGGCGCTTCGCACGAGAATGCGAAGGCCCCGCTGGACGTGAAGAAACCGCCGGCGGACGATTTGCAGCGCAGCCACAGCCGGATCTCCGGCGGAGGCGGCGAGCGCGATTCCCATCACAGGCACGATGAAGCCGGAAAGGGCGGAGGCAGGTAGTTCATGAGCAGCAAGCAACCCAAGTTGTACATGCCTAGCGATAAGGACATGCGCGAAAATCCCCTGATCGGAGGATCCAAGGGAGCGACAATGGCGGGCGCGTCACCCGACGACCTCGAAGATGCTTTCGGTGAGAACACAATCGAAGGCGATCGCGAGAATGATGTGGGCGTCGGCGGCGGCATCGACAAGGACGTCGCACATGGCGGCGCGCACCGAAGGCGCCGGTAGGTCCGGAGAACAGCAATGCAAGGCAAGAAGACCCACGAGCAGCAGGTTCGCATTCTCGAGCGCAAGCCCGATGTTCCCGACGCGCGGGAGCTCGATCAGGCCATCGGCCATAATGCCGAGGACGCTGCTGTTCATCGCGCGCGCTCGGAAGCCAGGCACAGCGAATACGCAGTAAGTCGCGGCGGCCTCAATCAGGAGAGCGACCACAACAAGCACAACGATTCCGGCCAGAGCGGCCACAAGCCGCCGAAGCCAATGCCGGCGCAACAGAAGCACTAAGTCTTCGGAAGATCACTGCAAGAGGAGAAACCGATGCCAGCAGGGCACGGCAGCAAGACGCACTTCAGATCGGGAATGCATGGCAAGGGCGATGGCACTGGCGCCATGGCCGAAATCCCGAAGGACAAGATCGGCGACAACATGGTGCTGTCAAACCGCGACAAGGCACAGCATTCGGACATCCGCGGCATGGATGGCAAGTTCATCCAGACCGAGCAGTATCAGGACCATGCAGCCAACCGGCTCGACGATGAGCCGGAGACCGACGAGACCTAAGAAGTGGCCTTCCTCCCGAGCAACTCGTGGACCGGTTTCAGCCGGTCCGCTTTTTGGTCGGCGCCGGATCGCGCTCCCAACCGAACACGGAGCGGCCGTCGAGGTCGGGCGAGGCAGCACGCTCGCCGGCGATGTAGGCCTCGACCGAGGGGCCCTGCGCGGTCCGCTCCAGCCGCCGCGCCTGGTCGTCGAGCCGCTTGATCGCCTGCATTTCCTCCTCGCGACCGAGCTTGGCGTTCTGAATCGCGCCCTTCAGCACTCGGATAGTTTCGTCATAGACCTTGATCGGAACCGGGTAGGGATGTCGGTCCTTGCCGCCATGGGCGAGCGAAAAGCGCGCGGGATCGTTGAAACGATAGGGTGCGCCGTGCACGACCTCGGCGACCATCGCAAGTGAGCGCACGGTGCGCGCACCGACGCCGGGCGTCAGCAACAGCTCCGGGAAATCGACCGGGCCGCGCTCGGCCGCGGCGGCCAGGGTGCCGTGCAAGCGTCGTGCGAACACGTCCTTGGGGCGGACGTCGTGATGCGCGGGCATGATCAGATGCGGCAGCATGGCCTGCGCCGGCTCGAGGCCGGTGAGTCGTTCGAACTCGGAGACAATGCGATCCGGGCCAAGACCTCTCAACAGCTCGAGCTGCGCGGTGCGCGAGACATCAGCGCGATGGTCGGTGAGGTTGACGATCTCGCCTTGCTTGGGACCGTCGATCGCAGTGTGGGGTGTATCGACAAAACTCTTCAGCGCCTCGGAATGCCAGTGGTAGCGGCGGGCCTGCCGCTTGTCGCCGTTCATGCCCTGCTGCACCACCGTCCATTTGCCCTCTGCGGTGACGAAGAAGCCATGGAGATAGAGGTCGAAGCCGTCTTGCACAGCCGCGCTGTCGACCTTCGCCACCAGGCGGCTGGCACGCACCAGCATTGCGCCGTCGAAGCCGACGCGCTCGCCGAGCTGCAACAGCTCGTCCGGTGTCTTGCGTGAATGCTGGCCGCGGCCGCCGCAGACATAGATGCCGAGCTCGTCCTGGAGCGGTCCGAGTCCACGCTTCAGGGCGCCGATCACGGAGGTCGTGATGCCGGAGGAGTGCCAGTCCATCCCCATAACTGCGCCAAACGACTGGAACCAGAACGGATGCGACAGCCGCTGCATGAACGCGTCGCGTCCGTAATGATGCACGATCGCCTGAGTGACGATTGCGCCCAACGAGGCCATACGGCTTGCCAGCCACGGCGGAACACGTCCGCTGTGCAAGGGAAGATCGGCGCTGCCGCTACGTCGAGTCATGGGCGCCTCAAATTAGCTCAATTCGCCAGCGGTTGCACCAGCGGAATGCTGCGTTGCACGAGCTAGGGGAGCGAAGCTGGGCGGCAGGCGTTGAGCGCTGACGCGTACGTAAGGTCAGGGACAGCAATGAATTGGCAGACCCTTATGGCCGACATCGACAGGATGTTCGGCTGGATACCCTCATGGTTCATCGGCCTCGGCTTGGTCGCCGGCGCGATGATGCTTGCTCTGTCGTTCTATCGGTTCGCTGTTTGGCTGCTCAATCGCGCTTTCGGAACCCGGCTTCCGCTCCTGAGTGTGTTCATCGAGCGCACGTCCGGCCCGGCCCAGCTGGCGCTGTGTCTGGCTGCCGTCGCACTGGTCCTGCCCCTTGCGCCGCTCGACGATACGATCCGCACGCCGCTGATGCGCCTGTTCGTCGTGGCCGTCATCGCGTTGATCGGCTGGATCTCGATCCGGATCGTCGACATGAGTGCGGCGCGATACTTGCAGAATTTTCGCGACGTCACCGAGAATTTCATCGCGCGCAAGCACGTCACGCAAGTCCGCGTGTTCAAGCGCGTCACCGACACCATCATTGTCGTCATCACGGTCTCCACCGCGTTAATGACGTTCGATTCGGTGAGGCAATATGGCGTCAGCCTGTTCGCCTCCGCCGGTGCCGCCGGTATCATCGTCGGTCTTGCCGCGCGGCCGCTGCTGAGCAATCTGATCGCGGGCTTGCAGATCGCCATTACCCAGCCGATCCGCATCGAGGATGCCGTGATCATCGAGAACGAGTGGGGATGGGTCGAGGACATCGCCTCGACCTATGTCGTGATCCGGCTGTGGGATTGGCGCCGTATGGTGGTGCCGCTGTCCTATTTCATCGAAAAGCCGTTTCAGAACTGGACGCGCGACACCGCCTCGCTGATCGGTGTGGTCGGGCTCCATGTCGATTACCGTGCCGATGTGGCGCGCATCAGGCGTTGGCTGGAGGAGGCGGTGAAGGAGTCCAAGCTCTGGGACGGCGCCGTGGTCAATCTCCAGGTGATCGACGCAGATTCGCGCACAATCGAGCTTCGCGCGCTGGTCAGCGCGCGCAATGCGCCGCAATCTTGGGACCTGCGCTGCGAGATCAGAGAGAAGCTGGTGGCCTTCATCCGCGACGAGATGCCGGAGGCACTGCCGCGCGAGCGTGCGATCCTGATCCCCTCGGGTGACGATGATGCCTATTTGCCGCGGCGCGCCGCGCCGCCGGAGAAAATGCGGGCGAGGGCCCATAACTGACCGGCGCGTCCGTTCTTGCTGGCCGGAGGCTGGTACTCGCGCGTCTTCGCCGTCGGCGCGCGCGGGCGTGCTGAGCAGGGCGGTGCGCGAGGCGCCTAGTGCGATTCTCGTGCGAACAGCCTCACTGGGCGCGGATGTTGGCGGCCTTCAGCAGCGGCTCCCACTTCGCCGCCTCGGCATGCATATAGGTGTCAAAGTCCTTGGCGGAGGAGCCGACCGGGGTGGCGCCGATCTTGTCGAGCGTCGACAGGACGCTCGGATCCTGCAGCGCCGCCTTCAGGTCGGTTTCAAGCTTGGCGACGATCTCCGGCGGCATCTTCGCCGGACCGAGCACGCCCCACCAGACCGAGACGTCGTAGCCGGGCACGCCGGCTTCCGTGACGGTCGGAACATCCGGCAGCGCCTTGGAGCGCTCGGCCGAGGTCACCGCGAGTGCGCGCACCGGGCCGCCTTCGAGCTGGCCGATCGCTTCCGCGAGCGGATTGATGCTGAGCGGAATCTCGCCGGCGATCACCGCCGTCAGCGCCGGTGCGCCGCCCTTGTAAGGGATCGCCACGATCTTGCTAGCCGACATGTATTTGAGCAGCTCGCCGGCCAGATGCGCCGAGGTGCCGTTGCCGGACATGCCGTAGGAGAGCTTGTCCGGCTCCTTCTTCGCCGCGGTGAGGAGATCGCCAAGCGTCCTGTAGGGGCTGTCCTTGGCGACGACGATCGCGAGCGGCGAGGAAGCGAGCTCGGTGATCGCGGTAAAATCCTTGAACGTGTCGTAGGGCACGCTCGGATAGATGAACTGATTGAGAGGATGACCGCTCGCGACCAGGATCAACGTGTATCCGTCCGGCGCGGCCTGCGTCAGCGCCTGCGAGGCAACGATGCCGCCTGCGCCCGGGCGGTTGTCGATCACGGGCTGCTGGCCCCAGGTCTTGGCCAGCGCCTGGCCCAGCGTGCGCGCGAGCACGTCCACCGCACCGCCGGCGGCGTAGGGGACCAGAATGTGGACCGGCTTGCTCGGATAATTGTCGGCGGACTGCGCGGCGCCGCCCGCCAGCAGCAGACCGGCACACAGCATCAAACCGCCGATCTTCTTGTTCAAACCCTGCATCTCCCAGCACTCCTTGAGGGCATTCGGCCGCCTGCCGGCGGCCTCCAGGCCGCCGCGGATGCCGCCCGTTGTTTTTGTTGACGAGACTTGATCTTTTGTACGATAGTACAAATCGCATGGTACGCAAGTCCACCAGCAGGGAAACGGCCCGCAAGCCGAACATGCGCGAGGCGATCCTTGCCGCGGCCGAGGAGCTGTTCGCCACCAACGGCTTCAATGCTGTGTCGGTGCGCGACATCGCGCAGGCTGCCGGGGCCAATCCCGGCAGCGTGACCTATCATTTCAAGACCAAGGACGGCCTGCTGCTGGAGATCTATCGGCGCCATTGCGGGCCGATGAATTTGCGCCGATCCGAACTGCTCGCGGCCGCCAAGCGCGTGCGCGATCTCCAGGATCGGCTGGAGGCGATCGTGCGCGCTTATGTGGTGCCGGCCTTCACCTCGGGCAGCGATCTCGCCGGCGGCGGCGCGCGCTTCACGCGGCTGCGCGCCGTGATGTCGGCGGAAGGCAACGAGGTCGCACGAAAAATCATCGCGCAGACGTTTGACGACACCAGCCACGCCTTCATCGACGCGATTCACGAGAGTCTGCCACACATTCCGCGCACCGACATCGTCTGGCGCAGCCATTTCCTGCTGGGTGCACTCTATTATTCACTGGTGACGCCGGAGCGCGTGTCGCGCCTGTCGCGCGGTGAGGCCGACGGCGGCGATGCCGCCAATGCCATCGAGCAATTGGTGCAGGCCACCGTTGCCGCGTTCCAGGCGCCCGCGCTGGATCAAGCCGCGCCGGTGCGGCGGCGGCCGGTCGTCAGCAGCAAGACTTGAAAGAAGCCGCACGAGGGGAGGCGCGGCCTTGCGCTTCAGCTCGCAAGTGGACCATGTGACGGGGTGTTGAGGACATGAATAGGCGGGAGTGCTTGCATCTCTTGACTGGCCTGGCCGGAGCGGCGCTTGCGAATGAAGCACGCGCGCAAGGCGCCGAGCCGAAGGCGATCCCCACGATCGCGCCGCCGGATGCAAATCCCAAGACGCCGTCGTTCAAGCTGCCAGCGAAATCTTGCGATAGCCACATCCACATCTTCGGGCCCGCGTCGCGTTACCCCTTCGCGGAAAAGCGACGCTACAACACGGCCGATGCGCCGCTGGAGGCATTCCGCAGCGTGCACGAGAAGATCGGGGTCGAACGCAGCGTCATCGTCAATGCCACCGTTCACGGCACCGACAATCGCCTCGTGACCGATGCCAGCTGAAGATCATGATGTACACGCCGACCATTCCGCCGCCAGACCCAAACACGCGTAGGCCGAAATTCAAGCTGCCAAGGCTGGCTTGCGACGCGCATTGCCATATCTTCGGTCCCGGCGCGAAATATCCGTACGCGCCAGACCGCTCCTACACGCCGCCCGATGCGCCGCTGGAGGAATTCCGCGCGCTGCATGTCAAGCTCGGCGTCGAGCGCGCCGTCATCGTCAATGCCAGCGTGCACGGCACCGACAACACGGTAGCGCTGGACGCTCTCGCGCAGAGCAACGGTGCCTATCGCGCGGTCGCAAACATCGACGACACCATCACCGAGCGCGGGCTTCGCGTGCTGCACGAGGGCGGCTTCCGCGGCTGCCGTTTCAATTTCGTCCGCCATCTCGGCGGCGTCCCCGATAAGAGCGTGTTCGACCGCGTCATCGCTATGGTCGCGCCGCTCGGCTGGCATATCGATCTGCATTTTGACGCGATCGACTTGCCCGAATATGCCGACATGCTGGCAAGGCTGCCGCTGAGCTACACCATCGACCACATGGGACGGGTGAAGACCTCCGATGGGCTCGACCAGCTTCCGTTCAGGATTTTGGTCGAACTGATGCAGCGCGACGAAAAATGCTGGGTCAAGATCTGCGGCTCGGAGCGGGTGTCCTCGGCCGGTCCGCCGTTCACGGACGCGGTGCCGTTCGCGCGCAA
Source organism: Bradyrhizobium sp. 147 (assembly GCF_023073935.1). Lineage (NCBI taxonomy): Bacteria > Pseudomonadati > Pseudomonadota > Alphaproteobacteria > Hyphomicrobiales > Nitrobacteraceae > Bradyrhizobium > Bradyrhizobium sp. 147. The sequence goes on along the minus strand of NZ_JADPKL010000023.1, from coordinate 27,160 downwards.
GATCGTCGAGACCGCGCCCGATCGCGTCATTTGGGGCACCGACTGGCCTCATCCGAACGTCAAGGTGATGCCGAACGACGGTGATCTTGTCGACCTGATCCCGCTGTTCGCGCCGGAGGTGGAGTTCCAGCAGAAGATTCTGGTCGATAATCCCGCGCGCCTGTTTGGGTTCGACCAATGACGGCGCTCGCGATCGAAAAGCCGCGCGGCCGCGCCTGGTGGAAGGAGCTCTGGATCCAGGTGCTCATCGCCATGGCGGCCGGCATCGCGCTTGGGATCGCCAGTCCCGAGGCGAGCGCCAAGATGCAGCCGCTCGGGGATGCCTTCATCAAGGCGATCCGGATGCTGATCGCGCCGATCATCTTTTGCACCGTCGTGCACGGTATCGCGCACATGGCCGACATGGCGCGCGTCGGGCGCGTTGCGGTGAAGGCGATCGTCTATTTCGAGGTCATGACCACGATCGCGCTAATCATCGGTCTCGTCGCGGTGAATTTGCTCAAGCCCGGCGTCGGCATGAACATCGATCCCGCCAGCATCAATGCCAGCGCCATCGAGCCCTATGTCAGGCAGACCGGCGCGATCGGATTCGTGCCGTTCCTGATGAACATCGTGCCCGCGACGTTCGTCGGCGCCTTTGCCGAGGGCAACATTCTCCAGGTGCTGTTCATCTCCGTACTGTGCGGCTTTGCCCTGGTGCAGCTCGGCGAGCGTGCCGCGCCGCTGGTGCATCTGATCGACATCGCCGCCAAGATGGTGTTCGCCGTCGTCGGCTTGGTAATGCGGGCGGCGCCGATCGGCGCGTTCGGCGCTATCGCCTTTACGGTCGGCAAGTTCGGCGTGGGCTCGCTCGCCTCGCTCGGCAAGCTGCTGGGGGGCTTCTACCTCACCTGCGTGGTCTTCATCATCGTGGCGCTCGGCCCCGTGGCGCGGCTCTGCGGCTTCTCGCTGGTCAAGCTGATCCGCTATATCTGGGAAGAGCTGCTTATCTGCATCGCCACGACATCATCGGAAACGGTGTTGCCGCGGATGCTGACCAAGCTGGAAAAGGCCGGTTGCGAGAAGAGCGTCGTCGGACTTGTGATCCCGACCGGCTATTCCTTCAATCTCGACGGCACCTGCCTCTATCTTGCCGCTGCCTCGGTTTTCCTGGCACAGGCGACCAACACGCCGTTCGGCCTTGCCGAGCAGATCGAGCTGCTGCTGATCCTTCTCGTGACCTCCAAGGGCGCGGCGGGGATTGCGGGCGCGGCCTTCGTCGTGCTGGCGGCGACGCTGTCGGCCACCGGCACCATTCCGGTGACCAGCGTCGCGCTGGTGCTCGGCATCCATCGCCTGATGTCGCAGGGGCTGACGCCGACCAATCTGATCGGGAACGCGGTTGCGACGATCGCAATTGCCAAATGGGAAGGCGCGCTCGATGGCGAGCGCCTCCGGCATGTGCTCGACGGCGAGGAGCAAGCGGCCGCCGCGGCTTGATGAACCGGCTTCCTGCCTGGGGCAGACGGCCTATGATGCGTACAAACGAAAAAGGGGAGTTTGTCCGATGAAAACTGGTCTCGTGATCACCGCCCATCCCGGCGATTTCGTCTGGCGCGCCGGCGGCGCCATCGCGCTGCATGCGAAGAAGGGCTATCGCATGAAGATCGTTTGCATGTCCTTTGGCGAGCGCGGCGAGAGCCAGTTCGCCTGGAAGGAGAGGGGGGCGACGCTGGAATCGGTCAAGGCCGGCCGCAAGGACGAGGCGGAGCGGGCGGCAAAGCTGTTAGGTGCCGAGATCGAGTTCTTCGACTGCGGCGATTATCCGCTGAAGCTCACCGAAGCGCATTTTGATCGCATGGTCGACATCTACCGCGAGCTCAATCCGAACTTCGTGCTGACGCACGCGCTGGAGGACCCCTATAATTTCGACCATCCCAACGCTGCGCATTTCGCGCAGGAGACCCGCGTGGTCGCGCAGGCGATGGGCCATAAGCCCGGCGCGCAGTACAAATACTCGGCGCCGCCGGTGTTCCTGTTCGAGCCACACCAGCCGGAGCAGTGCAACTACAAGCCGGACCTGCTCCTCAAGATCGACGAGGTCTGGAAGGAGAAGTACGAGGCGTTCCAGATCCTGGCCGCGCAAAAGCATCTGTGGGGCTATTACGAGCGCGTCGCGCTCAACCGAGGCATCCAGGGCAGCCGCAACACCGGCGTGCCCATGACCTATGGCGAGGCCTATCAGCGTCTGTTTCCGACCGTCGCGGAGGAACTCGCATGAAACCGGTCGTCGTTCGCAACATCAAGCGTGCCGATCCCGCCGGCATGGCGGAATACGGCGTTTCGACCGTACATGAAGCCTATGGTCGCACCGGCCTGATGAAGCCATATTTGCGGCCGGTCTGGGCGGGCGCGGCGATTGCGGGTCCCGCGGTCACCGTGCTGGCGCAGCCCGGCGACAATTGGATGATCCATGTCGCGGTGGAGCAGTGCAGGAAGGGCGACATCCTCGTCGTCGGCTGCACCACCGACAATACTGACGGCATGTTCGGCGAATTGCTGGCGACCTCGCTTAGGGCGCGCGGCGTGCAGGGATTGATCATCGATGCCGGCTGCCGCGATGTCAGAGCGCTGCATGAGATGAAGTTTCCGGTGTGGTCGCGCGCAGTCTCGGCCAAGGGCACGGTGAAGGCGACGCTCGGCTCGGTCAATGTCCCCGTGGTCTGCGCCGGCGTCAATGTCGATCCCGGTGACATCATCGTGGCTGACGACGACGGCGTCGTCGTGGTGCCGAAGCGGTACGCGCCCGAAGTCGCCGAGAAGGCGAGAAAGCGCAATGCCGAGGAAGGCGGCAAGCGCAAGCGTCTCGCCTCGGGCGAACTCGGTCTCGACATGTACAGCATGCGCGAGGCTCTGGCCAAAGCCGGGCTCGTCTATGTCGACAATCCCGAGGACGTTTGAGGCAACGGCAGGAGCGGGCGGATGGATCGTCTCAAGCTGAAGGCCGTGCTCGGCAGTCATCCCCATGTCCAGGCGGTGAAGAGCGGCGCGCTCCGCTCCGACCTGTTCGATCTCGAGTTCATCGAGTACAGCCCGACCAACACCGCGTTCAAGCCGATGGTGCGCGGGCAGGCCTTCGATGTCTGCGAGATGGCCATCGTGACCTATCTGATGGCGAAGGCGCACGGCAAGCCGCTGGTGCTGCTGCCGGCCACCATTCTCGGCCGCTTCCAGCATGCCTACGCGCTGTACAATCCCGCGCGAGGAACGCTCGGCCCGTCCGACCTCGAAGGCAAGTGCGTGGGCATTCGGTCCTTCACAACGACGACCGGCGCTTGGATCAGGGGCATTCTCGCCAACGACTACGGCGTCAAGCTCGACAAGATCCGGTGGGTGACGTTCGAGGATCCGCATGTCGCCGAATATGTCGACATCACCGAGCGCGCCCCGAAAGACAAGAAGATTCTCCAGATGCTGGTCGACGGCGAGCTAGACGCGGTGCTTGGCGAGAGCTCGGTCGATCCCAAGCTGAAGCCGCTATTCCCCGATCCGGCCGCGGAAGCCGCCAAATGGTATGCCCGGCGCGGCGTCGTGCCGGTCAATCATCTCGTGGTCATGACCGAGCAACTCGCCAAATCGCGTCCCGATATCGTCGTAGGCGTTTATGATCTGCTCAAGCGGAACAAGGAGCAGGTGGGACCTGCGGCCTTGCCGGATCTCATTCCATTTGGCATCGAAGCGAACAGGAAACCATTGGAACTGATCGTCGATTACGCGTTCCAGCAGGCGCTGATTCCGCGCCGCTACGCGGTCGAGGAGCTCTTTGACGAAACGACACGAGGGCTGAACTGATGGCGGATCCGAGGCGATGGCAGGTCGGGCTGGTTGGCTATGGCGAGGTCGGCAGGATCTTGGCCGAGGATTTGCGCCAGCAGGACATCAAGGTATCTGCCTACGACATCAAGCTCGGAGGCGAGCAGAGCGCTTCACTGGAGGAGCATGCCGCGAAATTCGGCGTGGTGCTCGCAGGCTCTCATGCCGAGCTGACCGCGAAGTCCGATTTCATCATCTCCGCGGTCACGGCCAGCCAGGCTGTTCCGGTGGCAAAAGCCTGCGCAGGCGCGATCAACCAAGGCACCTGGTTCCTGGACTTCAATTCGGCTTCACCGGGCGCCAAGCAGCGCGCTGCTGCACTGATCGATGGCGCTGCCGGTCGCTATGTCGAAGGCGCAGTGATGACTTCGGTGCCGCCGTATCGCATCAAGGTGCCGCTGCTGCTCGGCGGCGCGGGCGCGAGAGAACTCGAGCCGCTCCTGAATGCGATCGGATTCTTGGCGAAGGTTGCCAGCGACAAGCTCGGCGTGTCCTCCGCGGTGAAGATGTGCCGCAGCATCATGATCAAGGGCCTGGAAGCCATGGTCATCGAAAGCTTCACCACGGCGCGAGCCTATGGCGTGGAAGATGCCGTGCTGGCATCGCTTACGGAAACTTTCCCCGCGATCGACTGGGAGAAGCAGGGCGCCTATTTCTTCCAGCGTGTGATCGAGCACGGCCGCCGCCGCGCCGAGGAGGTACGGGAGGTCGCCGAAACCGTGCGCGAGGCGGGACTGACGCCCTGGTCCGCGCAGGGCACCGCCGAGCGGCAGGCCTGGGTGGCCGATCTCGCCGATGAAGGGCTGTTCGGCACCAAGGGCACCAGGGAGTTCGCCCGTAGCGCTGACTGGCGCACCGAGGCGGATCGGATCCTCGCGAAGATCAATCGCGCAAATAATCAGCTCAAGATCGTTCCACGGAGCTGAAAGCTCACGACCTGGTCGCGGGCGCGTTCGATCAGGTCAATCAGATTCCTGGACTTGAGGGCGAGTTGCTCCGTGGCCGGTTGCGTGCGGAATTCGGCCAGCACCGCGCGAACGCATTTGTCGGCGGCGTCGAGCGTCCAGAGCGTCCGGTTGACATCATCCTGCGTCCGGATCCCCGAAATATCGAGATCCGAAAGAACGTGGCCGATGCCGTCGAGCCGCTTCACCGCCGCGTCGGTGGGCGTTCCGGTCTGCTTGGAATGATGGTCGATGCTGCTGAATGCGCTGAACATATCGATACTTTCCCGATCGCACGCAAATGATCGGTCCGAGTCCTAGTTATGACCGGCGCGGCGGGCCTCGCAATGCGTGGAGTTACGGTCCGGGATTCTACCGAATTGAGTCAGCGGTAACATTGAACGGAAGCAGCCAGTAATCAGGGCCGTTTCCCGACAATCGTACCGCTGCGGACCGGCCTTGCCGTGGACGGAGCGACTCTGCGGTGTCGCGACATCAGCTCTGGGGGCGAAGCAGATTCGGCCGCTGCCGCTCAAATGTCTGTCGGCCAGCCTTGAAGCCCATCACCAAGTCAGGCAACTCCGCGATGACGAAGCGGCTGTCTTGCGTATCGAGCACGACGAGGTCGGCGGGGTTGCCGACCTTGATGCCGTAATCGCCAAGGTTCATCAGCCGCGCCGGCAGCTCAGTCACGAGATCGAGGCAGGTGTCGAAATCGCTCACGGCGGCGTGGGCGACGTTGGCATAGAAGTTTGCCATCCGCAGCAGCGAAGCGTCACCGAACGGTGTGAACGGATTGAGGACGTTGTTGGTGGCAACCGAGCACACCACTCCATTGTCGGCCAGCTTGTGGGCGAGCGTCAGCCCGCGCGGCGCATTGTGGGTGGCCTGCCGTCCCATCAAATAGAGATCGGTCGCGGGCAGCACGGTCACCGCAACGCCTGATGCCGCCAGCTGCGCGGTGGCCGCCTTCATCCGTTGCGGCGGCAGTGCCGAGAGCTTTGTGGCGTGGCCGATTGCGACGCGTCCCCCATACTTGCGCCGTTCGGTCTGGCGGCAGACCTCGTCGAGATGCCACCAAGAGGGATCGAGATCGAAATCGAGATGGAGATCGACATCGGCGTCGAACGTCTCGGCGAGATCGAAGATGCGTTCGAGATGGGCGTTCGGGTCGGTGTCCATATAGGGACAGCCGCCGATCACCTCGCCGCCATCGCGCAGCGCCTGGATGAGCAACTCCTCAGCTCCGGGGTCGTTGGTCAGGCCTTCCTGCGGGAAGACGCAGAGCGACAGGTCGATCGCCCAGGCATAGTCGCGCTTCAGCGCCTTAACCGCCTCGAAGCCGCGCAAGGCGATGCGCGGATCGATCTCGACATGAGTGCGCATGCGCGTCGTGCCGTGCACGATCGCGCGCTCGAGTACCCAGGCGCCGCGGGCATAGACGTCCTCGACGGTGAAATCGCGCTTCATCGCGGCCACGGCGCGGATAGCGTCCGAAACACTGCCGTGATCGTGCCCACAGCGGCCGAGCAGGCATGCTTTGTCGAGATGGATGTGGGTATCGACGAATCCGGGCAGGGCAAGGCGGCCGCCGATATCGACCTCGGGCGCGTCGCAGGCGAGCTTTGGCTCGATCGTGGCAATACGCCCGCCTTTCACGCCGATATCGACGGGCGCGGCGGATGATCGCAACAGCGCGTTACGAAAGATCAGGTCGAAGGCGGACTGGGTGATCATGGCTTCGTCGGATTTTGCTGTCAGAGCCTAGCGGAAGCTGCCGAGGCGGGCAGTACCGAATTGTGTGCAATTTTGGCGCTAAACTGTTCAAAAAATATGCATGCAGTTCAGGGCGCGAGCTGTAAGATGTCGACACCCCGGAGAACCCGCCATGTCCGCCTTTGCAAAAGCCGAACTGCCGATGACCGATGCCAAGATCGTCGAGGCCTATTTGACGGCCTCAATGAAACCCGACCCCGACGCCGCCGCGACCTATATGAAGCCGGGCACGGTGATCACATTCACCGGCGGACGTGAGTTCGATCATCCGCGCGGGCCGACAGCTTTCAACGCCAAGCGGTATCGCTGGGTGAAAAAGAAGATGGACCGCTTCGATGTCTGTCCCGGTGCGGACGAGACGATCGTCTACAGCGTTGGCACGCTCTATGGCGAGTGGATGGACGGCACGCCGTTCGAGGGCAATCGCTATGTCGATCGCTTCGTCGTCAAGAGCGGGCAGATCGTCAAGATGGACGTCTGGAACGACAGCGCCGAGCGCATTCTGGTCCAGCGCGGGATCGAGGCCTAACTCCTGCGCGCGATTTTCGGCAGCTTGACGACGCGGTCGCTCGCCACCTCGTCGGCATAGGGCGCGAGAATGTCGAGGAGGTCGCGGCCGCGCAGCGGGGCAGGGGCGACTAATGCCCGATTGGCTACCGAATCGAGGTGATGGTGCATCAATTCCATCACCTTGGCTTCGTCGCCTTTGGCGAGCGCAGCAATGATGGCGCGGTGCTCGTTGATCGCGCATTCCGTCGAATGCGGTCGGCTGTACAGCGACAGCGTCAGGCAGCAGCGATAGGCGACCTCGCTGACATAGCGCACCAGGATCGGGCTGTTCGTCATGTGCGCAAGCAGGATGTGAAATTCGGTGGCGAGCCGAATCGAGACCGCATCCGTGCCGCCGCGCGCCCGGTCCTCGGCATCGACATGCGCGTTCAGCTCGGCGATCTGGCTTTTGGTCAGCTTGCCCGCGAGCTGGCGGACCACGAGCCGCTCGAGCTGGATGCGGATGTCAAAGGCATCTCGCGCCTCCTGCCAGCTCGGCGTCGCCACCACCGCGATCCGGTTGCGGCGCAGCTCGACAAGGCCTTCGGCGGCAAGCTGTCCCAGCGCGTGGCGGGCAATGGTGCGGCTGACGCCAAAGCGCTCGCCAAGCGAATCCTCAGGCAGCTTTGCGCCGGGTTCGAGCGCCTGCTCGATGATCGCGCGCCGCAGTGCGCGGCAGATCACGCCGACCTTGTCAGATGATTCAGAAGTCTTGCTGGTGGGGCGCGCCGCCATTCGGCGAATCCTTCGGAGTGGGTCGCAGCCCTCTCCTTAGCACACCCTGCGCCGATCCAGCGTTTCAATTGCATGCAGTTTGGTGTCGCGATTGCCTAAATCGGAACCGCAATTTTGGTACGCTGTTCGGTAAGTTGCTTAATATTCTGCGGACGTCGGCGACTGGCATCTAGCTTGCATACACTTTGGGTGTGATGCGCATGCAACCCAACGCCAAATTTGACCGGCAGCCTCTTCCTGACGGCTTCGGTCTGGTCGCCATCCAGCTGTCCGAGACCGCCGTGACCTTCGGGCGCGGCGACCGGGCCGTGTCCGCGCTGTCGAAGACGACGCTCCGGATCGCCGACGGCGAGTTTGTCGCGCTGGTCGGCCCGTCGGGATGCGGCAAATCGACCATCTTACGTCTCGTCAGCGGCCTGGTGCAGCCGACCAGCGGCGTCGTCATTGTCGGCGGCCGCGAGGTGGCAGCGCGGGCGATGCGGGTCGGCATGGCTTTCCAGAATCCGACCATGCTTCCGTGGATGACGATCGAGCGAAACATCATGCTGCCGCTGAAGATCGTCGAGCCGTTCCGCTCCAATTTCCGCAAGCTGCGCAAGACCGAATTCCGCGACAAGGCCAACGCGCTGCTGGAGCAGGTTGGCCTCAAAGGCTTCGGCAATCGTTACCCCTGGCAGCTCTCCGGCGGCATGCTCCAGCGCGCCAATCTCTGCCGCGCACTGATCCACGAGCCGCGCATGCTGCTGCTGGATGAGCCCTTCGGCGCACTCGACCAGTTCACCCGCGAGGAGCTGTGGACGATCCTCCAGAATCTCTGGATGACGCGCAAGCCGACGGTACTGCTGGTCACGCACGATTTGCGTGAAGCCGGCTTTCTTGCGAGCCGCATCTGCGTGATGAGCGCGCGTCCCGGCCGCATCCTCGACGACAGCCGGGTCGAATTCGCGCGGCCGCGCAAGGTCGCCATGACCTTCGAGCCGGATTTCGTCGCGTTGAACCAGAAGCTGCGCGCTTTCATCGAGGATACGCGCAGTGCGGCTGAGCAGGGGGCAGGCTGATGTTCGGGATCGATGTCAGGCAGAAGGCGTGGTCGGCGGGACTGATCGTGCTGTTCTTCGTCGCCTGGGAGCTGTTCTGCCTGATGACCGGCATGTCCGACCTGGTGCTGCCGCGGCCCTCGCAGGTGTTCGTGACCCTGTTTCAGCGTTTCCCGGTGCTGTGGCCGCACATTGTGCAGACGCTGGCCACCACCATGTTCGGCTTCGTCCTCGGCGTTGCGCTCGGTGTCGCCCTCGGCGCCGTCATCGGCGTCTCCAAGACGGCCTATGACACCTGCTATCCGCTCCTGATCGGCTTCTCCTCGATCCCCAAGGTCGCGGTGGTGCCAATCTTCGTGCTGTGGTTCGGCTCCGGCACGGTGCCCGCGGTGCTGACCGCGCTGTCGATCTGCTTCTTCCCGATCGTTGTCAACATTGCCACGGGCCTGGCAACCACCGAGCCCGAGCTCGAGGACGTCCTGAAGGCGCTCGGCGCCAGCAAGTTCGACATTCTCTGGAACGTCGGTCTGCCCCGGACCATGCCGTTCTTCTTCGCATCGTTGAAAGTCGCGATCTCCTACGCCTTCGTCGGCGCGGTTCTGTCGGAGACGGTCGCCTCCAACCGCGGCATTGGCAACGTCATGATGACCGCGTCCTCCAATTTCAACGTGCCGCTGGTGTTCGCCGGGCTGTTCGTGCTCGCCGGGCTCGGCGTCGCGCTCTACGCCGTGTTCTCGCTGATTGAAGGGCGGGTCACCGGCTGGGCCACGCGCAAGAACGACGTGATCGCCACCTGATTTTCAAATCGTCACGCAACGGAGCTTGAGGAGATCTCGATGTTGAGAAACGTAATCGTCGCGCTGCTGGGATTGGCCCTATCCGCTGGCGTCGCCACGGCCGAAGACACCACGATCAAGTTCACGCTGGGCTGGAAGACGCAAGGCAGCGATGCCGCGTTCTTCTACGCCAAGGACAACGGTTACTTCAAAGAGGAAGGCCTCAACGTCGTCATCGACCAGGGCGAGGGCTCCGGTGCCACCGTCACGCGTGTCATGTCGGGCGCTTATGACGCCGGCTTCGGCGACGTCAACGCCATTATCCAGAACGCCTCGACCAAGCCGCAGGAGGCGCCGATCATGGTCTACATGATGTGGAACCAGCCGCCGTTCGCGATCGTCGCCAAGAAATCAAGCGGCATCAACACCATCAAGGATTTCGAGGGCCGCACGCTCGGAGGCGCGCAGGGCACGCCGACGACGCGGCTGATACCGGTATTCACCCGCAAGAACGGGCTCGATGGCGAGAAGATCAAGATTTCCAATATGGCGCCGAACCTCCAGGAGCCGATGCTGATCAAGGGCGACATCGACGCAGCGCTCGTCTTCAATATCACCAGCTACTTCAACCTCGTGCTCAACCGCCAGGACCCGGACAAGGATTTCAAGTGGTTCTCCTTCGGTGAGTACGGCCTCGATCTCTATTCCAACGGCGTGATGGTGTCGCGCAAGCTGATCGCCTCGAATCCGAAGGCTGTCGCGAGCCTCGTGCGAGCCATCAACAAAGGCGCGATCGCGGTGGCCAAGGACCAGAACGGCGGCATGAAGGCGGCGCTCAACTACGACAATCTCATCAATGCGGATGTCGAGAAGCGCCGGCTGCAATATTCGTTCGAGAAGCTGATCGTGTCGCCCGAGATGAAGGAAATCGGCATCGGCGACATCAAGGATGACCGCATGACGCGCGCCATCGCCATCGTGGTCGAGGGTTATCAACTCGCCCGCGCGCCGACGCCGGCAGAGGTGTTCTCACGCGAATTCCTGCCGCCGCGCGCGGAGCGGGAGTTGGTGTATACGGCCAACTGATCCTTGGAGAGACGGTGATAGCCGCGGAAATCTCGGCGTCCAGCCTGTTTCGTGGTCCTGACCGCGGCGTTGGCGACAATGTCGTGCTCCGGCACGACGGTGGGACGATCACGGATGTCTCGGAAGGAGCGGGGACCGCCAGGGGCCGGCGCTCCTTCGTCATTCCCGCCTTCGTCAACGCCCACGACCACGCCCGCGCCACTGCGTCATTCTTCGGCGCCGTCGGCATGCCTCTGGAAAGCTGGATCCTGCGGACTGCACTCGGCACGCCGGTCGATCCATATTTGACCGCGGCGTCCGCACTGGCTCGGTCGGCCAACGCGGGTTGCGCGGCCGTGATGGTGCATTACACCCGTCCGAGCGGGATGATGCCCCTGCTGGATGAAGCCAAGGCGATTGCAAGAGCAGCATCAGACGTCGGCGTCCGCATGGCTTTTGCAATGGCGGTGCGCGACCAGAACCCGATCGTCTATGGCGATGCCGAACCGGTGCTCTCGGGTCTCTCCAAGGAAGGTCGCAAGACCGTCGAAGATCTCTTCGTCCGCGCACCAATGTCACCGCGGGCCTATATCGAGCTGACCGAAGCGATTGCCGCTGCCATCGCCGGCCCGATGGTGGACGTCCAGCTCGGGCCCGCCGGCGTGCAATGGTGCTCGAAGCCGCTGCTGGAGGCGGTGGCGGAAAATTCGGCGCGGACCGGCCGTCGCATCCATATGCATCTCCTGGAAACCGTGTACCAGCGCGCCTGGGTTGATCAGCACTTCCCGGATATGGTGTGCTGGCTGCGCGACGTTGGCTTTCTCTCGGAACGGCTGACTCTGGCGCACTGCATCTACGCCCGGCCGGATGAGCTGGAGATGATCGCGGCGTCCGGCGCGCGCATCGTCACCAATTTCAGCTCGAACATGCATCTGCGCTCGGGGCTTGCGCCGATTGCCGCCGCCCATAAATGCGGCTGCGCCATTGCGGTCGGCATCGACGGGCTGGCGCTGGACGAGGATGATGATATCCTGCGTGAGATGCGGCTGGTGCAGATGGTTCATGGCGGCCTCGGATTCAAGCAGACTTGGACACCGGCCGAGATGTTTGCTCTCGCCATTCGCAACGGCCGCCGTGCGACCGGCGCGCCCGGAAGTGGCGAGTTGGCCACCGGCAATCCCGCCGACTACGTCGTGATTGATCTCGACCGGCTCGATCGTGACCAGATCATGCCCGTCGATCCCATGGTACTGCTGTTTGCACGAGGCAACGCGTCGCTCGTCAATGAGGTCGTCGTCGCCGGCAGGACAATCGTGAGGGATGGCGCCTGCACCGGCGTCGATCTGCCGGTGATCGAAGAGGAACTGCGGGGCATGTACCGCGCCAATCTCGGAAAGTTCGCGAACTTCCAGCGGACGTGGCTGCCGTTGTCGGAGCGACTGTCCGGCTGGTTCGAGCAGCAGCTCACCTGCGGATAGAGGGGCATGACGCCTCCCTGGCGCTGCGGTACATCGAAAAGCGCGATAGCTGGTAGGCGGCACCCGATCTGGTGATCGTTCCAGCTCTGGGCTATCACCTTGTATGATTGCGCGCCGGCGCAGTTGATGATCCCTTGAGGAGCCCCCGATGCGTCTACCGACTATTCTCCTGGCCGTCACATGTGTTGCAGCCGCAGCTTCAGCCGAAGACCTGTCGGGCACGCTCCAGAAGATCAAGGAGACGAAGAAGATCACGCTGGGCTATCAGGAGGCCTCGGTCCCGTTCAGCTATCTCGACGGCAACCAGAAGCCGGTCGGCTTTGCCATGGATATCTGTCTCAGGATCGTCGACGCCGCGAAACGGCAGCTCGGCATGCCCGACATCGCCGTCGACACTCTCGCGGTGACGTCGTCGAATCGGATTCCGCTGATGGTCAACGGCACGCTCGATCTGCATTGTTCGGCGACCACCAACAATGCCGATCGCCAGAAACAGGTCGCCTTCACCAACACGCATTTCCTCAGCGCAACGCGGTTCGCGGCGAAGAAGGCCGCGAAGATCAACACGATCGACGATCTGAAGGGCAAGGCCGTCACCGCAGTGGCCGGATCGGTCAACCTGACGCAGCTCGCCAAGGTCAATACCGAGCGCAATCTCGGCATCAACGTGATGCCGGCGAAGGACCAGGCCGAGGCCTTCCTGCTGCTGGAGACTGACCGCGCCCAGGCCTACGCACTCGATGACGTCCAGCTCGCGGTTGCGATCGCGCGGTCGAAGGAGCCGCAGCTCTACATGATCAGCGAGGAGGCGTTCTCGAAACCGGAGCCTTACGGCATCATGCTGCGGCGGGAGGATGCGCCGTTCAAGGCACTCGCCGATCGCGCCACCGCGGAGCTTTATGCAAGCCCCGAGATCGAGGTGCTCTACAAGAAATGGCTGCAATCGCCAACGCCACCGAACGGACTCAACTACAACGTTCCGATGTCACCGGCCTTGCGCAACGCCTTCAACAAGCCGAGCTCGAGCGCCGATCCTGATGTTTACGTGGTGAACTGAGGCGAGGGCGGCTTTCGCCTCTCCTGTAAGGAGAGGTGAAGACAGTGCGCCGGGCTGAGGATCAGCGCGCCGCTCGCCAGCGAGCGCTGATATTCGCGACGTTCCGCGACGGTGGAGGTATTGGACTAACGCAGCGAGCAGATGGATCACGCTTGGCTTGGGGAAAACCAGCAACAAGCGTTTCAATGCCAAATCGTAGGGCTAATCCTGATTGGCGTATGTGAGTCGGAGAAGCTGTATGGGCGTTTGGTTTTTAGTCCTAGCAGCCTGCGTCGTCGGCACGTTGCTCCTTTTGGCATTCTGCCGATAGGGCCGACAGCGGATGCACTTGTTGCTGCGAGGCATCAGCGAGCCGCTGAATAGCGGTTCCAGGCCGATGGCTTTTGACTGTGCATGGATGAGCGCGTTCACTTCCGGGATTGGAGGCGGACGTGAGTTGGTTGTTTGCGTTTCTCATTGCCGCGAGCGCAGTCGTTCTGATCGCTCATGCGATTGATGCGATGCGTTCCTGAAATTCGCGGCGGTTCGGGTCGCTAGCTCTGCAAGCGACCAGTGTCAATTCGAGGAACTTGACCTGCAGGTCAAGGTTGTCACAGCAGGAGGAATACGATCATGCTTGCGTTCTATCTGCCGATCATAATCTTCGGAGCGATACTCGAAGGAATTTCGAAGCAGCGCGCATCTGCATCCATCCAGGAACCGTCAAGCGTCGATTAGACTGCGATCCCCATGCTTAGACCCTCGGTGCGCGCCGGCGGCTTCAGCTCCTCGACGACGGGATAGACCTTCCACGGTCCAAGTTCTTCGGCCTCGCGATAGAAGCGCTCCTCATTCGGTAGATGTGCCGGTCCATGAAGCTCTCGAGCTTGCGCTTGAGCTCGACGACTTTTGGCGACATCGGGTGGAGCATCTTTCGTCTCCTTGATCGGTGGACATCGGCTGGATCAGCCGATTTCCAGCTAATCGGGCCCCGGAAGCTTCGGGAAAGACGCGGTCGGCAACGTCTGGTACCAGAACGCGACCGAGGCGATGTCGTCCTGCAATCAGGTATTTCGCCTCCGTGACGCCCGGCAGCCCGCCGAGCGACACCCCGATATATCGTCCGAGGATTGACCAAAAGGTGAAGGCCGCGCACGGAACGAACCCAGGCCTGATCGCGCTTCAAGCGACGCGGTATTCCCTGAACTTTTCGCGCAGCGCGGATTTGAGCACCTTGCCGGTGCCGGTCATCGGGAATTCGTCCAAAAATTCGACTGCGTCCGGCAGCCACCAGCTCGCAATCTTCGGGCGCATGTGGTCGAGCAGGGCCTTGCCGTCGACGTTCGCGCCCTTCTTGCGAACGACGAGGAGCAGGGGGCGCTCCTGCCACTTCTCGTGCGATATCGCGACCACGGCGGCCTGAAGCACATCGGGATGAGACAAGGCGACGTCCTCGAGCTGGATTGAGGAGATCCATTCGCCGCCGGACTTGATCACGTCCTTGGAGCGATCGGTCAACGTGACATGGCCTTGACTGTCGATCACCGCCATGTCGCCGGTGATCAGCCAGCCGTCGCGGTCGAGGCCTTCGTCGAGCTTCATGTAGCCGGAGGCGACCCAGGGGCCGCGGGCGCGCAGATGGCCGACGGTCTTGCCGTCGCGCGGCAATTCATTTCCGGCATCATCGACGATGCGCAAGGCGGTGCCGAAGCAGGCGCGGCCGGACACCTGGCGCCGGTCGAACTTCTCCTTCTCGCTGAGGTGCTCCGAGCCCGGCCGCAGGCCCGGCATCGAGCAGCCCAGGGCCTCGGTCATGCCCCAGGCCTGAACGTAGTCGATATTGTAGTCGTGCTTGAGCTTCTCGACCATCGCGCGCGGCGGCGCCGAACCCGACGACAACGTTGCGCGCAGCGCCGAGAATTTGTTGCCGGTGCGCCCGAGCCAGTCGAGCAGGATTAGCCAGAAGCTCGGCACGCCGGCCGACAGCGTCACTTTCTCGCCTTCGAGCAACTCATAGAGCTTGTCGGGCTCGTAGTTGCGGCCGGGCAGCACCAGCTTGGAGCCGGTATAGGGCGCGGTGAACGGCATGTTCCAGCCATTGCCGTGAAACAGCGGCGCCATCGGCATCATCACCTCGCGCACGCCTTCGACATGGCCCGGCAGAAAGTCGAAACTGCAGCAGGTCATGGTCTGCAAGATCGCGGCGCGGTGCGAATAGATCACGCCTTTGGGATTGCCGGTCGTGCCCGACGTGTAGCAGATGGTGGAGGCGGACTTTTCGTCGAACTCGGGCCAGGCGAAGCCGGCTTCGTTTTCCTTGTCCAGAAGCTCTTCATAGCAATTGAGGTTCGGCAGCTTCGTCTCCGGCATCCGTTCGCGCGAGGACATCACGACGTAGGCCTCGATCGTCGAGAGTTGCGGCGCGATCGCCTCGACGATCGGCAGCGTGGCACGGTCGATGAACAGCAGGCGGTCTTCGGCGTGATTGATGATGTAGACGAGCTGTTCCGGAAACAGCCGTGGGTTGACGGTGTGCAGCACATAGCCCATGCCCGGCGCGGCATAGAACATCTCGAAATGGCGGTGCGTGTTCCAGGCCAGCGTGCCGACGCGGTCGCCCTTCTTCATGCCGAGCCGCTTCAAGCCCAGTGCCATGCGCTTGATGCGCGGATGGGCATCAGCATAGGTGTAACGATGGATGTCGCCTTCGATCTCGCGCGCGACGATCTCGGCCTCGCCGTGGTAGTCGGCGGCATACTGGATCAGGCCGCTGATCAGGAGCGGCATGTCCATCATCAACCCCTGCATGGTCTCCTCCTCCACAGCCACGTCGTTGCATGGCCTACGCGTGTGATTGCGCGCGAGGTTAACGGAACGCCGCGCGACGTTCACGCAGAAAAGAACGCGCGTGATTGCATGCCGCACTTTTTCAGGGCTAACTTCAAGCGAACGGCCGGCGAAGTGGTGTTTGCCGTGGAGGAGACGAATGTCAGCGGAAAAACACAAGACCGGTGCAGCGGAGGAATCTAGCGTCGATATCTCCGCCCTCCGTGCGCGCTATCGCGACGAGCGCGACCGTCGTTTGCGCAGCGAAGGCAAGGCACAATATGTCGAGGTGACCGGCGATTTCGCTCGCTATCTCGACGATCCCTGGGCCGATCCCTGCCTCGCACGCGCACCTGTCAGCGAAGCGACCGAAGTTCTCGTCGTCGGTGGCGGCTTCGGCGGCCTCTTGTGCGGTGCGCGCCTTCGCGAGGCCGGCGTTGACGATTTCCGGATCGTGGAAAAGGCCGCCGATTTCGGCGGCACCTGGTACTGGAATCGCTACCCCGGAGCTGCTTGCGATACCGAAAGCTACATCTACCTGCCGCTCCTGGAGGAGACCGGCTACATGCCGGTGCGCAAATACGCGCGCGCTCCGGAGATCTACGAGCACTCCCGCCGTATCGGTCGTCATTTTGATCTCTACGCGCGTGCGCTGTTTCAGACGATCATCTCACGGATGGAATGGCAGGAGCAGGAGGCGCGCTGGTTGGTCGAGACTGATCGTGGCGATCGCATCTGCGCGCGCTTCGTCATTCTCGCCGGCGGTCCGCTGAGCCGGCCGAAGCTGCCCGGCATTCCCGGCATCGAGACGTTCAAAGGCCACAGCTTTCACACCAGCCGCTGGGACTACGCGTATACTGGCGGCACTGCAGAGGGCGATCTCACCGGCCTTGCCGACAAGCGCGTCGGGATCATCGGCACCGGCGCAACCGCCGTGCAATGCGTGCCGCATCTCGGGCGCTCGGCAAAGGCGCTTTACGTTTTCCAGCGCACACCGTCCGCGATCGGCGTTCGCGATGACCGTCCGACGGATCAAGCCTGGCCGCAAAGCCTCAAGCCCGGTTGGCAGCGCGAGCGCATGGACAATTTCACCGCGGTCATCTCCGGCGAACCGGTCGAGCGGGATCTGGTGCAGGATGGTTGGACCGGGCTGCTCGGCGAGATCCTGCTGGCGCCGCGCCGCCAGCCCCAGCCGGTGACCTCGCTGGAAGAGGCACTCAGGGTGATCGAGCAGGCCGACTACCGCAAGATGGAGGAGATCCGCGCCCGCGTCGATACGATCGTGCAGGATGAGGCGGCCGCGGCGGCGCTCAAACCCTGGTACAAGGCGTTCTGCAAGCGGCCGTGCTTCCACGACGAATATCTCGACACCTTCAATCGTCCCAACGTGCATCTCGTCGACACCAAAGGGCAGGGCGTCGAGTGCATCACCGAGAATGCGGTCGTGGTCGACGGTAAGGCCTATGAGCTCGATTGCCTGATCTATGCCAGCGGCTTCGAAGTCGGCACTGATTACGCCCGCCGCATGGGTTTTGAGGTCTATGGCCGCGATGGCGTCAGCCTGTCCGAGCGCTGGCGCGACGGCGTCAAGACGCTGCACGGCTTCTATAGCCGCGGCTTCCCGAATTGTTTCCTGATCGTCACGGTGCAGGCCGGTCAGAGCGCCAATTTTCCGCACATCATCGACGAGCAGTCGCAGCACATTGCCTATGTGATCGCAGAAGTGCGCAGGCGCAAAGCGCGAACCCTGGAGCCGACGCTCGCCGCCGAGAAGGCCTGGGTCGACGAAGTCGTCAAGGCTGCGCTCGGCCGGCAGACCTATCTCGCCGAATGCACGCCCGGCTACTACAACAATGAAGGCGTGTTCGATCCGATCGCGGCAAGAAACAGCCAATATTGGCGCGGGCCGATGGCATTCCTGCGGCTGCTCGACACATGGCGGAAGGAGGGTAATCTGGCCGGGCTGGACTTGTCCTATGATCGCGCCATGGAGTCGGCGCCTCCGAGTGGGTAAGATTGCGCCGCAGATCGGTACAGGACGGGAGATAGCGGATATGATCAGGGGCAGGGCTGTTGCGGGGGCGGCTTTTGGCGCGATGGTGCTGCTTGGTTGCCTGGCACCTGCGGTCAAGGCCGCGCAATGCGGCAGCTCGCCGGCGGGCTTCGAGGCCTGGAAGCGCGAGTTCAGTCAGGAGGCGCAGGGCAAAGGCATCGGCCCCACCGCGCTTTCGGCCTTAATGCAGACCAATTATGCCAGCGCCACCATCGCGGCCGATCGCGGCCAGCGCAGTTTTTCCCTGACGCTCGACCAGTTCCTTGCCAAGCGCGGCGCCGCCGCCATCGTTGCCAAAGGCAGGCAGCTCAAGCAGTCGCAGGCCGCCTTGTTCGCCTCGATCCAGCAGCGCTACGGGGTGCCGCCCGGGCCGCTGATCGCGATATGGGGCATGGAGACCGGTTTCGGCAGCCAGCGCGGCAACCAGAACATGCTGTCGTCGATCGCGACCCTCGCCTATGACTGCCGCCGTCCCGAATTCTTCACCGATCAGCTCTATGCCGCCTTGAAGCTGATCGACCGCGGCACGCTCTCGGGATCGACCCGGGGCTCCATGCATGGCGAGGTCGGCCAGACCCAGTTCATGCCCAAGAACATCCTGGCCTATGGCACCGGCAATCTAGAGGTGGCTGCCAACGCACTGAATTCGACGGCGAATTTCCTCAAAGCCCATGGTTGGCGCGCAGGAGCCCGTTACCAGCCGGGCGAGCCGAACTTCGCCGCCATCCAAGCCTGGAATGCTGCCGGCGTCTATCAGAAAGCGATCGCGCTGATGGGCCGGCAGATCGATGAGGGAGGAGGGGCGGCAGCATTGCGCTAAGCCGTTCAGCAAGGCGTGATGCGTCGATGCGAGAAAGTTGTTGCCATCAGGAACTGAGGGCACGAGGTTTGCTTTGATCAGGTTCAGGGGTGGGCATGAGGAGACTCAATATGGCAACCCAGATCGTGATGGACCAGACCGGCGATACACGCCACGAGTTTGATCCTGGCAATGCCGAAGCGCTGGCGCGAGCCGAACGGCGCTTTCGGGAGCTGACCGGAGCCGGCTTCACTGCGGCGCTGCGAACCGGGCCCGGCGAGGTCACCCGAATCAGATCGTTCGACCCGACCGCGGAAGAAACGCTATTCTATCCGCGCCTGGTTGGCGGTTGATCTGAGCTGCTCATGATTGCGGCAGTTTGGCTCCGCGCGCCGGCGCGTGCGCGTCTGCATGCGCTGCGTGAACTCTATCGGCGCTTCTTCGGCGAGAACACGCCGGATGCCCGTGGCCGCCGGCTGCTCTCCGAATGGCTGTCGCCCGCACAACGGGCGCAATTCGAGGAGCACCGGTATTTCGACGTCGTCGGCTGCGACACCGGCAAGATCTATCGCATTCATTACGGCACTGCCGCCAACGTCCACGAAATCGACGGTGAAGGCCGAGCGACCATGGGATGGTGCTTCGTTCCGTCAGGCTTCCTCGTCCCCGGCGACGTGATGCTGGCGCAGAAGATCGCCCTTGAGACCGACGAAAGGGGAGCGCTTGCGCTCGCCAATCGGTTTCCGCCGGCAACGCATTCGGAGCACTTCTACCGGCGCCCATTCTAGCGCCGGAAGGACATGGATGCGCCTGATGCTCACCTCGCCCCAACGCGGCGAGGTGAAGTAAGCTTGACGACGTCGGTCAGGAGTGCGTGGTGCGGTAGGCATCCAGCGCATGCGCAGCAAAGACGCCAACACTGCAAAGGGCAAGCAGGGCAGAGATCAGCTCGATCATAGCACGTCCTCCCCCAGCGGCTGGGCGACGAGATTCTGGCAGCATGAATATTCGTAGATCAGGTCGAAGAGGAATTGCATGGTGGCCGTCCCTGTATTTATTTTGACAACCACTTAACCGGCCATCTGTTTCAGGCGTGTTTCGTCGCATCGGGAAAGGGGTTTCGCCGGAACCCCGGGGCCGGTTTGTGCGCTGCGGTCCCGCTATTGCTCAAGCCTTTGGGCCGCGACTTCGCAGGCGGTGCATCGGATTGCGAGGCAAAATCATGGCGCAGGTCGAATGGTTCGACGATCTCTCCGTCGGAATGCGGTTCAGATCCCCCGAGGTCGAGGTCACCGAGGCCGACATCAAGCGGTTCGCTGCCGAATTTGATCCGCAGCCGATGCATCTCGACCACGAGGCCGCCAAGGAGACCCTGTTCAGGGGGCTCGCTGCCTCGGGATGGCACACCGCCGCAATTGCCATGAATCTTGCGATCCAGACCCGACCCTTTGGCCCGCATCCGCTCATCGGCGCGGGCGTCGATGGCCTGCGCTGGACGATGCCGGTGCGGCCCAACGACCGCCTCCATCTGATCGGGGAGGTCATGAGCCTGACGCCTTCGAAGTCGAAGCCGCAGGGCATCGCGTTGGTGAAGTGGACGATGTTCAATCAGAACGATGAGGAGGTTTACACCTTCACCCCGATCGCGATCGTGCCGCGGCGGAGCTGAGGTCGCCGGCGTCACCATTGACCCACGCCGCGCCGGAGATGCTTGCGGGCGGCCGGCAAGGTGGTCACCTCGGCCCCGGGGAAGGTCTTCGTCGATTTCGCGATCAGCCTGCCGGCTTGGTTCGAGGGATCGCGTCCACCGCGTCAACGAGACGGTCTTTCGCAAGACCGTGCTCGTTCTGTTGCTGGTATCAGGATTTCGTTGATCTAGTGCCCTAAACCCTGAACCGGCGCCGCGCTGGTGTCGCTGCCGTGATGCGTCAGCGGCTTCATGCCGGTGACGGTGCGCAGCAGCACATAGAACACCGGCGTCAAGAACAGGCCGAACACGGTGACGCCGATCATGCCGGAGAACACGGCAACGCCCATGGCGCGCCGCATCTCCGAGCCCGCGCCGGTGGAGAGCACCAGCGGCAGCACGCCCATGATGAACGCCATCGACGTCATCAGGATCGGGCGCAGCCGTAGCCGGCTCGCTTCGATCGCGGCGCGGATCGGCGTGCGGCCTGCGAACTCGAGCTCGCGCGCGAATTCGACGATCAGGATCGCGTTCTTGGCCGAGAGTCCCACGAGGACGATCAGGCCGATCTGGGTGAAGACGTTGTTGTCGCCCTTCGAAACCCAGACCCCGAACATCGCGGCCAGCAGGCCCATCGGCACGATCATGATGATCGAGAGCGGCAAGGTCAGGCTCTCATAGAGTGCGGCCAGCACCAGGAACACCAGCAGGATGGCCAGCGGAAACACCCAGATGCCGGAATTGCCGGCGATGAACTCCTGATAAGTCAGATCGGTCCATTCGAAGGCAAAGCCCGGCGGCAGCACCTCCGCGGCGATCCTCGTCGCCGCCTCCTGCGCCTGGCCGGAGGAGAAGCCGGGAGCGGCGGCCGCATTGATGTCGGAGGACAGGAAGCCGTTGTAGCGGATCGCGCGCTCCGGCCCCGCGCTCTGGCGGATCGTGAGCAGCGCCGACAACGGCACCATGTCGCCCGAGGACGAGCGCACCTTCAACTGCCTGATGTCGTCGGCGCGAGCGCGGAACGGCGCGTCAGCCTGCACGCGGACGGAATAAGTGCGGCCGAACTTGTTGAAGTCGTTGACGTAGTAGGAACCGAGGTAAATCTGAAGCGTGTTGAACACCTCCGTCACGGGCACGCCCAATTGGAGCGCCTTGGTGCGGTCGATGTCGGCGAACAGCTGGGGCACGTTGACCTGGAAGCTCGAGAACACGCCGGCGATCTCCGGGGCCTTCTGCATCGCCGCCATGAACGCCTTGGTCGCCTCGTTCAGCGCCTCATAGCCGAGACCGGCACGGTCCTCGATCTGGAGCTTGAAGCCGCCGATGGTGCCGAGACCATTGACCGGCGGCGGCGGGAACATGGCGATAAAGGCTTCCTGAATCCCCGCATATTTCTTGTTCAGCTCGGCCGCGATGGCGGGGCCGCTGAGCGAAGGGTCCTTGCGCTCGTCGAACGGCTTGAGGGTCGAGAACACGATCCCGGCGTTGGAGGAGTTGGTGAAGCCGGAGATCGACAGGCCCGGGAAGGCGACCGAGCTCTCGACACCGGGCTGGGTCAGCGCGATGTCACTCATCTTGCGGATCACCTCTTCGGTGCGGTCGAGGGTGGCGCCATCGGGCAGGCGGGCGAAGCCGACCAGATATTGCTTGTCCTGGCCCGGCACGAAGCCGCTCGGCACCTGCTGAAACAAGAGGGCGGTGAGGCCGACCAGGACCACGTAGAGGCCCATCACCGCGGCCTTGCCCGAGATCACTCTGGTGACGCTGCCGCTGTAATTCTCCGAGGAGCGCGTAAAAGCCTTGTTGAAGCCGCGGAAGAACCAGCCGAGCGTCTTTTCGAGGATTAGCGTCAGCTTGTCTTTCGGTTCGTTATGGCCTTTCAGCAGCAGCGCCGATAAGGCCGGGGACAGTGTCAGCGAGTTGACCGCGGAGATCACGGTCGAGATCGCGATCGTCAACGCGAACTGCTTGTAGAACTGCCCGGTCAGGCCGGAGATGAAGGCGAGCGGCACGAACACCGCGACCAACACCAGCGCGATCGCGATGATCGGGCCGGAGACCTCACGCATCGCCTGATAGGTGGCATCGCGCGGCGACAGCCCGGCCTCGATATTGCGCTCGACGTTCTCGACCACGACGATGGCGTCGTCGACGACGATGCCGATCGCGAGCACCAGGCCAAACAGGCTGAGCGCGTTGATGGAGAAGCCGAACACGTGCATCACTGCGAAGGTGCCGACGATCGACACCGGCACGGCCAGAAGCGGGATGATCGAGGCGCGCCAAGTCTGGAGGAACAGGATCACGACCAGCACCACCAGCGCAATGGCCTCCAGCAGCGTGTGGATGACGGCCTCGATCGACGAGCGCACGAACTGGGTCGGGTCGTAGACGATCTGATAGGACACGCCCTCGGGCATGTTCTTCTTGATCTCGGCCATGGTGGCGCGGACGTGATCGGAGATCTCAAGCGCGTTGGAGCCCGGCGCCTGGAAGATCGGGATCGCGACCGCCTGCTTGTTGTCGAGCAGGGAGCGCAGGCCGTATTCGGACGCGCCAAGCTCGATGCGAGCGACGTCGCGTAAGCGCACCACTTCACCACGCGCGCCAGTCTTGACCACGATGTCGCCGAACTGCTCTTCGTTCGCGAGCCGCCCTTCGGCATTGACGGAGAGCTGGAGATCGATGCCCTTGACGTTCGGGGAGGAGCCGACGACGCCGGCCGCGGCCTCGACGTTCTGCGCCTGGATCGCCCTCACGATGTCGCTCGCAGTCAGGCCATGCTCGGCGGCCTTCTGCGGATCTACCCAGACCCGCATCGAATAATCGCCGGCACCATAGAGCTGCACGTCGCCAACGCCGTCAATCCGCGCAAGCCGGTCCTTGACGTTGAGCACCGCGTAATTGCGCAAATACGTCATGTCGTAACGGCCGTTCGGCGAGAACAGGTGCACGACCATGGTGAGATCGGGCGACGACTTCTTGGTGATGATGCCGAGCTGGCGCACGACGGCGGGCAGACGCGGTTCGGCCTGCTGCACGCGGTTCTGCACCAACTGGGTCGCCTTGTCGGGGTCGGTGCCGAGGCGGAACGTCACCGTCAGCGTCATCGCGCCGTCAGTGGTCGCCTGGCTCGACATGTAGAGCATGTTCTCGACGCCATTGATCTGCTCCTCGATCGGCGTCGCCACCGTCTCCGCGATCACCTTGGGGTTGGCGCCGGGATAGGTTGCGCGCACCACGACGGAAGGGGGCACGACATCGGGATATTCCGAGATCGGCATCGCGAACAGCGAGATCAGGCCGGCAAGGAAGATCAGGACCGACAATACGCCGGCAAAAATAGGACGATCGATGAAGAATTTCGAGAGATTCATGGCTTTGCCCCTGGGCAATGTCTTGGTCGTATCCACATAGCTCAGCCGTCATTCCGGGGCGCGGGCGAAGCCAGCGAACCCGGAATCCAGAGGTGAAGTGGTCGGAGTTCGTAACTGCTGGATCCCGGGTTCGCGCTACGCGCGCCCCGGGATGACGGAAAGTATTAGCGTTGCACCACGTCCTGGTTGCTGTGGTTGGATGCCTGCTGCGGCCCTCGCGCGCCCATCGTCGCCACCTCCGTCTTGAGCAGGGCGCCGGGACGCACGCGCTGCAAGCCATTGACCACGACGCGGTCGCCGGACTTCAGGCCCGAGGTGACGACGCGCAGCCCATCGACGGCGCCGCCGAGCGTGACCGGCCGGTAGACCGCGCGGCTGTCATCACCGACCGCCATCACGAACTTCTTGTCCTGGTCGGTGCCGATCGCGCGCTCGTCGATCATAACCAGCGTCTGCTGCTTCGGTTGCCCCATGCGCACCCGGGCAAACTGGCCGGGGATGAGACGGCCGTCCTCGTTGGGGAAAACCGCGCGGACCCGGATGGTGCCGCTCTGACCGTTGACCTGGTTGTCGATCAGCTGGATGTGGCCCTTCGCCGAAAGGCCGCCGGAGGTCGTCATCTCCACCGGGATCTGGTCGAGCTTGCCGCGTTGGCCGGAGCCGTCTGCAATGGAATTCAGCGCGCGCAGCACCACCTCTTCGTCCGCGTCGAACGAGGCGTAGATGGGATTGACCGAGACCAGCGAGGTCAGCACGGGAGAGGCGGTGCCGGCGGCGACAAGATTGCCGACCGTGACCTCGATCTTGCCGACGCGGCCGTCCACAGGCGCGCGCACCTCGGTGTAGCCGAGATTGAGCTTTGCGGTCTGCAGCGTTGCCTCGGCCGCCTTCACGTTGGCGATCGCTTCACGACTGGCATTCTCGCGCTGGTCGTAGTCGCGCCGCGTCACCACGGCGTTGCCGACCAGCTGCGCGCCGCGCTCGAGCTCGCTCTGGGTGAAGACAACGCGCGCCTTGGCGGCTTCGAGCTGGGCGTTGGCCTTGTCGACCTCTGCCGCGTAAGGCGCCGGATCAATCTTGAACAGCACGTCGCCGGCCTTCACCAACGCACCTTCCGTGAAATTGGTCGACAGGATCGCCCCCGCGACGCGGGGGCGCAGCTCGACACGGTGGATGGCCTCCAGCCGGCCGGAGAAATCGTCCCACAGCACAGTCTGCCGCGGCTCGATCATCGCGACGGTGACGGGAACGGCTTGTTCGGCCGCGGCCGCGGCCGCGGGTGCGGTCGCTTGCGCCGCGTGAAAGTAGCGGCCGGTCGCGATCGAGCCGGCGACGGCGAGGGCGCCTACGATGGCGACTCCACCGAGGAGGCGGCGGAAACGGCCGGCGCGGGCGGTATTTTGGGAGGGATGCATTTGCGCGCTCCAGATATGTAGTGTTCACTACAGATGTGGAGCTGGATGCCGCAGTGCAAGATACTTATGTTTCATTCACGAAGAAAATTGTACGTCGATACCGCGACGATTGGAAGACACAAGAAAAGAAAGCCAGAACAAATAGATACGATCAGGCGTTAGGCCGCTACAGGACGCCATTCCGAGGAGACAGGCACATGGGCATGGGACGCCCCCGCGAGTTCGACGCCGAGATGGCGTTGGATCAGGCGATGGAAGTGTTTTGGCGCCATGGCTATGAGGGCGCGACCATTGCCCAGCTCACCGAGGCCATGGGCATCAATCCGCCGAGTCTCTACGCCTGCTTCGGCAACAAGGAAGGCCTGCTGAAGGCCGCGCTCGACCGCTACACCAAATTGCGCGCCGTCTGGATGGACGAGGTGGTCGCGGCACCCACCGCCCGCGCCGTCGCCGAGCGGATGCTGATGGGCATCGCCGACAAGCAGACCGATCCGGCGAATCCGCCCGGCTGCCTACTGGTGCAAGGCGGCATCGCCTGCGGTACGGGCTCCGAGAACGTCCCGTTCGAGCTCGCCGCCCGCCGCGCCCAGAACGAAGACCAGCTCCACGACCGTTTTGTTCGGGCCAAAGCCGAAGGTGATCTGAAGGAAAGCGCCGATCCCGCCGCGCTCGCGCGCTACGTCTCCGCCGTCGCGGTCGGCATGGGCGTGATGGCGTCCTCGGGCGCGGAGCGCGAGGCGCTGCGGCAGGTGGCAAGTGTCGCCGTACAGGCGGTCGAGGCGCAGTCGGAGCGAGAGTAGAGGCGAGCGGGAGGGCTTTGTGGTGAACGTCGATCTGAGATCGCAGAACGGCCAATTAGCTCAGGTCGTGTAGGTCCTTTCCAAGCGGCGGTGTCAGATGAAACCTCGAGAATACGACTTCTAGCCCCGCCCGTTCCGGTGTGCAGGCCATCGGCCCCACAAGATAAGAGCTCGCCGCCGGAAACGGTGCTAGCCGCATGAGGGGCCAGTACTTGCCGTCGGCCGAAACTTGCAAACGAAGGACGCCGTTGGCGACGGTCGCGCGCACCCAGACATCGCCAGCATCATGCTCATAGGATGCCGTGGCCCAGTCCGATCGCTCGTTGGTTAACACGCTCGCGAGCATCGCGCGGCCGTCCGAGAGTTCGATCCCGGCCTTGACCCAATGCTCCGCATCGACGCGCACCATGATGCCCGCCTGATCGTAGAGCGCCTGGAAATCGCCCTGAACGCGTAAACTGGCCGTGAATGCTTCGCCGGTCGGGAAGCCCAGGAAATGCCCGCTGTCGCGATTAAAGCCGTAGTGGGTTTCGCGCCAGAAGTCGGTGCCTTTGTCAGTGATGATCTTTAGGCTATCGCCCTCAGCCGTCCATCGTTCCGGTTCATTGAGCCACACACCGTCAGCTCTGCGGAGAGTCATCTCTAACCTCGATTGCCGACGCCTGCCGGACTCAATCCATCTGCCGGACAAGCGTGGCGTTGCGCAAACCGAGATCGAGCGCGGATGCACTGCCTCGCGCCTTCGACAATTGGCCTGACGTCGAAGCGCGCGCGTTCGAAGCCGCGATGCCTTCCGAAACGTTAACGGCGTCGCGCGATGTCGGATTCACGATCGGCGATCATGCAAGTCTGCGCCTGTTTTGCCCGACGAGGCTGGGCAAGAATTACTCGTTAGCGGAGTGAGGCGGGTGCGTGCCGGCCGATTGCGAGCGGAGGCTGTATATTTGTCCAGAAG
>NZ_JADPKL010000119.1:0-621 GCF_023073935.1 Bradyrhizobium sp. 147 | reverse complement strand
CTAAAGCGGGATGGGGTTAGGTTGAATCGATTGGGATTCCCAAATCAGCTTGTTTCTGATTCACCATGCTGGCTGGACGGAGGCCAGCAGGGATGGGCAAGCCGTACTCTCTGGATCTTCGCAAGCGCGTCGTGGCGGCAATCGAGGGCGGGATGTCCCGCAATCAGGCGGCCAAGCAGTTTGGTGTGGCGATCAGCACGGCCATCAGCTGGATGAAGCGGGTCGACGAGACCGGCAGCGTTGAGCCTAGGCAGATGGGCGGCTACAAGCCGAAGGCAATTTCGGGCGCACACGCGGTCTGGCTGTCGCAGCGGATCAAGGATGGCGATTTCACCATACGCGGGCTCGTTGCCGAGCTTGCCGGACGCGGCCTGAAGGTGGACTACCACTCGGTGTGGGACTTCGTGCATGCCGAGAAGCTCAGCTTCAAAAAAAAGCGTGGCGGCTGGCGAACGCGATCGTCCCGACGTGGCGCGGCGGCGCCTCCAATGGACAAAGTATCAAGATCGCGTCGAAGCTGAGCGGCTGGTCTTCATCGACGAGACCTGGACCAGAACCGATATGGCGCCTTTGCGGGGATGGGCGCCGCGCGGGCACAGACTTCCCGCCAAGGTTCCGCAC
>NZ_JADPKL010000132.1:0-39712 GCF_023073935.1 Bradyrhizobium sp. 147 | reverse complement strand
CCGAAAGATCCCACGGTCGGGACGAAGAGCTGGCCTGCAATCGAACAAAGAGCTGATCATAAATCTTGACACACCAAACCCCCATGTGAGCAATCCAGACTGCCGCCGCGGACGCAGTCTGGATTTGCTTCGCTACGCTCGCAATGACGGCGTTGAGACAGTTGCTCCTAACACCACATCTCGTGCCCCGGAGGCCGCACCGCTTGCGCGCTGCAGCGAGTCCGGGACACGCGACCGCTCTGCCCCCGATTTGCATACCTCTCGCTCTTGTAACAAAACGGTCATGCAGCGAAACTAAACGAAGCCGGGGGGCCGCGGTCGCGGCCGAGCCGCCTCACCGCAGGGAGAGATTTGATGCGCCGTTCACTGGTGTTGCTGTCCGCCGGACTGACATTCCTGTCCTCCGGACTTGCCTCTGCCCAGAACAACACGCCCCGCAACTTGATCCTGTTCATTCCGGACGGTCTTCGCGCGCTGAAGGTCACACCGGAGACCGCGCCAGCGATGGCCGAGGTCCGCGACAAGGGCGTCAACTTCAAGAACCCGCATTCGTTATTCCCGACCTTCACCATGGCCAACGGCTCGGCGATGTCGACCGGTCACTATCTCGGCGATACCGGCGTGTTCTCCAATACGATCTGGACCAACTACACCTCCGTCCCCGCCGGAGACACCGTGGTCCCCTTTATCGAGAACGATGCCGTGCTCGGCGACATCGACGAGCATTTCAAGGGCAACTATCTGAACGAAGAGACCATCCTGAAGATGGCCCGCGACAAGGGGTTCAGCACCGCCGCATTGGGCAAGCATGGTCCGACCTATCAGTTCGACCATACCGACAAGCCCGAAAAGCCCGGTCTGCATTCGATCGTGTTCGACGACGCCACCGGCGGCAAGAACGGTGTGGCGCTGTCGGACGAGGTGAAGGACGCGCTGACCAAGGCCGGCCTGCCCACCGCCACGCCACCACGCGGCGACAATTCCAAGGCGGGCGACGCCAAAACGCCTGGCACCACCGTCGCCAACGTCGCGCAACAGGCCTATTTTGCCGATGTCGCCACCAAGGTGGTGCTGCCGATGTTCAAGGCGCGCAACAAGCCGTTCGTGCTGGTGTTCTGGTCGCGCGACCCCGACGGCAGCCAGCACAATACCGGTGACAGCCTCAATCAGATTATGCCCGGCATCAACGGTCCCACCTCAATGGCTGGCATCAAGAATGCCGACACCAACCTAGCCCAGCTCCGCAAGGCGCTCGACGAGCTCGGGCTCGCCACATCGACCAACATCATCGTTTCCGCGGACCACGGCTTCTCGACCATCTCCAAGGAGAGCAAGACCAGCCCCTCGGCCAAGATCAGCTATGACGACACGCCGAAGGACTTTTTGCCGATGGGCTTCCTGGCGCTCGACCTCGCCAAAGCGCTCGACCTGCCGCTGTTCGACCCCAACGACAAAAATGCGAAGATCGAAGGCAATAAGCATCCCAAGGCCGGTAACGGCGTGCTCGGCAAGGATCCGACCAAGCCCGATCTCGTCGTCGCGACCAATGGCGGCTCCGACCTGATCTATCTGCCCAACAAAGACAGGACGCTGGCGGCGAAGACAATCAAGGCGCTGCTCGAGCAGGACTACGTCTCCGGACTGTTCGTCGACGACTCGCTCGGCCGCTTCCCCGGCACGCTGCCACTGTCGAGCATCAATCTGCGCGGCAAGGCGGCGACGCCGACGCCGTCGATCGTCGTCAACTTCCGCTCCTATGCCAGCGATTGCGGCGAGGCGCCGACCAACTGCTCGGTGCAGGTCGCCGATACCGTGCTGCGCCAGGGCCAGGGCATGCATGGCAGCTTCAGCCGCGGCGACACCATGAACTTCATGGCCGCGATTGGTCCGGACTTCAAAGCCGGCTATGTCGACGAGATCCCGGTCAGCAACGCCGACGTCGGCATGACCGCGGCCCGGCTCCTGGGCCTGCGCGGCGCGCAGAACGGCGTTCTGGTCGGCCGCGTGATCTCGGAGGCCCTGCTCAATGGCACGATGCCGAAGGCCTATGCCGGCACGCTGAAGTCCAAACCGGCCGAGGGTGGCCTGATGACCGTGCTGAACTTCCAGCGCGTCGGCAGCCAGCGCTATTTCGATGCCGCGGGCTTCCCCGGCCGCACGCTCGGGCTCGAGCTTGAGGGCGGCAAACAAAAAACGGCGGGGAAATGACCCCGCCGCTCGATCGCGTCTGCATGGGGCGCGTAGATGTTAAATGCTCAAAACCTTACATGCCGATGTCGAACACGCTCGGCAATTGGCCCGCCAGAGGCAATGCGGTGGCGCCCAGGAAGGTCGCCACCATCGCCATTAGGCGACGGTTGTTCTGGCGCTTGCCGCGCATCTGGCCGGCGATCCACTCCAGCATCTCGCTGTTGACCTTGGAGGCATAGGATGGTGCCCAGCTCTCGATGTCGGTGTCGGCCGAGAGCGCAACGCTGCGCGGCGGCACCTTCAGGCCGGAGGCGCTGGCTGCATAATGGGCAACGGCCTTGGCGAGCAGGTCGTCGAACCGGCCACCGTCAGTACGTTCGGTCGCGGCCTCGTTGATCTCGAACAACACTTCGGCCTCGGTGCGGCTCACCGGCTGGTCGTTGACGGCAGTGGCCGTCAGGATGCGTACGCACCAGGCGGTGTCGTCGGCATCGAGCGAACGGGAGAAATGCACCCTTCCTTTGGTGGTCGGGCCTTCGCCCGTGATCACGCCGTCGCGCACGATGGTCAGCGCATGGGCGGCCGTATCGCGGCAGGACGGTTCGAGGGACAACGACTCGGTAGGCTTAGGCGCAGCGGCAGACATAGTTCACTTCCAGACTTCTTCTGATCGGCCAGCATTTTCATGCCGACGTAAAGGGGTGGTTAACGATTCGATACCGGGGTCGCGACTTTTCTAGATGGTTGCCAATTGGTCGCTGTCAGGACCATTTTGGTTCTAGGAAGCGCCGGGCGAGCGTGATGGAAGTCATAAACGGCATTATCGGGGCAATCGGCACCGTGTCACCCCGGGTGGAGATGTTTCGCCGCAGGCGCCACGGTCACAGAAAGGTGCTAGAAAATCGGCCTTTCGAAGAAGGAATTCACATTTTACTTGAGCCGGTTCACTTGGCTTCGCCAAAATCCTATACTGATGATGACGGCCCGAGATGAATTCCATAGTAAATTCAAAGAGATGAGGTAGAACAATGACACTTCCGATCGGCGCCACCGCCCCCGACTTCGAAGCTGAGACCACCGAAGGGAAGATCAAGTTCCATGACTGGATCGGCAACAGCTGGGCGCTGCTGTTCTCGCATCCCAAGGACTTCACGCCGGTTTGTACGACCGAGCTCGGTGCGCTGGCCAAGCTGAAGCCGGAATTCGACAAACGCGGCGTCAAGCTGATGGGCCTGTCGGTCGATCCTGTCGACCGCCACTCCAAATGGTCGGAGGACATCAAGGAGACGCAAGGCGCCGCGCCGAACTATCCGATGATCGGCGACACCGATTTCAACGTCTCCAAGCTCTACGGCATGCTGCCGGCCTCGACCTCGGGCGATCCCCTCACCCGCACGCCGGCCGACAACCAGACCGTTCGCAACGTCTTCATCATCGGGCCGGATAAGAAGATCAAGCTGGTGCTGGTCTATCCGATGACGACAGGGCGGAACTTCCAGGAGATCCTGCGCGTCATCGACTCGCTCCAGCTCACCGCCAAACATCGTGTCGCGACGCCGGCCGACTGGAGCCAGGGCGAGGACGTCATCATCGCGGGCTCGGTCTCCAACGACGAGGCCAAGACGATCTACCCGCAAGGCTGGAAGGAGCCGAAGCCCTACATTCGCATCGTGCCGCAGCCGAAATAACCCAACTCCCATCCCGGGAGGGTCCGACGGACCAGACCTCAGGTGCGCAATTGCGCGCCGGGGGATCTCGAGATTTCCTGGTGCGCAGTTGCGCACCAGGGTTCGGTCCTTTGAACGCCCCGCAATGCCCGCGTTGGATCAGGCCGCGTGGACGCGGTCGAGGAAGCCGTCAACCTCGGCCTTCAGATGCAGGCTCTCGCCTGATAGCGCCTGGGCGGAGGCAAACATCCGGCTCGAGGTCTCGCCCGTTTCGCTCGCGCCCTTGGCGGCGTGACGGACATTGACGGCGACATCGGCCGTGCCCGACACCGCCGCGCGAACGCTGGCCACGATGTTGTGGGTCGCGCTTTTCTGCTGCTCGACCGCAGCCGAGATCGAGCCGGCGATGCCGCTGATGCGCTCGATGGTGTGGCTGATCGCCTTGATGGCGGCGACCGATTCCTCGGTCGCGAGCTGCATGCTCTCGATCTGGTTCGAGATCTCGTCGGTTGCCTTGGCGGTCTGGCCGGCCAGCGTCTTGACCTCCTGGGCCACCACGGCGAAGCCGCGGCCGGCGTCGCCCGCGCGGGCGGCCTCGATGGTGGCGTTCAGCGCCAAAAGGTTGGTCTGCTCGGCGATCGAGGTGATCAGCTTGACGACGTCGCCGATACGCGCGCCGGCTTCCGAGAGCTGCGCGATGCGCTGGTCGGTCGCCTCGGCCTGCCGCACCGCTTCGGCGGAGATCTCGTTGGATTCCTGCACCCGGCGGGTTATTTCGGAGATCGATTGGGACAGCTCGTCGGAGGCCGACGCTGCCGAACGCACGTGCTCGGAGGCGTTTTCGGAGGCTCCGGCCGACCGCGCCGACAGATCGGCGGTGGAGCGCGCGACATCGGTGAGTTGCCGTGCCACGCGCTCGAATTCGCCCGACGATGCGAGCACCTTGTCGAGAATGCCGCCGACGCTGCCGCGGAACTCCTCGACGAAGCTGCGCAGCTCCGCCTTGCGCTGCTCGGCTGCCGCAGTCGTTGCCGCCGCCTGCTCGCTGCGCAGGCGCGCCCGCTCCAGCGAATTGCTTTTGAACACGGCGACGGTGCGGGCGATCTCGCCGATCTCGTCGGCGCGATCTTCGCACTCGATCGCGACGTCGCTCTGGCCGTTGGCAAGCGCCGTAAGCGAGTGCGTGACCGAGGTGAGCGGTTTCGTGACACGGCGGACGATCACCAAGGTGAGGATCAGGACCAGGAGCGCCGCGAGACCGGCGGCCGCGGCCATGCTCGAGATCGCCTGGGACAGCATGCTCTCGAACTGGGCCATGGGGATGCCGACATAGAGAATGCCGGTGACCTTGCCGGTCGCGTCCAAGATCGGGAAATAGGCGGTCATGAACGACTTGCCGAACAGCGTCGCCGGCCCCTTATAGGCCTCGCCACGACGCAGCGGCGCCTGTCCCGGATGATCGGCGGCAAGCTGGGTGCCGACCGCGCGATCGCCATTCTCCTTCTTCACATTGGTCGAGCGTCGCACGAACTGTCCGCTCGCCTCGTCGAACACGAACAGGGTCGCATTGCCGCCGACATAGGACACTGCGCGATCGACGATGGCGTGATCCCTGAGCTCGGGCATCTTAGGGATCTCGGCGCGTACGACTGCGCCATCCCTCACCGTGATCTTGACGTCTGGAACGGTCTCGGCAAAGGCCAGCGCCAGCGTGCGCAGATTGACCTCGATGTCGCGGAGAGCACGATCATTGAATGCGGATGTCAGCGACCAATAGCCGGCGCCGACCACGAGCGCCGTGTTCACGGCGATCAGCAGCACGGCGCACAGGACTGCCTTGGTGCCGAGCTTGAACTGCGGCTGAAGTTTCGCCGTTAGAAAGTTGGACATGAATCGAGTGCCCCCCGTAGCTCCTGCATATTGATGCAATCGGCTTACGGCCCCATTAACGACCGTTCCCACCGCCGACGCGGGCATCCTTTCCAAATCGTAAACAAGCCCCTCACCACGCCGAGCGCTTCGCCCTTCATCGTCTAGCTCGGCGGGATCTCCGCCTGTCCGGCCACCCGCCCACTCCGCAGCCGGTTAGCGATCACGCGACCGGGGCGCCGCGCTCGCCGCCTGCGCAAAGATCCGCACAGGTTGAACGTTGCTTTGACACAATTGTGAAACCCGCTATCGTTATCGCTTCGTTCAAACCATGGGGACGATATGGACAACGAGAAGCCGATCACCGAGCAGGCGATGGAGACGATCACCACCGCCGTGGAAGCGACCAAGGACGCCGCGGTCACCGCCGTCAAGCAGGTGAAGGAAGCCGCGAAGAAAGTCGCGGCGAAGAAGGCTGCCAAAAAGACGGCCAAGAAGGCTGCGAACAAGACCACCAAGAAAGCCGCAAAGAAGTCGTCCAAGAAAGCCGCGAAAAAGGTCGCCAAGAGATCTGCGAAGAAGTCCGCCAAGAAAGCCACCAAGTCGAAGAAGAAGGCCAAGAAGGCCAAGCGCTGACCGCAACGCTCGGAAACCGCTAGGAGCGTCGATTGACCACAAAGACCGCTGTGGCGCAGAGCGCCATGCCGGCAATGGCAATTGCGTCCAGCTTTTCTCCGAACAGCAGGTAGGCCATCAGCGCCGTCACGGCTGGCACCAGGTAGAACAGGCTCGCGACCGAGGTTGCCGCGGCGTGGCGGATCAGCCAGTACAACAGCCCGATCGATCCGATCGAGAGCGCCACGGCCAGCCAGGCGAGCGCGAGCACGAATTCGCGCGTCCAGTGCACCACGCGGTCTTCGAACAGAAAGGCGCCGATCGCGAAGAAAATGGTGACCGCCAAGTATTGCACGAGATTGCCGGCGCGCCAGTCGATGTGATTGCAGTAGCGGCGCTGATAGAGCGTGCCGAGGGTGATGCTGATCAGCGAGACCACCGAGGCGAGCCAGCCGAGCCCGGCTTCGCCGCTCATCGGGCGGTTGTGCAGGATCAGGACGACGCCGCCGAGACCGAGCACGAGGCCGGCCCATTGCACCGGCGTCACCTTCTCGCCGAGCCAGCGATTGGCGATGGTCGAGGTCAGGATCGGCTGCAAACCCGGAATCAGCGCGGAAAGGCCGGCCGGAATCGAATGCGCGATCGCGATCGCGGTGCCGCCGAGATAAAAGCCGTGGACCAGAATGCCGGCGACCGCGCTGTGCGCAATGCCGGTGCCATCAGGCCATTTCGGCCGCGCGATCGCCGCGATGATCGCCATCAGGCCGACCACGATCGCCATGCGGATG
The DNA here is from genome assembly GCF_023073935.1 of Bradyrhizobium sp. 147. Classification (NCBI taxonomy): domain Bacteria; kingdom Pseudomonadati; phylum Pseudomonadota; class Alphaproteobacteria; order Hyphomicrobiales; family Nitrobacteraceae; genus Bradyrhizobium; species Bradyrhizobium sp. 147. Next base: position 32,583 of record NZ_JADPKL010000132.1, on the reverse strand, counting down.
GCCAGATAGGTCAAGGGATCGGCGTTGTCGACGACGTATTTCGTGCCGATGAATCCGGTGCTCCAGAGCAGGACGAACAGGATCGGCGCCGCGCGGGCGGTCAGCGCTTCCGGATTGTGCTTCATTGCCGCCTCCATGCCCGATGGGGCTCCATGCGGCAATACGAATTTCCGGACGAGCGATGCTGCGCTGCGACGAACAGCGCGAAGCCGCGGCTCAGCCGCTCACCACTCTTCCGGGCAGGGGTCGATGATTTTCCAGAGCTCGACCCCGTTCTTGATTTTCTTCATATCAGTGGTGAGCCCGCCATTGCGGCGGATCCAGTCCTTCACCTTGTCGGGATAGTAGGACATCAGATCGGAGGTGCCCTCGGCGCTGGTGACCTTGATGCCGAAGGTGAAGGCCTTGTCGTAATAGGCCTGATGGAAGCCGAGGCTGGCGCGCGGCGTCACGCAGATCTTGTTCATCGGCACGATGCCAAGCACGAGCGTGCAGGCCGAATTGCAGATGCCGTCGATAATGACGCGCTCGCCCTTCTCTCGCACGCGCTTGTACTTGGCCTTGTACTCCTCGACATAGCCGCCGTGGTCGCGTGTGATGTGCAGCTCGGCGCGCGCCGGCGTAGCGGCGGCGAGGCAGAGCAACAGCAGGCTCGGAAGCATGATGCGCATGGCGACGTGGCGGCGAAAGCCTTCAGGAATGGACCGGCCTCGAAGGAGCCCCCAAAAAGGCCGGCGAGGGATTCTAAACCGAATACTATTTGGTCACACTTGTGTGGGGAATTCGTTAAGCATCCCGAAAAGGCCAAAAATGGGCAGCTTTCGACCGCATCTCCGGCAATTCTGTCGCACCCACCCGGAAATCTGCGGTTTAGGCATGATTCCGAGCCTCCGGACCGATGTCCTGACCACCCGAAATTGCTATAAATAGCCGACCCATTCGCGCAGGTTCCGGAGAATCAGATGAGCAAGTTGAAGCTTGTAGCCGCAGTTGCTGTCCTGTCGGCTGCAACCCTAGCCCCTGGCCTCGCGGAGGCGCGGGGACATCACCGCTACCACCGCGCCTACGCCAACCCGCTGCCCTACCCGATCAGCTATCTGCACAATTACGGACCCGGCATCACCCCCGGCACCTTTGCCTATTACGACGGCCCGTCCACCAACCACTGCTACCGCAGCGCAGCCGCTTATATCGGCCAGGACGGCCGCCGGCACCCCTGCTACTGAGGAGCGCCGCGTCCTTCCCGCGGGCGTTCTTATTTCGCGACGCCCGAGAGCAGCAATTGCTTCTCGATCGCGTAGACTGGCAGCTAGACGAGGTCCTTACCGATCTCGCGCTGAATCGCCTTGCACGACGTCGGAATAATCGGCGCGTATCATGCCAGCGCGCGCGGTTGAGCCACCATGGTCAGGGCCAGGTCTCGCCCGCGCTAACGTCAACATCGAGACGGCCGCCCAGGCCCCGCAAATTGCGCAGGATCAAGGATGGCGGCACGCGAGCACCTGCCGGCGCAAGCGCAACACTGAATCGGAGATGGTTTGGTGCCGTTAAGATCATGCCTGACGCTCGGCTGACCGAAGATTTGTTCATCAGCATTACATTTCGGGTTCGCCACAATTTGATCAGAACATCATCGATATCCTGCACCGCGTCAGCGGAGGAAGACATCATGAAGCTCAAGATTGGCCTCGTCGCCGCATCCTTGTTCGGTGCCCTCGCGGCATCGCCGGCGGCGTCCGCCATGCCCATCGCGCCCGCGCCTGCAACTCCGCAGGTCTCCGACGTCGAGCAGGTCCGTATGGTCTGCAACGCCTGGGGACGCTGCTGGTGGCGTCCGAACTATTATGGGTATTACGGACCGCGGCCATACTACGGCCCCCGGTATTATGCGCCGCGCTACTACGGCCCACGCTATTATGGCTACGGCTATCGCCGCTGGTGATATCAAGGGGCCCGAGGGCCCCTTCGCTTTTGCGAGAAGACGCATCTGGAAGCCCGCAAGGGCGCGCCCTTGGCGCCCGAGGTTGATGGTGAAAGCGCGGGCGGAGCAATCAGAGGGTGTGCCACCAATGCGTGACGTAAACCCTGCAACCTTCGAGAACCCGCTCGGCACGAGTTTGTCACCCATGGCTCAGGTACGACCTGTTACCTATGTCTCCGGGCTGGATACGGGCTGGACACAATAAGCGTGGCGCGCTCGGAAGGATTCGAACCTCCGGCCCTCGGAATCGAAATCCGATGCTCTATCCAGCTGAGCTACGAGCGCCCCGGCCCAAAGATTGGGCCGCAACCGAGACGCGCCTGACCACTGTTGGAGAGCCGCACAGCGGACGGCGTTCGGGTGGGTTCGAATTAGCAGAGAGGTCGCCCAATATAAAGCCCCACCCGCCTCCGTTCGAGACGAGTCGAAGGCGCTCTCACCAGGTCGTGTTGAAAAGACCGAAATGCGGCTGCTGGGCCACCAGCATCGGCCGGCCAAACTGTTGTGGCCCACCATACTGCGGCCCACCATATTGCGGGGCGGTGTGCGCTCTGGCGACCTTACGCTTGGGCTGAGCCTGGACTTGCGGCTTCTTGGCGGCGTCGGCCTTGGCGCCAGGGGTAAACTGGGCAAAGGTCTCGCGCACCCGCGCCTTGGCCGACATCTCCGCGAGGGCCGCTGCCGACGCGGTATCCGGCGGCTGCGGCGCCGCGACGGTGGCGGTCTTCATCGCAGGCGCGGCAATCGTCGGCTGGCTGGTGTCGAGCACGACACGCTCAGGCAAATGGCGATCGGACCGGATCCGGATCAGTGGCTGGTCGTTGCTCGCGGTCGCAACAGCTTGCGTCACTGGTGACGCCGGCAGGACGAAATCCACGGCAAATAACAGTGCGAGCAAAGCTCCACCGACAAAGATGAAATACCGAAAGATGGGCATTGCCGCGCTCCGCCCCCCGCATCCCCGCGTGGGCTCTCCGCCTCAACAGGCGATCTTCTAATTGGTTCCTAGCCCAGCCGTATGGTTCAAATGGCGACGCGAAGTTTTTTGGCCAAGCCTTGCGGCGGTAACTTTTCCGCTACCGGAGAATGCAGCGCTTTTACGCGCGGCGGGCTGCAACCAGTGAACACTTCGCCTGATCGGCATTCACATTGACGAAGCCGACGGGGATATGCGCATAGGTCTTGCGGCTCTTCATGCTGACGGGGTCCGCCAGCACACGGCCGCGATCGGTGAGATGACTGCCGTCGCGCCGCGCGAAAGCGCAGACGATCTCGACATCCTTTACGGCATAGTCATTGTCGTTTCGCAGCGTGAACGTCACCAGCGCCTTCGAGCCGAGGCCGCCGCGGCGCCAGGTCTGCGATGAAATCCTGAGACGACCGAGTTCTGCCATTGCCGGCGCCCGAGTTTCGGCAGCCGGCGCGCCCGCGGCTGCCGAATCGCCTGAAGGAGCCGTCTCGACGGCTGCCAGCTCCGATGTCCCCGACTCAGCGCCATTGCTTTTGGAGAGAGGCAGCAGCATCCAGATTCCGCAGCCGACGATGATCGCTGCCAGCAACCACAGCAAACTTCGGCCAAACGAGACGCTCGCAACCGTCACAGCCCGCGCCAATCGCTCGCTGATTCCGGCGAAACGCCTCAACCCGATCCGGTCAAGCCCAGCGTTCATGGTTTTCGTCACCGACAGCGGCTTGCGCCCGTCCGACGCCGGACCGAGCCACTGGTTACCTTAATCGGGAACACGAACTAAGGTTCCCCGCCGTTGCGAATCGGCAAGCACGGTGGTGATCACCGGCAGGGGCCGTTAACATGCGCCGCAACATCAAAGACCCCGTTGGGAGAGAATGAAATGCCAGTCGTCACTTGGGATCACGTCCATCTGCGCAGCCCTGATCCGGAGGCCACGGCGGCCTGGCTGCGCGATATCCTCGGTGGCGAGATCGTGCGCGCGCCCGGACGGATCGACGTGAATCTTGGCGGGGCCAGGATCTTCATCGCGCCGCTCGAAGGCGACGGCGCCGTCAGCCCGCCTCCTCCGCATCCGCATCAGGGCCTCGACCATTTTGGTCTGACGGTAAAGGACATCGACGCCGTCGCCGCCGAGATCAAGGCCAAGGGCGTCACTTTCACACGCGAGCCGACGACGATCAGGCCCGGCATACGCATCTGCTTCATCCGTGGCCCCGAAGGCATCTCCATCGAACTGCTCGAGCGCGACACTAAGTATACCTGATGCAGCGCGGGCGGCATCAGGCATCGGCCCTCCGGGCGAAGCGTCGCCTGGTGGCCTATGTCATGCTCCCAGGCATAAAGCAGCGGATGGTGACGCCCATGGAGCCGTAGATCGGCCAGACCATGGTTCGTCCGACCCGGTTCGGCTCCGAGATCACGGCCTCCGCGGGCACGTCCACCCAGACGAGCTCCTGCGGCTGGCCGTCGATGCCGGAGCTGTAGCGCGGGATGCGGACACGATAGTGGCCGTCCTTGCTGTCCCAATCGGAATCCGAGACGGCCGAGCCGTCGGCGTCCGAGCAGCAAGGCCCCTTGCCGCTTCGCAAGCCGTCGAACCAGGCCTTCAAATCCGGATTGGTGTTCGCGAACTGGCCACGGTCACGCGCATGCCCGAAGGAGGCCGCGAGCGCACTCAGGGCCAAGGCGCACGCGAGCCTTGTCAAGCTTCGCCAGCGTGTCGCGCTGCCGCTCCGCCGTCGTTCGCTTTTGCAATTCGCGGGACGCACACTGTACAGACGCGGCTCAACGCCGCCTGAATCGATCCAGTTGCTCACGTTCGTCTTGCTCCAGCACTCCGCCGCCAGTGCGACAATGGCTATGCATTTCGCGGGCCAACTCCACTCGCAACGTCCGGCCTCGCCTCATCATCAGACCGTCATGACGGCGTCACGCACAAGCCGGAACACTCACGGCTCGCGAGGGCTATGCCCCTGCCACCCGGCAAACTGCCGCGTTGCGCGTGCGGATGCGCTTTGGCATAAATGCTCTACCGGTTACGCCGTTGGGCAATGGCGGCCGGCCTGCGGGACGTGATGAAGAACGGCCTCTATTCGATTCACGTGAGCCTGCTCGACGGGCGGGTCGGCAAAGGCAGCGGCGTGATCCTTTTCCGCGACGGCAAGATTCTTGGCGGTGACGCCTACCTTTATTACACCGGCAGCTACATCGTGAAGGACAACACCTTCAAGGGCGAAGTGCTGGTGCAGCGCCACACCTCGCCACGGGGCGACGACAATCCACTGTTCGGCGGCCCCGCCCCGGTCGGCATCGGCGTCAGTGGCACCTTTACGGAGACGCGCGGGGAGATGACCGGCACGGCGCTGGTCGGCAAGGCCAGCCAGATCTTCGGCGCGACGCTGCGCAGGCTCGCCGACGTCGATTAGGGCGTGCCAATAAGTCATGACGCCCGGCCCAAACCAGTCTGCAGCAGCCTCCTGACATCCTGAGCAATAGATCGTATGCAGTGAGGATGCCTGGACCGTGGACATATCGCCCATGGGCACGTGACTCGGCGATCGAGCTCGGCCAGCTCGAGGCGGCACAGGCGGTCGCGCTCGCCTGTCACCTTCACGCCGATGTCCAGGTCGCCGCCGTCCGCAAGGGATGGCGCATGTACATGACCACATTCGGAGAGTTTCTCGCTATCTCGGGCGATATCGTCGTCATCCCGGCGGGCGTACCGCACGCCTCGCACGGCGGCGCGGGCTCGATCGTCAATCATCTCTATTTACCGGGCGATCATGCGGCGGTGAGAGGGATCTCGGAGCCGTTCTACATCCGTAACTCACGGGCAACCTTGCCAGAGGAGATGCTCGACTCGATCGGCTCGCATGATCCGTGCCCGGGACGTCTGACGCTGCCGGCCAAACGTGCCGCACTGAGGGAGCTGGTCTCGTGCGACGATCTCGACATCCGCACGATCGCGGCACGGCAGGGCCGATCGACCGACGGCTTCATTCGGCAGTTCAAGCGAGAGATTGGAATGACCCCTGCCGCCTATCGTCTTGCGCTACGACTGGCAGCGGCACGCTCGCGTTTGAAGTGCGGCGACACCGTCGCGGACGTGGCTTATGCCGGCTCGTTCTCCGACCAGAGCCACCTTGGTCGCCTGTTTCGGCGCGCTTACGGCGCAACGCCTGCCGCCTACCGTTGCGCGTTCGCAGATTGAGACGGTCGATTTCGTTCCAGACGTGAATTGGCTCCAGGCGCTAAGCTGGCGCCACCTCTCCATGCCATTACGAGCCGCGCATGAAGCTTCTGCCACCCTTCGTCGTCCTCTCCGCGGGCCTGAGCCTCGCCTTTCAGCAGGTGCTGAACGCCAGCCTTGGCAACGCCATGCAATCAGGAAGGTGGGCGGCGTTCGTGAGTTATCTTGGCGGGTCAATCGCATTGCTGCTGGTCCTGATCGTCGTGCGCGAGCCGATACCCGCTGCCGCCCTGGCCGGACGAGCGCCTTTGATCGCATGGACCGGGGGAATTTTCGGCGCGATCTTCATCGCGACCAGCATCCTCATGGTGCCGCGCCTCGGCGTGGCGACGGTGTTGACGTTGATCGTCGTGGGTCAGTTGCTCGGTTCGTTGGCGTTCGACCACATCGGGCTGTTCGGCCTGCCGCGCTATCCGATCACGTTGACACGCGCGTTGGGCGCCGGGTGTCTCATCCTGGGCGCGGCTCTCGTTCGCGGGTAACGATCGCCGGCAGCGCGGCGCTAGCGAGTCCGCGACCTGATCATTCCGCCGCCTGCTCGAGCGGCGCTGTGCGCGGCAGGATCATCTGGATGCGCGTGCCACCGCCCGGCTCGGAATCGAGATCGAGCCGGCCGCCGAGCCGGTTGGTGACAATGCTGTAGACGATGTGCAGGCCGAGGCCGGTGCCGCCCTGATCGCGCCGTGTCGTGAAGAACGGATCGAAGGCGCGGCGGCGGACGTCGAGCGACATGCCGCAGCCATTGTCGGAGAAGACGATCTCGACATTGTCCTTGCCGGACTCGCGCACCTGGATGTCGATGGTCCCTGGCCGGCCGTCCGGAAAGGCGTGCGCCACCGAATTGAGAAACAGATTGGTCAGCACCTGGCCGTACGGGCCGGGATAGCTGTTCATGATGAGATCCGGCTGGCACTCGACATTGAGCGTCAGATTGTGCTTTCGCAGGCCGGGTCGCAGGCTCATCACCACCTGCTCGGTGAGGTCGCCGAGGTCGAAGCTGCGCTGGTCCGAATAGTTGCGGTCGGCCGCGACCTGCTTGAACGACTGGATCAGCTCGGCGGCGCGGTTGAGATTGGAGACGAGCTGCGAAGAGGCATCGCGGCTGGTGTTGAGAAACTCGTTGAGCGTGGAGCGGCGGAGCTCGCCGCGCTCCACCTCGGCGGTGAACATCGCGGTCTTGCGCTCCAGCGCGGACGCGACCGTGAGGCTGATGCCGACCGGATTGTTGACCTCGTGCGCGACGCCGGCGACCAGGCGCCCGAGCGCGGCGAGCTTCTCCGCCTCGATCAGCGAGGCCTGGGTCTCGCGCAGATTGCGCAGCGCGGTCTCGGCAGCTTCCTTGGCCTTGCGCATCTCCTGCTCGCCGCGCTTGCGCTCGCCGATGTCGAGCGCGACGGTGACGATGCGTTCGATCTCGCCTTCGGCGTCGAGCAGCGGCAGCTTGTTGACGAGCCATTGCCGCATGTTGCCGGAGGCGTCCTTGTACTCCTCCTCATAGAAGCCGAGCCCCCTGCGGAGCTTGAGCACGCGCTTGTCGCTCTCGTCGGACTTGGCTGCGCCATAGCGCGACATCAGGTCGGCCGTGGTGCGGCCGAGCGCGTCGCCCGGCTCGATGCCGAAGATGCCGGCCATATAGCGGTTCATCAGTACATAGCGCAGGTCGCGATCCTTGACGTTGATCACCGCCGGCACGGTGTCGATAACCTGCTGGAGCAGGCGCCGGCCTTCGGCGATGGCATCTTCCGCCCGCTTCTGGTCGGTGATGTCGCGCAGCGTGCCCTCGTAGCGGACGATGTTGCCCTGCTCGTCCCGCACGCCTGTGGCGCTGTCGGAGAGCCACAGGATGTTGCCGTTGCGCTGGCGAACCTGATACTCGAACTCGCGTACCATGCCGTCGCGCGCCATCAGCCGCTGATATTCGGCACGCGCCTCGGGGTGGACGTAGATCGTATGGGCGATGTCGTTGATGCTGTCGATGAGGTGCTGCGGGCTGTCGTAACCCATCATCCGCGCCAGCGCCGGATTGGCGTTGAGGAGGTCGCCGGCCGGCGTCGTCACGTAGATGCCATCGACCGAGCCCTCGAACAGTTTTCGGTAGCTCTCCTCGGCGAGGCGCTGCTCGGTGAGCGCGCGCACCGCCGCCTCGCGCGCCGTGTCGGCCTCCTCGAGCGCGCGGCGGAACACTTCGGCCGCGCGCGCGATGTCGCCGATCTCGTTGTCGAGGTCGGCCGACGGGATCGACGTGTCCTTCTGGCCCGCCGCAAGCGCGCGAATGGAGCGCGCGATCTGGGCGAGCGGACGGACCGTCCTTCGCACCACGAACAGCGCGGCGCCGATGCCGATCAGCACGCCGACCGTGCCGAGCACGATGCTCTGCCACCGCGCCTCGGTCAGCGTGCGGGCAAAATCGCGCGACAGCACGTGGCCGCGGCGCGAACTGACCTCGCGCAGCAATTCGGTGACGCGGCCGATCAGGCGACCCTCGGTGCCCAGCACCTCGCGGTCGATGTCGGCGATCTGTCGCTCGCGGACGGCGACCGCCATGATTGCCTCGGCGTAATCGTTGACGGCCGACCTCAGCTTGCTATCGGCGGTGTCCATCGCCCGCATTCCCTCCGCGGCCTGCTCGGCCGCGGAAGGGTTGCGCGCCAGCAGCCCGAGCGCGATCCGGCTCTGCGCCTCGGACAGGCGGGAGGCCAGCTCGCGGTCCGTGGTGCCGGCGACGGCCGCGTCGAAACGGTCGCTCAGCGGTGGCAGGCCGGCGAGCAGCTGGGCGCGGCGGTCGATCAGGGTCGAGATCCGCTCCAGGCCCGTCCGATAGGTCGCAAGCCGCTCGGTGACCCCGTCGATCATGTCCTGCTGCTCGGGCGCGAGCTCGATGCGGGTCTTCTTCAGGATATCGCTTAAGGCGGAGGCCGCCTCGCCCACCTGCTGGAACTGGATGCCGGCGCCGGGATCGGTGACGAAGTCGCGCGCGGCGAGGCGCAATTCGTTCATGCGGCGATCGATGTCCTCGGCGAGGTCCCCGACGCTCTGGAGCCGCTGCAGCTCGGCGAAGGTGGTGTCGATATGCCGGATCGCAATCACGCTCGCGGTCGAGGTGACGATAATTACCGCCAGCACCAACAGGAAGCTGCCGAAGGTGAGCTGGCCGATGGAGAGCGAGAAGGTTCGCTTTTTCTCTGGGATCGGCATCAATTCGGCGGACATTGGGGCTTTTGAGGACCAGGCTGCTGGAGGCCCAATATACGACGTATTGCGCCCCCGGGGGAACATGCCTGTGGCCGACGAATATCCTTAATATCCGGAGCCTGCCGCCTCTCTTCGTCTCGGACTAAGAGCTCTTGACGCTTGCCGGCCGCCCGGCCGGGATCGTCATGGCGGCAACGCCGAGGACGACGCAGGCCAAACCGATCCAGGCGGTCCGGCTCAAGGTCTCGCCGAGGAAGGCGATACTGATGGCAACCCCGATCGGGACGCGCAGATAGGCCTGCGCCGTGGTCCCGACCGAGCCCAATGTCTGGATCAGACGGAAGTAGATCGCGAAGGCCGCCGCAGTCGAGAACACGGCCAGCGCGAGCAGCGCCAATACGGAAACCGGCGAAGGCGACAGCGTCCAGGGCTGCTCGATCGCGAGCGAGGCCGGAATCAGCACGGCTGCGCCCGCCAGCAGCGAGCCGGCGGCCGGCGCCATGGGGTCGAGCCCCTTGAAACTGCGGCCGAAGATCGCGGCGCAGGCATAGCAGATCGTCGCGGCCACGATCGCCGCCTCCGCCAGCAGGCCGCTGCCGATGTCATGGAAGGCATTGACGCCGACGATCAGCAGGATGCCGGCCATGCCGGCGATCACGCCAAACAGCTTCCGCGGCGTCGTCGCCTCGTGACGGGTGATCAGCGCCGTGAGCAGGAAGGTGAAGATCGGCCCGGCCGAATTGAGGATCGTAGCAAGCGCAGCATCGACATGGCGCTCGCCCCAGGCGATCAACGTCCAGGGGATGACGCTGTTGAGCACGGCCTGGAAGGCGAAGCGCTGCCAGGTCTCGCGGTCGGTCGGCATCCCAATGCCGCGCGCCCGCATGACGGCAAGCAGCAAGAGGCCCGCGATCGTGGTACGCGCCGCGATCAGCGTGACCGGCGGAATGGTGGCAACGCCCAGCTTGATGAAAGTGTAGGAGCCGCCCCAGAGTGTTGCGAGCGCGACCAGCAACGCCAGCTCGACGGCGATGTTGGTACCCTGCCGGTTGTCCATGACTTGCGTCCCATCCATTCGCGATGGACAGAACCTAGCTTGTCCGCGGCCGCCGATACTTCGTTTGGCATCGAAGTATCTAGCCGACCGCGCCGACCTCGAACACCTCGCCATCGTAGCCGGCCTCGCGGGGGATGCGGAGCTGGCGGCCGGTTTCGGTCCTGGTCATCACAGGCATGACCGTGACGATCGATATCCCGCGGGCGTGCTCCAGTGCAGCACTCACGCTGCCCTGCTTGGCAAGCCGGATCAGATTGCGGGTGGTCGGGAACGGCAGCTTGAAGCGGCCGCTCGCCCCGCCCTCCACCGCCTCGCGCGGCGAGACCCAGATGGAGTCGGTGGACTCGCGACCATCATGGGCGCCGAGCTGATCGGGCGGCGCGGCCGCAAGGAAGAACCAGGTGTCGAACCGCTTCGGCATGCCCTCTGGCGTAATCCAGTGCGCATACGGCACGAGCGTCTCGAGCGCGAGCTGAAGACGGTTATCGGCAAGGATATCGAGGAAGCTGACCTTGTGCTCGTTGAGCGCGACGCGGTGCGCATCGGCGATCTCGCCGGCACGCTTGGCATCGACCGGTGCGCCCGAATCCTTCGATCGCGCCAGCAGGATGCCGCTCTCTTCAAAAGTCTCGCGGATCGCCGCGATCCGAAAGCCGCGGTCCGCCTCGCTTAAGCCCTCGCCGCCCGAATAGAGGTCGGCGCGGGCCACGATCTCCTTGTCGCCTGCATCGACGCTGCCGCCGGGAAACACCAGCGCGCCCGAGTTGAACTCGATCTGATGATGGCGGACCATCATGAAGACCTCGATCTCGTCGCGGCTCTTGCCGTCGACATCCGCGCCGTCGCGCAGCAGGAGGATCGTCGAGGCAGGGCGTGATGCGATGGCTTCAGGCATGCGGCTAACCTGCGGCGCTGGATTGCGGGCCGAGATTGGCGCGCTTGTCGATTCGGGCGACGCGCGACAGCAGGTATTCGACCTCCGCCTTCGCCGCCGGCGTGATGGTCGCGCCGGGCTTGCGCTGGGCGCTCGAGGCGATGATGCCGCGCTTCTGGAGCACGTATTTGCGCACGGCAAGGCCGGCGCCCGGCTGCTGCTCGTAGCGGATCAGCGGCAGATGCGCGTCGAACAGATCATGCGCGGCATCGCGCTTGCCTTCTTTCGAGAGGCGCACGACATCGATCAGGAGCTCGGGGAAGGCATAACCGGTCATGGCGCCGTCGGCGCCGCGCTCCATTTCGAAATCCAAAAAGAGGCCGCCATTGCCGCAGAGGATCGAGAGCGGACGCAGCGAGCCGTCCTTCTGGAAGCCTCGCAGCGTCGAGATCTTTTCCAGCCCCGGCCAGTCCTCATGCTTGAGCATCACGCAGTTCGGATTGTCCATAACGATCTTGCGGATCACGGCGGGGGTGAACACCACCGAGAGCGTCAGCGGATAATCCTGAAGCACCCAGGGCACGTCAGGCCCGATCGCCTCGGCAGCCTGCTTGAAATAGCCGACGATCTGGTCGTCGGTGCGGAGCGATGGTGGCGGTGCGATCATGACGCCGGCCGCGCCGGCGTCCATCGAGGCCCTTGCCAGCGAGCGCATGGTGGCAAAACCCGGCGCAGAGACGCCGACGATCACCTGCATCTTCTTGGCCCGCTTGACGAAGCGCACCGCCACCTGCTCGGCCTCGGCGGCATCGAGCTTCGGCGCCTCGCCGAGAATGCCGAGCACCGTGACGCCGTCACAGCCGATCTCCTCGTAGAAATCGGTCAGGCGGTCGATCGAGCGCTCGTCGATCCGGCCGTCGTCGTGGAACGGCGTCGGCGCGATTGCGAAAGTGCCCTTGGCATCGGCGGTGAGTTTCATGTTCGTCTCGTCTCTCTTTCTTTTGTCATTCCGGGATGGTCGGAAGGACCAGATCCGGAATCTCAAGGTTCCGGGTTCGATGCTTCGCATCGGCCCGGAACGACAACTCAGCCTAAAACCGCCGCGCCCCCATCTTGATCTGCTCCTCGGAGAAGAAGATCTCCTTGGCATGATCAACGATGTCCTGGGCCTTCCAGCCCGAGTGCGGCGGTTTCCAGCCTTCCATCTCCATCATCCGCATCTCGCGCACACCGCGGGGCCCGGACACGCCCAGCACCTTGCCGGTCTGGTCGCCCGACAAGTCGCTGACCATGTATAGCACGGCCGGCGCGATGCCGTCCGGCCCCAGCGCCGCGCCGGGGTTCTCCTTATAGCGGGGCAGGTCTGCCGTCATGCGGGTCAGCGCGCCCGGCGCCAGCGTCCAGATTCGGATGTTGTACTTGCGGCCCTCGATCGCCAGCACGTTGGACAGGCCCCAGATGCCGCCCTTGGCCGCGCCGTAATTGGTCTGGCCGAAATTGCCGATCAGGCCCGAGGTCGAGGAGGTGTTGACGATGACGCCGCCGCCGTTTTCACGCATCCAGCGAAACACCGGCAGGGTGCAACAGAAGGTGCCCTTCAGGTGGACCTTGATGACCTTGTCCCAGTCGGCTTCGGAGGCCTTGTGAAAGGTCTGGTCGCGCAGGATGCCGGCATTGTTCACCAGGATGTCTGCCCGGCCAAAGTGCTTGATGGCGTCGTCGAACACCGATTGGCCGCCCTCCATGGTGGAGATGTCGGCGCCGTTGGCGACCGCCTTGCCGCCCTCGGCCTTGATCGCGTCGACCACCTGCTGCGCCATGGAATTGTCAGCGCCGGAGCCGTCGCGGGGCCCGCCAAGGTCGTTGACGACCACCGAGGCCCCTTCCCGCGCGAACAGCTTTGCATAGGCCTCACCGAGCCCCCCGCCTGCACCAGTGATCAGCGCAACCTTGCCGTCGAGTAGTCCCATGGTGGCGTCTCCCTGTTTTTGTTTTGTCCCGGACAAGATACAGCGTGAAACTGCATCGCAGAGCCGGGACCCAGTTCTTCGTCGAGCATCCCCGGCCCCGGCTCAGCAGCGCATCACCGCGTGCTCCGCTGCGTCCGGGGCACGAGACCGACCTAACCCAGCACCGTCTTGCCGTTCTTGATCACGGTGACCCCGCGCGACTTCACCTTGGCTTCAAACGAGATCACGTTGCCGTCCTTCCAGAGGTCCATGGTCACGGTCTCGCCGGGATAGACGGGCGAAGAGAACCGGGCAACGTGCTGGCGGAAGGCCGAGGCATCGTAATCGGCATAGGTCTGGAGCACGCCGCGACAGGTGATGCCGTAGGTGCACATGCCGTGCAGGATCGGGCGCGGGAAGCCGGCCTTCCTGGCGAACTCGGGGTCGGAGTGCAGCGGGTTACGGTCGCCGCAGAGGCGATAGACCAGGGCCTGATCGGGGCGCGTCGTGATGTCGATGGTCTTGTCGGGTGCGCGCGACGGAATCTTGTGCGGATCCGGCTGCGTCAGGTTCGGACCGCCGAAGCCGCCGTCGCCACGGGCGAAGCGCGAAGCGACCAGCGTTGCCAGTTTTTCGCCCTTCTCGTTCTTCAGCACCGTCTGGTGACTGATCACGACGCCCTTGTCCTTGCCCTTGTCGTAGACCTCGAGCACGGAGGAATCGGCGGTGATGTTCGCGGCGACCGGCAGCGGCTGGTGGAAGGTGATGTCGCGCTCGCCATCGACCACCATCACGCGGTTGAGGTTCATCTCGCCGGGACCCGACCCCCACGCTGCCACGGACGCGAACGTCGGCACTCCCTTGAGCGGCCGCGGCGTCAGCGTGCCCTCGTTGACGAAGGCAAGCTCCTTCTCGTCCATGGGATCGGCGCCTAGGCCGATGCCATAGGCGTAGAGCATTACGTCGCGGTCGGTGTAGGCGTATTTCTGGCCGATGTTTTTCAGGCTTTTGAGTTCTTCGTATCTGGCGGACATGTTGTTTGTCTTCCTCCCGAATGTCTTCGGCACCGCCAGTTGAAGTGCCCTCTCCCCTTGTGGGAGAGGGCAGCGAGGACGGTGCGGCAAACTCATTTGGGTGAGGGGTTGCTTCCGCATCAAACAATCTCTCCGCGGAGCGATACCCCTCATCCGGCGCCAAAGCCGAAGCTTCGCTTCGGCGTCTTTTAAGGACGGCCGCCGGAGGCGGCCTATGCCACCTTCTCCCACAAGGGGAGAAGGAAGAAAGCAATCAGGCCGGCGTGAAGAACGGCAGCGGTGCGCCCTCGGTCGGCTTGAACACCACCTTCACCTTTTGACCGATCTTCAGCTTCTCGAGATCGCAGTCGACGAAATTGGTCTGCACCGACGGCCCCTCCTTCAGCGTGACGTAGCCGATGGCATAAGGGCCCGTCGGAGATTTCCGCATCAGGCTGTAAGTGTAGATCGCGCCCTCGCCCGACGCTTCCTCCCACACCGTCTTGTCGGAATAGCAGAACGGGCAGATCGCGCGCGGGAAGTAATGCGCTTCGCCGCAGGCGGTGCAGCGCTTGATCATGAACTTGCCCTCTTTCGCCGCGTCCCAGAACGCTGCGGTCTCGGGATTGGTCACCGGGGCCGGGTATTTTTTTGTTTCGCTCATCACACGCGCTCCAGAATGGCGGTCGAGGCGGCGTGGCGGACACCCAACAGGCCGCCGGTGCCATGGGCGATAGCGAGATCGCAATTCGGAACCTGCACCTTCGGATGCGCCTCGCCGCGCAGTTGCCTGACGGCCTCGATGATCTTGGTCATGCCGCCGCGGTTGACGGGATGATTGCTGCAGAGGCCACCGCCGTCGGTGTTGAACGGCAGCTTGCCGACGCCGGAGATCAGATTGCCGTCGGCGACGAACTTGCCGCCCTCGCCCTTCTTGCAGAAGCCGAGATCTTCGAGCTGCATCAAGACGGTGATGGTGAAGCTGTCGTAGATCGAGGCGTATCTGATGTCCTTCGGCGTGATGCCGGCTTCCTCGAAGGCGCGCGGGCCGGACCAGATACCGGCGGAATAAGTGAGGTCGAGATCCTTGCCGCCGCGCGGGCCCTTCATGGCCTCGCCATGGCCGATCAGGCGCACCTGAGGCTTCTTCAGGCTCTTGGCAATCTCTGGCGTCGTCACGATCAGCGCGCCGCCGCCATCGGAGACGACGCAGCAATCCATGCGGTGGAGGGGATCGGAGATCATCGGCGAGTTCAGGACGTCCTCGACGGTGACGACGTCCTTGAGCATCGCATGCGGATTATATTGCGCATGATGCGAGGCCGCGACCTTGATCCAGGCGAGCTGCTCGCTCGTGGTGCCATAGTCGTGCATGTGGCGCATGGCACACATGCCATAGGCATTGTGCGTGGTCGCGCCGTAAGCGGATTCGAAATCCACCTCTGCGCCGGCCGCGCGCGGCGGCATCACGCCGGTGCGCGGCTTGCCGGCCAGCGTGATCAGCGCGATCGAGCACTTGCCTGCCGCAATCGCTTCGGCGGCGTGGCCGAGATGGATGATGTAGGAACAGCCGCCGGTCTCGGTGGAATCGACATGGCGGAGTTTTTTGGTGTTCAGGCCGAGATAATCGACCATCGGCCAAGCGCCGCCGGGCGCATCGCCCGCGCAGAAATAGCCGTCGACATCGTCCTTGGAGAGCCCGGCATCCTCGATCGCGCCCTTGGCGACCTCGGCGTGGAGCTGGGCGGTGGATTTGTCCGGCGCATGCCGGGTCGGGTGTTCAAAAATCCCGGCAATGTAGGCCTTGCCCTTGATGGTCAAACTTCAGGTCTCCGCTCGCGTTTCTTCTTGCTCCGTTTTTCTGAACCGCGGTGGCCTGCTTGGCAAGCGCGGAAATATTCCGCCCCGCGAGAGGGTAGCGGCTTGGCGCAAATGCGGTCCGCCTCTTGTGCTGGATTGCGTCGTCGCAAGGGCTCCTCGCCAATGATGCAGGCGACAGCCGAGTCCTAAAGCTGTTTTGCCCGACCGCGCAAGCGATTTTCTTTTTTTACGAAAACAACCCCATGCACAGTAGAACGGGGTTGATTTCAAAGAGGAAAATCGCAGGTCTAGGAGACCTACTCCGCCGCGATCTGCCTTGGCGCGGGCGACGGGTTGGCGAGGTCAGCGGCGAGCTGGGCGTAGCGGGCCTTGGCGTCGTTTACGGCCTTCTCCTTCACCGGGCCATAGCCGCGAATGCGGTCGGGCAGCGACAGCAGCTCCACGGCGGTGTCATGCGTGACCGGCGACAGCAGGCCGAGCACGGTTGAAACGTCCTTCTCGTAGCCGGCGATCAGGTCGCGCTCGAGCTTGCGGTCGGCGCTGCGGCCGAAAATGTCGAACGGCGTGCCGCGCAGGAATTTGAATTTGGCCAGCACGCGGAAGACGTTCAGCATCCACGGGCCGAAGGCGCGCTTCTTCGGACGGCCGAGCGCATCAACGCCGCGGCTGAGGATCGGCGGCGCCAGATTGAAGTTGAACTTGAACTCGCCCTCGAACTGATCGCGGAGCTGCTGCTCGAAGGCGCCGTCGGTGTAGAGGCGCGCGACTTCGTATTCGTCCTTGTAGGCCAACAACTTGGCGTAGTTCACCGCGACGGCGCGCGGCAGCGCTTCGCCATAGCCGCCCTTCACCGCAACCTCGCGGACCTGGTCGACCAGCTTGCGATAACGTTTTGCCAGGCGAGCATTCTGATAGGCGGTGAGGTGCTTGGCGCGATGCTCGATGATCTCGTCCAACGTCATCGCCTCCAGCGTCTTGGGTACAACGACCTCGTCCGTCCCCTTCAGCATGTCGGCGAGGCGCTTGGGATCGGCGACCGCGAGGCGGCCGAGGCGGAAGGCCTCCTTGTTCATCTTGATCGAGACGCCGTTGACCTCGATGGCCTGCTCGATCGACGCCGCCGACAGCGGGAACAGCCCCTTCTGATAGGCATAGCCCATCATCATCATGTTGGTGGCGATAGCGTCGCCGAGCAGCTGCTCGGCCGGCTTGGTGAAATCGAAGAACACGGAATCCTTGTGCAGCGCCGTCTCCAGCACCGCATTGAGCTTGCGGGTCTGGAAATTGAAGTCGCGGTTGAGGACGAAATCGGCGGTCGGGATGACGTGGCTGTTGATGATGCCGCGGGTGCGGCTGGAGTCGCAGAGCGAGATCGTGTCCTTGGCAACCGCGACCACCTCGTCGGCTGCGAGCACAAGATCGGCCGTTCCGGTGACGATGCGCGAGCAGGTGACCTCGGCCGGATGATCGGACAGGCGGACGTGGCTGAGCACCGCCCCGCCCTTCTGCGCGAGACCCGACATGTCGAGGATCATCGAGGCCTTGCCCTCGATATGGGCGGCCATGCCGAGCAGCGCGCCGATGGTGAGCACACCGGTGCCGCCGACACCGCCGACTGCGATGTTGTACGGCTTGTCGAGGCTCGGGCGTGAGGCCGGCTCCGGAAGCTCGCCGATCTCGCTGAGCTCCGCCGGCGCGCGATGGCGCGGCGCACCGCCGTCGATCGTGACGAAGGACGGACAGAAACCCTTCAGGCAGGAATAGTCCTTGTTGCAGGAGGACTGGTTGATAGCCCGCTTGCGGCCGAACTCGGTCTCGAGCGGCTCGACCGAGATGCAGTTCGACTGCACCGAGCAGTCGCCGCAGCCCTCGCAGACCGCCGGGTTGATCATGACGCGGCGCGGCGGGTCTTCCATCAAGCCGCGCTTGCGCCGGCGACGCTTCTCGGCCGCGCAGGTCTGCACGAACACGATCGCAGACGTGCCCTTGTATTCGCGGCACATTTTCATGACATTGTCGAGCTCGTCGCGGTGATACTTCTTCACGCCTGGCGCGATGGTGTCGGCCGGGTAAGCATCGGGGTTTTCCGAGACCAGATAGAGCTCGCGGATGCCTTCGGCGTAAAGCTGCTGGGTGATCTGCTGCGGCGAGAGATCGCCGTCATGGCGCTGACCGCCGGTCATGGCAACGGCGTCGTTGTAGAGGATCTTGTAGGTGATGTTCGCCTTGGAGGCGATCGCCTGGCGGATGGCGAGAATGCCCGAATGGAAATAGGTGCCGTCACCGAGATTCGCGAAGATGTGGTTCTCCTTGGTGAAAGGCGCAATGCCGACCCAGGGCACGCCCTCCCCGCCCATATGCGTAAACGTTTCGGTCGAGCGGTCCATCCACAGCGCCATGAAGTGACAGCCGATGCCGGCCATGGCGCGGCTGCCTTCGGGGACTTTCGTGGATGTGTTGTGGGGACAGCCTGAGCAGAAATACGGGGTACGGGAGATGGGCGCGACCGCCTGCATCTGCGTGGCCTGGCGGCCGTTGAACCAGTCGGCCTTGACGCGGAGCATCTCCGCAATTTCAGGGTTGAGATTAAGTCGAAGCAGCCGCTCGGTTAACGAGGTCGCAAGCGAGGCGACGCTGAGCTCGGCGGCGAAGGTCAAAAAGCGCTTGTCGTGCTCGTCCATCTTGCCGACGATGCGTGGGCGGACGTCGTCACGCCAGTTGAACAACTCCTGCTTGACCTGGTTCTCGACGATCTCGCGCCGTTCCTCGACGATGAAGATTTCTTCGAGCCCCACAGCGAACTGCCGTACGCCCTCCGGCTCCAGCGGCCATGGCATGCCGATCTTGTAAAGGCGAAGGCCGATCTTCGCGGCGACCTCCTCGGTGATCCCGAGCTCGCGCAGCGCCTGGCGCACATCCTCATAGCTCTTGCCGGATGCCATGATGCCGATGCGGGCATTCGGCGAATCCATGGTGATGCGGTTCACCTTGTTGGCGCGCGCAAAGGCGATCGCGGCAAAGCCCTTGTAGTCCTGGAGGCGACGATCCTGCTCGAAGCGGTCGTCGGGCCAGCGCAGATTGAGGCCGCCGGGCGGCAGCTCGAAATCGGAGGGGATGATAAAGGGCTTCATCTCGTCGGTGAGGTCGATCTCGGCCGTGGTCTCCACCGTCTCCGTGATCACCTTCATGCCGACCCAGCAGCCGGAGTAGCGCGACATCGCGATGCCGAGCAGACCCATCTCGATCATCTCGTGGATGCTCGAGGGATAGAGATACGGCATCAGCGCCGAGATGAAGGCATGGTCGGACTGATGCGGGACGGTGGAGGATTTTGCGCCATGGTCGTCGCCGGCAAGACAGAGCACGCCGCCGTTCTTGGCCGAGCCGGCGGCATTGCCGTGGCGGAAGACGTCACCGCAACGGTCGACGCCGGGGCCCTTGCCGTACCAGATGCCGACCACGCCATCATATTGGGCGCCGGGCGAGAGGTTGAGCTGCTGCGAGCCCCATACGGCGGTCGCCGCGAGATCCTCGTTCACGCCGGGCTGAAACTTGATGTTGTACTGTTCGAGATGCTTCCGTGCGGCGAAGAGCTGCTGGTCATAGCCGCCGAGCGGGGAGCCGCGATAGCCGGAGATGAAGCCCGCGGTGTTGAGGCCGTTGGCGCGGTCGCGCCGGATCTGGGCCATGGGCAGGCGCACCAGCGCCTGAATGCCCGTGGTGAAAACGTGTCCGGTTTGCTGGGTGTATTTCTGATCGAGACTGATCGGACCCTGGTTGATGCCCATGCTGTCCTCTTCCGCCCTTCTTGGCCTTTGGCCACTTAAGCCGTTGCCTGCCCGTCATTTTTAGCTAGGGCGCGCCGACCATCTCCGCCACTCTATGTCGGAAATTTCACGCTCCGCATCACAAATCTGGAGCAAAGGGAGCGCCGGGTAAAAATCGCAATTTCGTGGCCTGAAACACGCTGGGCATTTTCAATTTGTGTCACCATACCCCCGCCGTCGCGAAATGACGTGAGGCCCCTATACTGCGGGACGACGTCGATTGGTCGCAGGAGAGGCTTTCGATGCGGACGATTCTGGCTGGCTCGGCTCTCGCGGGTTTGGCGTTGTGCAGTGCAGTTGGAGGCGCAGCCCGCGCCGCCGAGCCCTCGCCGGAGCTGATCGCCTACGGCAAGATGCTGGTCGAGGCCGGCAACTGCGCGGGCTGCCACACCGCCGATCCGGCAAAGCCGTTCGCGGGCGGAAAGCGCATCGATACGCCCTTCGGTGCGATCTACGCGCCAAACCTGACGCCAGACCGCGACTTCGGGATCGGCGCCTGGACCGATGCCGACTTCACGCGCGCCTTGCGCTATGGCCTCGCGCCTGACGGTTCGAACTACTACCCGGCTTTTCCCTATCCCTATTTCACGCGGATGACGAAGGACGACACGCTGGCGATCCGGGCCTATCTGGGAACGCTGGCGCCGGTCGCCAACCGCAACAAGCCGCCGGAGCTGCGCTGGCCATTCGGTTATCGCGGGCTGATGCGGGTCTGGAACTATCTGTACTTTAAGCCTGGCCTGTTCGAGCCGGACCAGAGCCAGAGCGCCGCGTGGAACAGAGGCGGCTATCTCGTCACCGGTCTCGGCCATTGCGGCGCCTGCCACACGCCGAAGAACTATTTTGGCGCGGACAAGCAAGCGCAGGCGCTGTCCGGCAACGAGGTCGGCGGCTGGTATGCCCCAAGGCTCGACGGCGCCGCGCGCACCGGGCTGAAGTCGTGGAGCGCCGACGATATCACCGAATATCTGCAAAGCGGCCGCAACGCCAAAAGCCATGCCGGCGGGCCGATGGCGGAGGTGATCGTCAACTCGACCTCGAAGATGAGCGATGCCGACGTGCGTGCGATCGCGGTCTACCTGAAGAGCCTGCCGCCGGCGCGGCGCGAGACCATCGTGACGCCGGCTGACGTTGCCGAGATGAAGGCCGGCCAGGCAGTCTACGCAAAGCTCTGTGTCGCCTGCCACGAGGCCGACGGCACAGGCAGCCCACGGATATATCCGCCGCTGCCCGGCAACGCTCTGCTGCAATCGGTCAATCCGTCCTCCACCTTGCGCATCATCCTCGATGGCGCCCACACCGTGACGACGCCGCGTGCGCCCAACACCGCCGAGATGCCGGCCTATGCCAAGCAATTGTCCGACGACGAGATCGCGGCAGTGACGAACTACATCCGCAATTCCTGGGGCAATGCGGGCCCGATGGTGACGTCGGCGCAGGTGGCAAAGGCCAGGAAGGAAGAGCCGTAGGTCCGGGCCGTCGCCCTCTCTCCGTCATTGGCGAGCAATCCAAGTCTTCGAGGCGAAGAAAGCGCGCTATTTCTTTTCATCCCCTGTGAACACGAATTTCGGCATCTCCCATCTGTAGCGGACCGCGAGCAGACGGAAGCTGAGGCCGAGCACGAAGGTCAGGATCGTCCAGAGCTCGGCATTGAGATTGAGACCGAAGGCTGTGGCGTAGAACAGCCCGGTCACGACCGAGACGCTGGCGTAGAGCTCGGATCGGAACAGGAGCGGCACGTCGTTGCAGAGCACGTCGCGCAGCACGCCGCCGGCGCAGCCCGTCACCATGCCCGAGACGATCACGATCGGCAGCGAGGCATCCATCTGCCAGCCGACATTGCAGCCGATCATGGTGAAGACGATGAGGCCGATCGCATCGAGAACGATGAATGCGAGGTGCAGCCGATGCACCAGCCGCGCGATCAGGATCGTCAGCAGCGCTGCCCCGCCCGGCAGCGCGAGGTAGATCGGGTTGGCGACCCACACCAAAGGATAGTGACCGAGAAACAGGTCGCGCAGCGTGCCACCGCCAAGCGCGGTCACGCCGGCGAGAAGACAAACGCCGACATAGTCCATGCTCCGTCGACCGGCGGCCAGCGCGGCCGTCATGCCCTCCGCCGTCAAGGCGACCAACGCCAGAACATGCAGGACGCCGTCCGTCGGCAGCAGGCTCCACATGGATTTGTTTTCCTTCTGTGGAACCTGGTCCACGGTTCCCATGGACAGGTTCCTGATTCCCGTGGCCGGAGCAACATGCGACGAAAGCATAAAGCGCCGGGAACGGAATCTCGCATCCATGGGTTGTCCCGCGGCAATAACCCGAGGAGACCAATCGATGGCTGACGACCGTTTTCCCAACGATCCGTACCGCCCGAACCTCGCCGACGATGAGTATCTTCGCGCGGCGCGCCGGGATGCCGACCTTCAGGCCGATCCGGAGCTTGGCGAAGGCCCCGCCTCCAGCGGCAAGGTTGCGCTGTTCGCCGTCGCGATTGCGCTGGTGCTCGGTGCCGTGTTCTACGGCCTGAACAATACCAGCACGACCAACCAGGCCAGCAACGCGCCGACGTCGCAGACCGCGCAGACGCAGCCGACCAATCCGACCGCGCCTCCCGGCATGCGCGACGTAACGCCGCGCAACAACACCGGGCCGGGCGTGACCACGGGTGCGGCACCGAGCAAGCCGGCGCCCGATACGCAGACGCCGTCTGACGGCGCGAAGTAAAAGTAACACGATAGCTGTCGTCGCCCGACTGACCGGGCGGCCCAGCACTCCGAGACGGTCGTGGCTAAAATCGAGAAGCCTCGGCGTAGCGGATCCCCGTCCCGTGCGCAATTGCGCACTAGGCGGGGCATGACAGCGAGAGGCTACGAAAGCGGCGGGACCCAAAAGGTCCGCCGCTTTTCCTTTGGGTCAGCTGAACATCTTGTTCAGCTCGCCGCCGGAATAGCCGTTGCCGAGCTCGGTGAAGGTCCCCTGCTCCGCCATTTCCTTGGCCGCGCGCATGAAACCGCCCCAGGCGGCGCGGGCGAGCGAGCCGCCGACGCTGATGCGACGCACGCCGAGATCGGCCGCCTGCTGCAACGACAGGCCGGAGCCACCGATCAGGAGATTGAACGGTTTTGGATGCACCGCCTTCACCACCGCCGCAATGTCCTCGCGGCTCTTCAGGCCCGGCGCATAAAGGCAATCGGCGCCGGCGTCCGCGTAGGCGGTGAGCCGGTCGATGATCAGCTTGAGATCGGTCACGCCCCACAGATAAGCCTCGCAGCGGCCGACCAGCAGCGTGCCGCTGTCGCCGATCGCCTCGCGCGAGGCCTTGATCCGCTCGACCGCGAGCGCGCGGTCGTAGAGCGGCTTGGCCTTGTCGCCGGTGGAATCCTCGATCGACAGGCCGGCAACGCCGGTGCGGACACAGCGCTCGACATTGTCCGCGACCTTGTCCGGCTCGACGGCAAAGCCGCTCTCGAAATCCGCATTCACGGGAATGTCGACGGCGGAGCTCAATGCTGCCAGATGCTGACAGACCTCCTCGACGCTGACGTGATTATCGGCCTTGCCGATGGTCCAGGCAAAGCCCGCGCTCGATGACGCAATCGCCTTGAAACCGAGATGCTGCAACGCCTTGGCGCTGCCGACGTCGACTGGGTTGGGCAGGATGAAGCAGCCGCTCTCGTGCATCTTCCTGAACGTCGCGCGCTTGTCAGCGGTTGTCACGTGCATGTTTCTCTCCCTTATTGGCCGCGAAGACATAGGCGCGCATTCAGGGCAGCGCTAGTGCGCGCCCGGGCAGCGCTAGTGCGCGCCGGGCAGCGCAAGGGCGCGCCCGGGGCAGCGCTAATGTGCGTCGTGCACGGCGCGGCTGTCCTTCGGCGCCTGCTCGCGATCATTCATGCCGTAGTCACGGATGACGCTGGCGATGCGCAAATGATAATCGGCGAAGATCTTCGCCCTGCCCTTGGCCTGGGTACGGCGATGCTCCATCGTGTTGCGCCAGGCTTGCACGGCCGCCTGATCCCGCCAGAACGATACCGACAGGATCTTGCCCTTCTCGGTGAGGCTCTCGAAGCGCTCGACGGAGATGAACCCGTCGATGGTTTGCAGGATCGGCTTCAGATCGGCCGCGAGGTCGAAATAGTCCTGGCGGTGTTCCGGCTTCGGCCAGACTTCGAAGATCACAGCGATCATGGGCGTCTCCTGCTAACGATGTCGTGGCCTACAATACCACCTTGCGCAGGAAGCTGCGCTCTTCCGCGAGGATAAACTTGTTCTCCTCGGCGAAATGGAAGTTCGCCATGCCTTCGGTGTCCTGCCGCAGCCGCGCCCGATAGGCTTCATAGGCGGCCAGGCTCTCGAAGGTGATCAGCGCGAAGGCGATGTTGTTGGTGCCCTCATGCGGCATGAAATAGCCGATCAGCTCGCCGCCGCATTTCGGGATGATGGTGAGCCAGCGTTTCGAATATTCCTCGAATTGGGCGCGCTTGAATGGATCAAGCTGGTAGCGGATGAAGACGGTGATGGACATGGTGGGCTCCTGTGTTTCCGTCGTTTTGCGAGCGCAGCGATCACCAAAGTCAGCCCCTCACCCTGAGGAGCCGCGTGCGCGGCGTCTCGAAGGGCGAGGCCACCAGCCGGGCCTTCCTCCTTCGAGACGCGCGCAAAGGCGCGCTCCTCAGGATGAGGGTCAAGTAGTGACGATCGCTTCGCCGTCGTTCGCAATGACGACTTGGTGAAAACCTACCTCCTTGCCGGACGTTGATGCTTCGGCTACCATCGAAGCATGAAATCAGGTCCTGACATCGCCATGGTCGCCTCCCTGGTCGGCGATCCCGCGCGCGCCAACATGCTCACCGCGCTGATGAACGGCCGTGCGCTGACCGCGAGCGAATTGGCGCAGGAGGCCGGCATCACGCCGCAGACTGCGAGCTCGCACCTGTCGAAGCTCGAGGCCGGCGGCCTCGTCGAGCCGGAGAAGCAGGGCAGGCATCGCTACTACCGCCTCACCGATGACGACGTCGCCGGCGTGCTCGAGGGCCTGGCGGGGCTTGCCGCGCGGACCGGCCACATGCGCGTGCGCACCGGGCCGAAGGATCCGGCGTTGCGGCGCGCGCGGATCTGCTACGACCATCTCGCCGGCGATCTCGGCGTGCAGATGCTCGACACCATGCGCGCGCGGCAGCTGGTCAGGCAGAAGAAGCAGGAGATCGAGCTGACGGCGGAGGGCGAGCGCTTCCTGGCCAAGCATTTGCAGATCTCGCCCGACATGCTGACCCATCCGCGCCGCCCGGTGTGCAAGGCCTGTCTCGACTGGAGCGAGCGGCGGCATCATCTCGCCGGCACACTGGGGGCGGCCATGATGCAGCGCTTCGCCGAACTCAAATGGGCCGCACGCGACGCCACGCCCGGAAGCCGCGTTGTGAATTTCACCCGCACCGGCGAGAAACAGTTCGCTGCGCTGTTCGGGAATGGCAAGGACTGATCACGCAAGCTGCGTGACGGCACACAATGCCGTGTGAACTCCCATTGTTGTCGTGGCCGGGCTTGACCCGGCCATCCATCACTTTATGCGCATTGTCGTTCCGGGGCGATGCGGAGCAGCGAACTCGGAACCTCGAGATTCCGGGTTTCGCGTCGTCGACGTGCCCTGGAATGACGGCTCCAAACACGAGACCCCCAATGAACCGCTTCCTCCGGGCCGCGCTCTGCGCCGCCCTCCTCGCATTCCCGCTCACATCCGCCCGCGCCGACACCGCGCCGCGCGAGCCCTACGGCGTCGCGCTCGAAGGCTTTGCCTATCCCTATCCCGTGCACCTTTTGCCGCTCGTCAATGACGGCGAGCAGCTCAGCATGGCCTATATGGACGTGTCTGCCGCGCAACCGAACGGCCGCACCGTGGTGCTGCTGCACGGGCGTAATTTCCCGTCGAGCTACTGGGCCCCCGTGATCAAGATGCTGAGCGAGGCGGGTTATCGCGTCGTCGTGCCGGACCAGGTCGGCTTCGGCAAATCCTCCAAGCCGCAGGGTGAACTCCATTTCGACACGCTGACGCGCAACACGATTGCGCTGCTCGATCATCTCAAGATCGACAGGGCCGAGATCGTCGCTCATTCGCTCGGCGGCATGCTCGGTGTGCGCATCGCCCGCGCCTATCCCGACCGCATCGCCCATCTGGTGCTGACCGCGCCGATCGGACTGGAGGACTACCGCCTCTACGTGCCGCCGACGCCGACCGAGAAGATGATCGAGACCGAGGACAAGCTCACGGCGGACGGCTATCGCAAGCAGCTCCAGACCAACTATTCGATCAAGCTGCCGCCAGAGGCGATCACCCCGTTCGTCGATGCCCGTTTCAACATCAAGGGCAGCCCCGATTATCCGCGCTGGCTGCGTGCCTTCGTCAGCTCCGGCCAGATGATCTATCGCGAGCCGGTGGCACACGAAATCCCGCTCATCACACTGCCCACGCTGTTCGTAATGGGCGCCGACGATCACAACGCGCCCGGACGAGTGAGCGCGCCGGAGGCGCTGCGCGCCAAGATGGGGCAGAATGCCGAACTCGCGAAAGCGCTCGCCGCGAAGATGCCGAATGCGCGGGCCGAGGTAATCCCGGACACCGGCCATCTGGTCTTCCTGGAAGCGCCGGAGAAGTATCGGGAGCTGGTGCTGGAGTTTCTTGGCCGCTAGCGCCGTCGCCATCGCGTGAAGCGGCATGCGGAGCAATGTTCATGCCGCATTCAGGTCATGATTGGCAGGCTTGGATCGCGACGTGTCGGCACGCCCCCGATTAACGTGTCGAATCGTGTCTGTTGACTCATTGTTCGCCGCAAGCGCCATCCCCTAAGCCTCTCCCGAAGGACCAGAAGGAAGATCAAATGAAATACCTGTTCGCCGCCGTCATGCTCGCCAGCGCGGTCGTCGGTTTCAGCGAAGCGGCCAGCGCCGCCGGCGGCTGCGGCCCCGGCTGGTATCGCGGCCCCTATGGCGGCTGCCGTCCGATGCGCGGTGCAGTCGTTGTGCGCCCCGCGCCCGTGGTGGTCGCCCCGCCGGTCGTCGTGGTGCCCCGCGCACGCGCGTGCCCCTATGGCTTCCGCTGGTACGCCGGCCGCTGCCGTCCGTTCTGATCCTTTCGCATCGCAAAATGGCCGCGCGGGACCGCCTGCGCGGCCATTTTCGTTTTGGCGCCGTCGACGGCGCCGTCGACGCTGTGTTTGAGCGCCTCCCGAAGCGAGACGGGGACCGCCAGCGGCGATCCCCGGTCCAATTCGCGGTTGCCGCGGGCTTACCAATAACGGCGGCGGTGCCAGCGCCGGCGACGCCAACCCCAATGGCGGTGGCGCCAGCCCCAATGCCGGCCGCGCCCACGCCAGTGCACCTGCTCAGGCTTCGCCTGCCCGGCTTCTTCGCTGGTGGTGACTGCGGGATGAGCGTCTGAGTGACCTTGCGGCATGCGGGTGGGATCAGCGAGCGGCTGCGGTGACAGCGGCGCGGCCTGCGCGGTCGCGGCAAAGGCGGCGGCTCCCGCCGTCACTCCCAGTGCAAGTTTCAAAAAATTTCGGCGCTCCATGGCTTCTTCCTCTTGGATCGTCGTGCCCGTGATGCCGAGGAAGTGTCGCGGTGACGACATGAACCGAAGCTGAATCATGCGTTCAGTTTCGATGAGAAGCGGACGGTATTGCCTGTCGCCTACGTCGCGAACTCCTGCGCCAGCACCAGCGTCTCGCGCGTGCGCGTCACGTCGGGCCAGTCGCGGTTGAAGTCGGCCGTCAGGCGCTTCAGCGCATCACCCTTCAGCATCGCCGCGAGTTTCGCCTCGTCATCGAACTGATACATGGCCTGATGCAGCGAGGGATCGTCCAGGCTCCAGAACCGCCAGGCCTTGGCTACGCCGAACGCCCTCACCGCATCGGGCAGATGTTCCGTCTGGTACCATCTGTCGAAGGCGGCGCGCTTGCTCGCGTCGGTGACGGTGGCGCGGACGACGAAGAACGCTGATGGCATCGGGTTTCCTCCCATTGTTTGAGCGCAGACTAGCCGCTTCACTCGCCGGCGACAAAAACAGTTGTCACCGGTGTCGGAATGCGTGCCCTTTGCTCGTCCTTGGTCTGAGCCAAGACACGGAGAGACGACATGGCCGACGACCTCACGCTGACCACCTTCGACTGGGTTCCCGAGATGCCCAGGGGTTTCGTGCGCGACCTCCGTGTGCGCTGGGCGCTCGAAGAAGCGGCTTTGCCCTATCGCGTCGCGAGCGTGCCGTTCGAGGACCGCGGCGCCGCACATCTTTCGCACCAGCCCTTCGGCCAGGTGCCGTGGCTGACCGATGGCGACCTCTCGATCTTCGAGAGCGGCGCGATCCTGCTGCATCTCGGCGAGCGCAGCGACAAGCTGATGCCATCGGATCCGCGTCGCCGCAGTGAGGCGACGAAATGGGTGTTCGCCGCGCTCAATTCGGTGGAGATGGCGAGCCTGCCCTGGGCGATGCTGAACTTCATGGGCAATGCGGACGGCACGCCAGCATGGAAATTCCTGGACGGGTTCCTTACGGTTCGTCTCAAGCATCTCGAACCGGTGCTGGCCCGCCGCGAATGGTTGGCGGGGTCCTTCTCCGTCGCCGACATCCTGATGTCGGACGTGCTGCGCCCCGTCGACCGCTTCGAGGGACTTGCGAGCTACCCGGCCTGCCGCGCTTACCTCGCCCGGGCCACGGCCCGCCCAGCCTTCCTCAAAGCCCGCGCGGACCAGATGGCGCATTTCGCCGCGGGGGATGCGGCCCGCCGAGCGTGACCTGCCGCACATCATTAACCCGGTGGTAAGCGTACGCTCATAGCCATCGGAACGAAACAATTTGCCTCAAATTATTCGAGGCGAAAGGTGACCCATGGCCCGTATCGCGTATCTCAAAGAACAGATTGCCCGCGCCGAGCGCTTGGCAAAGGCGATCCTCGACCAGCAAACCGCGGAACGCCTTCAGGCCTTCGCAGCCGAATGCCGCGCGGAGTTGCAGGTGCTGACGCTCAGGACTGCGGCGTAGGACGTGCGACGCGTCGCGTCACGCCAGCTTCAGCGGCGTATCGGCAACGACGCGAAGATCGATGCTTCCGATCAGCGCCGAACGACGCGCCTCCGCAGCGCTGATGGCCTCGTCCGTCTGCCGCAACGTGCTGACGTTCGAGCCGAGCGAGACGATCCCACCCAACACCAGAGCGATCGATCCGAGCGCGGCGGTCTGGCCTAATCCCAACAGACCGAGGATCGTGACGAGCAGCAGCGCGGTCCCGCCGCCGATGGCGATCTTGGACGCCAGAATGTATTTCCGGCACCGCTCCGCAATCTCGGCGAGCGCTTCGATCCGCGCCTCGATATCGGAGATCTCATCGATCGGATCGTCTTCGGTCATGCGAATTCAGAAGATGTTGGTGGCCCGCATCAGCGAAGCGACATGCCGGGCTTAGGGCAAGGACCCCGGATGTCGCTGCGCTCATCCGGGGCCGTGCGCTCACAGCGGCAAATTATCGTGCTTCTTTACCGGCATTTCCGTCTTCTTGTCCTTCAGCATCGCGAGCGCCCGGGCGATCCGCTTTCTTGTCGAATGCGGCATGATGACGTCGTCGATGTAGCCGCGCTCGGCGGCGATGAACGGCGATAAGAACCGGTCTTCGTATTCCTTGGTTCGCGCCGCGATCTTGTCGGGGTCGCCGAGGTCGCTGCGGAAGATGATCTCGACCGCGCCCTTGGCGCCCATCACCGCGATCTGGGCGGTCGGCCAGGCGTAGTTCATGTCGGCGCCGATCTCCTTGGAGGCCATGACGTCGAAGGCACCACCATAGGCCTTGCGGGTGATGATGGTCACCAGCGGCACGGTGCATTGCGAATAGGCGAACAGCAGCTTGGCGCCGTGCTTGATCAGGCCGCCATATTCCTGCGCGGTGCCCGGTAGGAAGCCCGGCACGTCGACGAAGGTGACAATCGGGATGTTGAAGGCGTCGCAGAAACGGACGAAGCGCGCGGCCTTCCGCGAGGCATCGCTGTCGAGCACGCCGGCCAGCACCATCGGCTGGTTGGCGACGAAGCCGACGGTGCGGCCCGCGATGCGGCCAAAGCCTGTGACGATGTTCTTGGCGAAAGCTTCCGCAATCTCGAAGAAGTCGCCCTCGTCCACGACCTTCAGGATCAATTCCTTCATGTCGTAGGGCTTGTTCGGATTGTCGGGGATCAGCGTATCCAGCGACATGTCGATGCGGCCGATGTCGTCGAAGCTCGGCCATTCCGGCACGCCGTCGGTGTTGTTGGATGGCAGGAAGTCGATCAGACGGCGCATCTGGAGCAGCGTCTCGACGTCGTTCTCGAAGGCGCCATCCGCGATCGAGGAGCGCGTGGCGTGCACCGAGGCGCCGCCGAGCTCTTCGGCCGTGACGACCTCGTTCGTTACCGTCTTCACGACGTCGGGGCCGGTGACGAACATGTAGCTGGTGTTCTTCACCATGAAGATGAAGTCGGTCATCGCGGGTGAATAGACGTCGCCGCCGGCGCAGGGGCCCATGATGACGGAGATCTGCGGGATCACGCCCGAGGCGAGCACGTTGCGGCGGAACACGTAGGAATAGCCGGCCAGCGCGGCGACGCCCTCCTGGATACGGGCGCCGCCGGCGTCATAGAGGCCGATGATCGGCGCTCGCGCCTTCATCGCCATGTCCTGCAGCTTCGTGATCTTCAGCGCGTGCGTCTCGGACAGCGAGCCGCCGAACACGGTGAAATCCTTGGCGAAGACGAAGGTCTTGCGGCCATTGACGGTGCCCCACCCGGTGACGACGCCATCGCCCGGGATCTTGTTCTTCTCCATGCCGAACTCGGTGGAGCGATGCTCGACGAACATGTCGAATTCCTCGAACGATCCCTTGTCGAGCAGGAGCTCGATGCGCTCGCGCGCGGTCAGCTTGCCGCGGGCGTGCTGCGCCTCGATGCGCTTCTCCCCGCCGCCGAGCTTGGCACCGGCACGACGATCTTCAAGGGCGTCCAGGATGTGTTTCATTTGCTCCCGCCAGTTCTTAAGCCTTAAGCGATGCCGGGGTTCTAACACGGCATTTTGCGGCCCGGAAAGCGCCTTTCGGCGCCGCAGGGCTGCCCTGCCGCAGCGTGAAAGCGCAAGGAATTACAAAGTTTTGCCTGGGAGGCGAGCATGGTCAGGGGCATCGCCAGGACAGGCCGGGTTCGGCTTCGCCCCTCTCGGCGGGAGCGCCCGATCCTGGCCGTCGCCCGCAAATTGCCGTCCAACCCGGTTGACCAGGCCAGCCGATTCAGGCTTGCTCCGAACCCACGATCAGGCGCCAATGTTGAGTGAGCCGAGTTGGTACGGCGGCGGTCCTCATGTCTGGCGCAAGCATCACGCAATGTCCACGACGATCGTTCCAGCGCGCGAGCCTGTTGTTGCACCCGATCAAAATCACGAGAGGAGATCCGATGCCGAGGGCATTCCGCGTTGCTGTGGCGCTCTTTATATCGACTCTGTTCGCGGGCATTGGCGCCAACGCACAATCGCTTCCGAAAGAGGTCGCCACCCGCGCCGAGATTTATCCAATCCCCTCGCTCACCCTCTCCGACCAGCAATTCCTCAGTGGTGATGCGGCGGCCGGCAAGCCGGTGACGGTCGCGGGCGAACTGCGCGTCGCGCAAGGGACCGGAAAACTCCCCGTCGTGGTGCTGATGCACGGCTCGAGCGGCGTCGGCGCCACCACGGAAGCCTGGGTGCACGCGTTCAACGCTATGGGTATCTCCACCTTCGTGGTCGACGGCTTTACAGGGCGCGGCCTGACGCTGGTTGGGCCGAACCAGGCCTTGCTGGGCCGGCTCAATTTGATCGTGGACATCTACCGGTCGCTGGAGATTTTAGCGAAGCATCCCCGCGTCGATCCTGACCGCATCGTGCTGATGGGCTTTTCACGCGGCGGACAGGCGACGCTCTATGCGAGCCTCGAGCGCTTCAACAAGCTGTGGAACAAGTCAGGCATCCAGTTCGCGGCCTATATCCCGTTCTATCCGGATTGCTCGACGACCTATGTTGGCGATAGCGAAGTCGTCGCGCGACCGATCCGCATCTTCCACGGTGCGCCCGACGACTACAATCCCGTGAAAAGCTGCAGGGCTTTCGTCGAGCGGCTCAAGGCGGCCGGGCGCGACGTGGTGCTGACCGAATATCGTGACAGTGCACATGGGTTCGACAGCGGCCTGCTCGGCGTCAATACCGTCGCTGTGTCCGCCAACGCGCAAACCGTGCGCAACTGCCATATCAAGGAAGGTGACGGCGGCGTGTTGATGAACGGCGATACCAACGCGCCCTTCTCCTACAAGGACGCCTGTGTCGAGCTCAACCCGCATGTCGGCGGCAATCCGAAGACAGCCGCCGAAGCGCGCAAGGCCGTGGAGGAGTTTTTGCAGGTGCTGTTCAAATTGGGGTGAGACTGTTTGCTCCGCCCCAGCTCTCGTAGGGTAGGCAAAGCGGAGCGTGCCCACCACAGATCATGACACGGAGAGAAGGTGGGCACGGCGCTGCGCGCCTTTGCCCACCCTTGTATTAGCCTGATCGGTTATGTTGAGCCGTTCCGTGAGGAATGGCCCAGCCCGGGTGGCCGCCCGAGCTGGGTCGCCGTTC
>NZ_JADPKL010000110.1:0-40160 GCF_023073935.1 Bradyrhizobium sp. 147 | reverse complement strand
GATCGCAATCGGCCACGCACTCGATGCCTTCACCGCCGACGAATGCGCCAATTACCTCAAAAATTCAGGCTATCGAACTTAATGCCATCACGCTTTAGCATCGTCACTGCGGGCCAACGGGGCCGCGCTTGCGCGGACCCGTTGGCTCGCAATGACGTGTCACCACTATTCCTGATCGACGAGATCGTCCTCGAGGATCGCCATCTGGAACTGGAACGAGCGATCGTCGTCCTCATCGTCGACGAAGAGCACGCCGATGAACTCCTCGCCGATATAGACCTCGGCGGAATCGTCCTTCTTCGGCCGCGGCACGACGCGAATCTTGGGATTGCCGAATACGCGCTTCAGATACGCATCGAGCTTTCTCACTTCCTTGACGTCCACGGCAAGTCTCCAATCGAAATCTAACTTGGCGGGGTTTACGACGAGACGCGACGAACCGCCAGCATGAATTGCCAACGTGTTTTGGGACGGAAAGGGCCGGAAAATCCTGTTCCGGTCAAACGAAGATCAAAGGCCCATCGCGTTGATCATCTGATCCATGGTGCGCGACGGCTCGGCGCAGCCGGCTTCACCGACGATCTTGGCGGGGACGCCCGCAACCGTGACGTTGTGCGGTACCGGCTTGACCACGACCGAGCCGGCGGCGATGCGTGCGCAATGGCCGATCTCGATGTTGCCGAGGATCTTTGCGCCGGCGCCGATCAGCACGCCATGGCGGATCTTCGGATGACGGTCCTCATTCTCCTTGCCGGTGCCGCCGAGCGTGACACCGTGCAGGATCGAGACGTCGTCCTCGATGACAGCCGTCTCACCGCAGACGAAACCGGTGGCGTGGTCGAGGAAGATGCCGCGGCCGATGCGCGCTGCGGGATTGATATCGGTCTGGAACACCGCCGAGGCGCGGCTTTGGAGGTAGTATGCGAAATCCTTGCGGCCCTTTAGATAGAGCCAATGCGCCAAGCGATGGGTCTGGATCGCATGAAAGCCCTTGAAGTAGAGCAAGGGATCGATGAAGCGCGAAGTCGCGGGATCGCGGTCGTAGACGGCGACGAGATCGGCGCGGAAGGCGTTGCCGAGATCGGGATCGTCGCGCAGCGCCTCGTCATAGGTCTGGCGCACAAGATCGCCCGACAGCGCGGAGTGATCGAGCCGGTCGGCGAGACGGTGAATCACGGAATCTTCCAGGCGACTGTGATGCAGCACCGTCGAATAGATGAAGGTGGCAAGCTCGGGCTCGCGATGGACGATGTCTTCCGCCTCGCCCCGGATCCGGTCCCAGATCGGATCGAGCGATGCGAGCTTTCCTCCCGGATTGACCTGATGCACTGACATGGGATCTGCTCTTTCGAATGGGCTCGTTTTGTTGGTTCTATAGCACAGTCTAGGCGACAAAGTCCTGACCGGCTTGCCTGAGAGTGAACAGTGCCTTGCCTCGCCACACCAAGCCAAAGTACTGATATACAAGACTTTCTTCTGACGCCCCCAAGCGGCAAGGTCGGCTGAAGGTGGTCAGAGTTTTGCCAAATTCAAGCCGGGCCGCGTCAAACTATTGGTGAATTCTCCCCCAACCGTTATTGCGGGCATGGTCCGAGCGAGGACGGAGCAGATTTGAGCATCACCACCGACCAATTGCGCGCGCGCGCCGCTGACACGTTCTGGCTGCGGCTGGCCGCAATGGCCCTGCCCCTCCTGATGATCGCGCCGGCGTTCTGGAACGGCTATCCCTTGTTGCAATGGGATACCGGCGGCTATCTGGCCCGCTGGTACGAGGGCTATCTCGTCCCGAGCCGCTCCACCGTGTTCGGCCTTTACCTGCACTATGGCGAGGGTTTTGGTTTCTGGCTCAACCTCGCGGTCCAGTCGCTGGCGGCGCTGTGGCTGTTGCAGCTCAGCTTGCGCGTGCTCGGCCTGATGCAGACCTTCCGCTTCGTCGCGATCAGTCTGCTCCTGATCCTGTCGACCGCCCTGCCCTGGCTGGCCAGCATGCTGCTCACCGACATCTTTGCGGGACTGTCGGTGCTGTCGCTGTTCCTCCTGGTCATCGGACGACACCGCACCTCGGTGCCCGAAAAAATCGCGCTGTTCGTCTTCACCGCCTTTGCCGCAGCGACCCACAGCGCGACGCTCGGCGTGCTGCTCGGTCTGTGCGCCGCCGGCTGGATGGCGCGGCCGCTCCTTGGGCGTCGCCTTCCGCTTGCGGGACTGGCGCTGGCGAGTCTCAGCATCGTCGCGGGCGGCCTGATGCTGATGTCGGCGAATTATGCGCTGTCGGGCAAATGGACCTGGACGCCCGGCGGCTATGGCGTCGCCTTCGGTCGCATGATGCAGGACGGCATCGTGGCGCGCTATCTCAACGACCATTGCCCGCGCGAACACTACAAGCTCTGCCCCTATCGCAACGAGCTGCCGGCGAGCGCCGACGAGTTTCTGTGGGGCAAGAGCATGTTCAACACCCTCGGCCGCTTCGATGGGCTGAACGAGGAGATGGGCTACATCGTCGTGCATTCACTCGCGGACTATCCGGCCTGGCAGGTCGGCGCGGCGCTGCGGGCGATCGGGCAACAATTGCTGCATGTCGCAACCGGCGAAGGCACCAACGGCTGGATCCCGCACACCTACGGCATCATCGAACGTTACGTGCCTTCGCAAGTCGCGCCGATGCGCGCGGCGCGACAGCAGCACTGGGCCGTCAATTTCGACGGCGTCAACTGGCTGCACGTCCCCGCCGCGCTGGCCTCGATGGCGGCACTCGTCGTGCTGCTGGTGCATGCGCTCGCCAAGCGCCGGCTCGACGATCTGACGCTGCTGGCAGCAACCGTGTCGCTGGCGCTGCTCGGTAATGCCTTCATCTGCGGCGTGATCTCGGGCCCGCACGACCGCTATGGCGCGCGGATGGCGTGGCTTGCGACCTTCGTGGTGCTGACGGCTCTGTTTCGCTCATTCGGTGACGACACGCTGGCGGATGAGACCTCAGCCGCGGCGTGAGAGGAAATCGAGCACGCCGGTCTTGTAGACCTTATCGCCGACCGCCCGCATGTGATCGCGGCCCGGGATATCGAGCACTTGCGCGCCCGGGATGATCGCACCGAGTGCGCCGGCAGAGCCTGCGACGTCGTCGGCGGTGCCGACCGCGATCAGCACCGGCACCTCGATCCGTGCAGCCTGCTGCCTCGTCATGAGATCGCGCGTGCCGCGGAGGCAGGCGGCGAGTGCACGACGGTCCGAGCGGGTCTGATCGGCGAAGGCGCGGAAGGTGCGCCCAACGGGATCGGTGACGTCCTCGAGCGAGGGTGCCTCCAGCGCCTTGGCGACGTTTTCGCCGGGGCCGGTACCCTCGATCAGACCGCCGACGCCGATGCCGCCGAGGATCGCCGAGCGAAGGCGCTGCGGCTCGTGGAGCGCAAGCCACGCCGCCATCCGTCCACCCATCGAATAGCCCATGATGTCGGCCTGCGGGATAGCGAGATGATCCATCAGTGCCAGCACGTCGCCGGCCATGACTGGGATCGAGTATTGCTGGGGCTCGTAGAGCTTCGCACTCTCGCCGTGGCCGCGATTGTCGAGTGCGATGACACGGCGGCCATTCTTGCGCAGTTCCGAGACCCAGGTCGGATAGACCCAGTTCACGTTCTTGCTGGAAGCAAAGCCGTGCACGAGAATGATCGGGTCGCCCTCACCTTCGTCGAGATAGGCAATTTCAACGGCGCCGTTATGGAAGCTCGGCATCATCAGTTCCGCAGGTCTTGAGGGGGAAAAGTCGATCTTAGAGCACGATCCGGACGAGTGTGCAGCGGGTTTTTCAGTCCACAAACGCGGAACGCGTTTGCGCGGAGATCATGCTCAAACAATAGCCTCTATCGCGGCTACGAATGACCTCAATCTCATCGCGCTTCAGACCCTGAGGGCTGCATCCGCCAGAGCGGCCTCGGCGGCCCCTTGCGCCCGGCGGAGCCGCCGCGCGCGCCTGCGATCACACCAGGCCTGGGTCAGGCGCTCGGTGGTCGCCTTGATCGAGGACAGCAATCCCAACAGGGTCAGCGCCGCGCCGAATAGCCAGAGCGTCAGATCGAACGCACCGCCGATGAGGAGCAGCGCGCCGCGGCCAAGCAGTTTCATGATGGCGCGGGTCTTGCCGCCCTGCGCTTCCGCGAGCCGGGCCGCGCGCGCCACATCTTTCGGGCCTTCGGCGATCCGCAACGTGTCCATCGCCCCGCGCGTGC
The DNA here is from genome assembly GCF_023073935.1 of Bradyrhizobium sp. 147. Classification (NCBI taxonomy): domain Bacteria; kingdom Pseudomonadati; phylum Pseudomonadota; class Alphaproteobacteria; order Hyphomicrobiales; family Nitrobacteraceae; genus Bradyrhizobium; species Bradyrhizobium sp. 147. Next base: position 35,937 of record NZ_JADPKL010000110.1, on the reverse strand, counting down.
CGGTCTTTCCGGCGACGCGCGTGACGTCCTTGCCGAGCCGAACCAGCGCGCCGGCCTTTTCGGCGCGGAACGCAGCCTTGATCGCACTCACGGTCTCGCCCGGCCGCAGCACCGAACCCTTGGCGACCGCGTTCTGAAGCATCGGCGTGTCAACGATCTCGCGCGCGGAACGGCCGGCCCACGCGGCCAGCCCCTCGCCGAGCCGCCCCACCTTGCGTGCGTCCTTCACCAGCGTCAGCCCGGCGCGCACCGGCGCGGCACCACCGACGGTGACGTAGGTCGCCGCCGTCACCGCAAGGCCTGCCGCCGCAAGCCCCAGCACGAGGCGGTCGGTATCCTCACCCATGGCGAGGTGCTTGCCTTCGCGGACGACGTCCCTGATGTCGCCGATTACGAAGAGATCGCCGGCCGCCGTTCCCGACAGGCTCGCGACGTCGTCGGCATTGCCGGTGACGAGACCGGTGGCAAATCGTTTGGCGAAATGGGAGGTGGAATTCTCGGTTTTGACCGCATCGCTGACGCGGTTCAGCAGGTCGTCCGGCAGCGCGATGTTGCGGTCACGCGCGAGCGCGACGAAACTGTCGGCGAGATCGGCGTCGCCTGCGGCGAGCGCAGCCTCGATGTTGTCCTGAACAAGGCGATCGTTCTGCCGCAGCAGCGCATCGAGCTTGAGCTCGGAGAGCACCGCGGGATCATCCTGGGCAGCGAGGATCGCGCCGGCCTCGCGCGCATGCGGCGCAACCTGCGCGAGCAGGAACGCGCATGCCGCGACACCGGTCAACGCTGTGCTGATTCGCAGCCATTTCATGCGGAAAGCCTGGACGGTCCTAAAATCGTTGACGCCTGACGATACGTCTGTCGTCGCAATTGCGCTCGTCCACAGACATAGTATGCCGAAATTGCGGCACAACGTCCCCGACGAAAGAAGGGCTTCTCTCAAGCCGCAAGATTGTGTCGAATTTGCATGAGCAAATGAACATGGGGCAATTGCGGAGCTTTCGGTTCCGCTGGACTAGCAATCATCTACACCCGCCAGTATGGTCCGCGGCGCCTTACTAATGCCGCGTCAGTTTGATTGTATCTGCCGCCATTGCCACTCCAGGATGAACTACGATGTCCGACCATGTCGTCCCGCACTTCCATAACGATGCCGGTGTTCCCGTCATCGAGATCGGCTCGCAAGAGTTCATGTGCGTGGGCGCCAATCCTCCGTTCGATCATCCGCACGTCTTCCTCGATCTCGGCAACGATAACGAGATCATCTGCCCCTATTGCTCGACGCTGTACCGCTTCGCGGCCGACCTGAAGGCGGGCGAGGCCCGTCCGCCAGAATGCGTGCTGAAGGACAAGGTGGCCTGACCGCTCTCATCGGTCAGGGGTGGCGCTCTCCAGAACGATTGTCATCGCCGGTGCCGGCATCGGTGGACTGACGGCCGCGCTGGCGCTCGCGGCCCGCGGCTTCCGCATCGTCGTGCTGGAAAAGGCCGAGCGCCTCGAGGAAGCCGGCGCCGGTCTGCAACTCTCCCCCAATGCCAGCCGCGTGCTGGTCGAGCTCGGCCTGACCGAAGGCCTCAAGCTGGGCGCCGTGACCCCGGAAGCGGTCTCGATCATGAGCGCGCGCGCCGGCGGCGAGCTGCTGCGCATGCCGCTTGGCGAGGCAGCCTCCGCGCGCGCCGGCGCCCCCTATTGGGTGGTGCACCGCGCCGATCTGCAATCGGCGCTCGCCGGCGCGGTGTCCGACCATCCTGATATCGACCTGAAGCTGGGCGCAACCTTCGAGGACGTCGCGCCTCACACCAAGGGGCTGACGGTGGTCCATCGCAGCGGCACGATCCGCCGCAGCGATCTTGCTAGCGCATTGATCGGCGCCGACGGCATCTGGTCGACGGTCCGCCAGCATCTGTTTCCCGACGTGCAGCCGCGCTTTTCAGGCCTGATCGCCTGGCGCGGCACGCTCGATGCAACGCAACTGCCGAAGGACTACACCGCGCGCCGGGTGCAGCTCTGGATGGGCCCGAACGCCCATCTGGTGGCCTATCCGATCGCGGGCGGACGCCAGATCAACGTGGTCGCGGTGCTGCCGGGCACGTGGAACAGGCCGGGCTGGAGCACGCCCGGCGATCCTCTCGAGGTGATGGAAGCTTTCGCCGCACCGCGCTGGCCGCCATCGGCGCGGATGATGCTCGCCGCAGTAGGCAGCTGGCGGAAATGGGCGCTGTTCGGCGTGCCTGACGGCTGTCCCTGGAGCAAGGGTCCGGTCGGGCTGCTCGGCGATGCCGTGCATGCGATGCTGCCGTTCGCAGCGCAGGGCGCCGGCATGGCGATCGAGGATGCCGCCGTGCTCGCCCGGCATTTGAGCGTCGAGGCGGCCGAGAGCACCGCCGACATCACAGCCGCGCTAACGCAATATGGCCGCGCGCGCCAAGCCCGCGTGCGGCGGGTGCAGCGGACCGCGCGACAGCAGGGCCGCATCTATCATTTCAGCGGGCCGCTCGCGATCGCGCGCGATCTTGCGATCCGCGCACTCGGACCGGACCGCATGCTGGCGCGGCAGGACTGGATCTACAACTGGCGGCCTTGAAGCGAGGTACCGCCGGCGCGGTGCCTCAGCGGATCGCTTTTCCGGATTTCGACGCCGGCTTGGCAGCGGATGACGGCGGCGTGGCGGGCGGTGTCGGCTCGGGCGGTGTCTCCCGGCACCTGTTGCGGCGCCAGGCCTCGTCGGCAAGTTGGGCTTGGCCCCGCACTGCGATGTAGTCGTTGCGATAGGCAAGCTCGGACACGACCGCGCCGCCAGCGCCGGTCTCCGCCTTGTCCATCAGCCGCTGCAAATCGGCCGTGCGGTTGGCGAGCGCCTTGCGCTCGGTCTCGAGCTGCTTGCAGTCGTACAATTCGTATTTGCCGGGATCGGCGAAGGCCGGCGCGACCGTCTCGCTCATGCCGGCGCAGCCGGACAGCGCGACGCCGGCCGCAAGCGGCGCGAGGAGCGCGCCGAAGCCGCGCAGGAGACAGGAAAACGAAGCAGCCATGCTGGATGAATAGCCCCCGTGGATTGAGAATGCCTAAAGCAACAACAAATGTCCGGATTGAGGCTTTGCCTTGTGCGCCCGGCTCGCTTAAGGAAGGACCGCCCCATCCGGCCGGCAAGACGCCAATTCCAGGCGGCCGGGAGTGGCCTTAAGTGATTGATCTCGTTGGATCAAGCGGGCATGGCGGAATTGGTAGACGCAAGGGACTTAAAATCCCTCGGCGCGCAAGCGCTGTGCCGGTTCGACCCCGGCTGCCCGCACCATCGGTGCTGATGACGCTCGCCTGCGTGCAGATCCGCCAAGCAGGCAACCGAACCAGCTGGAGTCGCGGCGGCAAAGCGCCCTTGTTCTGGCACTGCGGACGCGGCGACATTGCTCATGGTTGCACGCCTTCGGTCTCAAGGCGCTTCGGCTCGGCGCGAAAATCGAGCAGCAGGATCCAGAAGCATGACAGGGAAACGACGAGAAGGGCGAAAGTGCCCTCGATCATCGCTCCCAAAAGCGACATCAGCGCCGGAACGAGGAGTCCAATCGAGAGACATGCGGCAAGAGCCAGGGCCGGAAGATCGACGATGAGGATGGCAGCATAGAGCGCAAGCTCGAAGAAGGCATATTCCTTGAGGCGCGGCGAGCTGAGATAGAGCGCAAACATGGCGAGCATCGTGACGCGCATGGCCGCGCGGGGATGATCCATCAGCCAGCGATCCAGCCGCTTCAGAACCGATGCCCCTTCCCGCGCCGGCTGGCTTGCGGTCACGCGGAAGATGGACAGAGCGAACGGCACGAGCACGAGCGCTAACGCGGCGCACGCATATGTCGCGAATATGGCCGGCTTGCTTTCACCGAGGCCGGCATGATCCATGAGGTTTCGCGCTAGCAGCAGCAGCGACGGATTGATCTCGAAGAGATCGACGACGTGTTGGTCGGGGATTTCTTGGGCCATCGCAAGCCGCCAGCTTGCGAACAGATCGGGATATTCCAGCCCCGATATCAGGATCGGCAATGCGAAGCTGAATGTCGCCACCGCGATCAGCGCCAGCTTGCGGCCGCACGGCAGGGGCAGGAAGTAAAGCGCGGCCAGAACAGGAAAGAACACCAACTTGAACGACATCACGAAACCGAGCAACGCAGCGCCCGCGACGCGGAGCAAAGAGTTGCGCCCCTCCAACGCTCCGGAGGATGGCGGAGGAAGCAGGAGCCTCAGCGCGATCGCGGTCAGCAGTCCGCTCAGGATCGCGAAGTTGCCCGACGCCTGCACCCATTCGAAACCGACGAACGCGCCGAGCGCGCACAGCACCTTGAGCGCAGCATCGCGCGCGCTCGGGCCCGTTCGGCCGAGCCCGGGTAAGAGAAGGCCGCAGAGCGCGGCGAGGACGAGAAAGATTCCTCTGTAGTGATCGAGCAGAAAGCCGCCCGCGCATAGGGGGCGAAAGACGTCCAGCGTCACCGGCAGATAGGGGTAGGAGAGCTTGGTGCCCTTCAGGTTCTTGACGAAATAAGGATCGAGTCCGCCGAAATACGCGTCGACCGCAGCGCAATTCACGCGAATGTCCCAGCCATAGTCATATTTCAAATCGAGCCTGGCGTCGTTAGCGAGATTGCCGAGCACCAGCAGCGCCGTCAGCGCGATCAGGCCGGCAAGCCAGACGTTGCGCCTCGTGGCCATGTTGGCCGTGGGCTCCAACCATCGTGCTGCACCTGACATCTCGGACATCGGCGGATACCTTGTCTGGCTTGTTTCTCTCGGCGCCACTGCGGCGCGTCATCATCTCAGCCGCACTCTGGGCAGGATGCGTTTCGGTTTTATCCTGCCGGAGGGACACGCCGCGCCGGACGCCAATCTTTAGGACGGCATGGTAAATCACTGGTTTTCCGGCCGCGTGAGATTGCGCGATCCGCGGGATCCAGCGGCAGGGAACACTGGTCTCTCACCAATTCTTGTCCGCTCCGCCTGCGCCTGACAGCCATCCCGAAACGGGGGTTGTGCAACGCAACATCGGACTAAATAAAGCTCTCAATTTCAGAGGTGAGCTTCTTGTCCGACATCAATGCCGATGACTGGGTGTCCTCCGGACACCGTCCCATGGGTTTTCCCGAATTCGTCATCGTGATCGCGTCCATCATGGCGTTGAATCCGCTTGCGATGGACATGATGCTGCCGGCGCTGCCCAACATCGGCGCGGCCTTCCAGATTCCTATCGCCAACCATCTTCAACTGGTGCTGTCGACCTTCCTGGTCGGCTTCGGCGCGGGCCAGTTCGTCATGGGCCCGTTGTCGGACCGTTTTGGCCGCCGCCCCGTGCTGCTCGGCGGCATGGCGGTCTATGCGGTGGCGAGCGTGCTGGCGGTGGCAGCACCCTCGTTCGAGACGTTGCTGCTGGCGCGCGCGCTGCAAGGGCTCGGCACCTCGGCGACGCGCGTGATCGCGACCTCGATCGTGCGCGACTGCTACGTCGGCCGCCGCATGGCGAGCGTGATGTCGCTCGCGATGATGGTATTCATCGCGGTGCCCGTGGTCGCCCCCTCGTTCGGACAGGCGGTGCTGCTGGTGACGGCCTGGCGCGGCATCTTCGTCGTGCTGATGCTCTACGGCCTGCTCGCGCTCGCATGGTGCGTGCTGCGGCTGCCTGAAACCCTTCCCGAGTCCGAGCGCAGGTCGTTGGCGCCCGCCGACGTGCTCTCGGCGTTCCGGCAGACCGTGACGAATCGCCAGACCATCGGCTACGCTACGGCCGCCGGCAGCGTCATCGGCGCGCTGTTTGCCTACGTCTTCTGCGCCCAGCAGGTCTTCACCGGCATCTATCATCTCGGCCATTACTTCCCGCTCGCTTTCGCGGCGATTGCGGCTGGCACCGCCATCGCCGGCTTTCTCAATGCGAGGCTGGTCGGTCGGCTCGGCATGCGTGTGATCTCGCACGGGGCACTCATGCTCTACACCGCGGTCGCCGGCGTGATGCTGCTCACTGAAAGCCTCGGCGTGCTGCCGCTATCCTTGTTCATGGCGCTCTCCGCCCTGATGATGTTCTCGTTCGGCATGATGGTCGCCAACTTCACCGCGCTCGCGATGGAGCCGCAGGGCCACATCGCCGGCACCGCCTCCTCGCTCTACGGCTCGATCACGACGCTGATCGGAATCGTGGTCGGCATGGCGATCGGACAGAGCTTCGACGGCACGCTGCTGCCGTTCTCGGTCGGCTTCTTCCTGTCGACCCTTGCGGCGCTTGCGATCGTGCTGGTGGTGGAGAAAGGGCAGCTGTTCAAGCCGCATCATCGCCCCGCCACCTGAGGAACTTCCCGCTCCCCTCGATGTTGTACCGCAGCAATTCGAGAGGACGACGAGATGGGACTGAAACACCGCGAAGACCGCGAGCCGGAACAGCAGGAGCAGGAGCGTTCAGAGCCGGCCGCTGAGCGGACCACGTCCACGACGCCTTTGGCGAGCGAAGGGCTCGAACAGTTGCGCGACAGTCACTGCTGATCACGAAGTCTGATCGGTCGCCGCCTGCTGGCGCTGAAATCATCCGCAGCGCCTTCGTGCGCCGGCCCGCTTCCCCGCGGGGGCACCATCAGCACGATTACCTGCCGCGCCAGACCGGGCAGGCCCCACAAATTGGCCTGTACCCTGAACTCGCGTCGGACGACGTGTTCGACTTTCGAGGACGCCCATTCCATCCAGCGGCCGCAATGGTCCTGGCCGCGGAAACACGCCGCGGCCCAGCCTCGGTCGGGCGTCGTCTTGCGCTGCAAGCCCGAACCGTATTCAGACTCGAACGGTCGTGCATAATACGGATGATCGGGGCTGTAGAACGCCGTCGCAAAGGCCAGCGAATCATCACCACTGACGGCGCTGAGCGGCGTACCGGTCAGCTCGCGCCACTCGCGCGTCAATTCGCTGGCCACCTGCGCGTAGAAATTCCTGCCTTCTTCGTAGCCGTGATCGTTGCGATAGACGGCATGGATCGGCGCGGCGACCAGGACGGCGGCGAGCGCGACGCCGGCCACGATCACGGTGAGGTTGACCGTGTAGAAGCGCTCGATCGGATAGCGCGCGCCGCACACCACGAGAACGGCGAACAGGAACAGCCCCTGCAATGCCCACAGCGAGGGCAGATCGGTGCCCATCACGAGGGATGTCAGTACCGGCAGCGCGATCGTGCCTATGGCAACGTAGAACAGAAGTCGCAGTCCCGGACGCATCGCGGCGAAGTCGGCCGGAAACTGCTTCAATCGCGTGCCGGCGATGAATACCCAGGTCAAGGCCGACACGATCATCGCCGCCGCCAGCCCGAGCAGGAAGTTCCTGGCTTCGCCGAGCGAGCTTAGGACATTGCCGTTGGCGTGCGCCAACGCATAGCTGAAGGTCGGCGCTCCCGTCGTCGCGAGCCAATAAATGTGTGGTGATAGCGCCGCCAGCCCGACCACCACCGATATCCAGGGCGAAGCGGAGGTAAAATAGGCGCGCCGCGCCGGGTGCGCCAGCGCAGCAAACGCGAAGCTCGCGACGAGAAAGATCGAATAATACTTGCCGACCATTGCCAGCGCTGTCGTGCATCCTGCCGCGACTGCCCACGATGCGGCGCGCGTCTCGAACGCGCGCAGGAAGCACCAGGTCGCCAGCGGCCAGACCGCGAGCAGCACGGCATTGGCATTGAAGCGCTGGGCGTGGAATTGATAGGCGGGCGTCAGCATCAGCAGCAGAAGCACCAGGATGCGTTTATCTCCGGTCACGAACTGCCGTGCGATCCGGTCGACGAAGACCAGTGCAAGCCCGGCATTGGCCATTGCCATCGATTGCAGCGACCAGTCGCTGAGCGGAAAGACGGAGGTCCAGCCAGCGGCAATCCATCCCATCAACGGGGGATGCTTGTGATAGCCCCAGGCGAAATGCCGTCCCAACGTCCAGGCCTCGAGCGTATCAGGGTGCAGACCACCGCCGGCATAGGCGATCGCCAGATAGAGCGTCCAGATCGCAACGAAGCATGCAATGAGAAGCGGCACGGCCCAGCCTAGCTCGACGCCATCGAGCCAATGCAGGAAAGGTCGCCGCCAACGCGCCGGCGCGCGATCGGAACGTTCGGCCATCGCCTGGAATGCGAAATGGTTCGGCAAAGGAACTAAATCTGAGGGAGAGAAAGTGATGCGTGAGACGACACATCTATTTCAAGATCGAAACAAATAGCAATGATCGGAAATCGGAAGGGTTAAGAGTTCCGCCGGTTTCAAGCTGACGCGAAGCTGACAAAAGACAACGGCGCCGCTGATGACAGCGGCGCCGCAGGATGATCGAGACGATGGCGCGAGAATACGCCTTCCGCTCACTCCGATTTGTCGACGTTCCAGAACAGCGGCGTCGCGGGCCCGTCGAGCACGCCGGTCAGCGATTTGCGCCAGCCGCTCGGCAGGAGATACTGCCCCAGCGGGATGTAAATCACCTGTTCATAGGCTTCCTTCTGGATGTCCGCGGCGATCTTCTTCTGCTCGTCGATCGAGGACGCGCGGACGAAGGCATCCTTGAGCTGCTCGATCTTGGCGTCTTCCGCCCAGCCGAACCAGCCGCCCTTCTTGCCCTGGCCGCCGATCGAGAGATTGGCGATCGGGTTGGAGACGTCGGCCGCGACCCAGTTGGTGAAGAACATGTTCCAGCCGCCCTCCTTCGGGGGCTTCTGGCTGGCGCGGCGGCTTACCACCGTCTGCCAATCGGTCGCTTGCAGATCGACCTTGAAGCCGGCCTCGCGCAGCAGCTGGGCCGCAACGATAGGCTGCGCCTTGAGCGTCGTGACGTCGCCTGGGGCCATGATCACGACCGGGGTGCCGTCATAGCCGGACTCGGCGAGCGCCTTCTTGGCCTCCGCCATGCCGTTGCCCTTCACCAGGGTCTCGGCGCCCACCTCGGTTGCGAGCGGCGTATCGCACACGAAAAAGGCGCCACAGATCTTCTGGTATTTCGGGTTTCCGACCAGCGCGTCGAGCACGTCCTTCTGGTTCATCGCCAGGAAGGCTGCGCGGCGCACTTTGACGTTGTCGAACGGTGGATAAAGGAAGTTCATGCGGCCGAGCGTCTGAAAACCGAACTTGTTCGAGACCTCGATCGTGAGCTCGTTGTTCGCCTCCAGTATCGGCAGCATATCGTAGGGCAGATTTTCCATGAAATCGATATCGCCCGACTGCAGCGCGTTTACCGCAGTTTGCGAGTCCGGCATGGTGATCCATTCGACGCGGTCGACCTTCACCACCTTGCCGCCCGAGGTCCAGCTCGCCGGCTCCTTGCGCGGCACGTAATCGGTGTTCTTGACGTAGACCGCCTTCACGCCCGGCTGGAATTCCGACTGCACGAACTTGAAGGGACCCGAGCCGATCTGCTCCGGGATCTGCTTGTCCGGCGGCGTCTCGGCGAGGCGCTTCGGCATCATGAAGGCGACGCGCGAAGAGGGTTTTCCGATGGAGTCCAGCACGAGGCCGTACGGCTCCTTCAGCTTCAACGTGATGGTCTTGGCGTCGGTCGCCTCAATGCTCGCGGTGAAGTCCATCAGCTTCTGGCCCATGCCGTCGACCGCGGCCCAACGCTTCAGCGAGGCGACGCAGTCTTCCGCCGTCACAGGCGCACCATCATGCCACTTCAGGCCATCGCGCAGCGTGAAGGTGTAAGTGAGCTTGTCGTCGGAAACCTTCCAATCCGCCATCTGGGGCTGGATCTTGAAATTTGAATCGGTGGCAACCAGCGTGTCGTACACCATGTAGCCATGGTCCCGCGTGATGTAGGCCGTGGTGAAGATCGGATCGATGATGCGCAGATCCGAATGCATCACCGCCGTAAGAGTCTTGCCGGCAGCAAGCACGTGCGAGGCCAAACCGACCGAAAGCGCGACGACCGACAGCGCAAGTTTGGAGGCGAACGCGCGAGACCCCCGCCGCATGAAGTTGAACATGGAAAGTTTCTCCTGACGTGAAACTGTTCAAAGGCAGATTATTGATTGAGCATCCGGTTCGTTCTTTGGGCGAACTAACCTCATGCAATGCCTTTATCTTTCGAGACTTGCAGACAGTGCCGAGCGCGTCAATCCGGTTTCGGTGCAAGCCCTCGCGGCGTGTGCAAGGGCTCCAAAAAGATCGGTTTGGCTTTACAACGCTCTCGGCCCGTCCTCCCCTGCGCCAATGCAATGCGCGTTCCAGCTTTGAAGCTTGAGAGACATTGAGATGAACCCAGCCAATCTTCCCTTCGATTCCGAGGCGATGCTCCAGGGCCTGCGCGGCTGGGTGGAATGCGAGAGCCCGACCTGGGACGCAGGCGCCGTGAACCGCATGCTCGATATCGCAGCGCGGGATATGGCGATCATGGGTGCGACGATCGAGCGCATCGCCGGCCGCCAGGGTTTTGGCGGCGTGATCCGCGCGCGCTTTCCCCATCCAAAGCAGGGCGAGCCGGGCATCCTGATCGCCGGGCACATGGATACCGTGCACCCGGTCGGCACCATTGAGAAGCTGAAATGGCGGCGCGAGGGCAACAAGTGCTACGGCCCCGGCATCTACGACATGAAGGGCGGCAATTATCTCTCGCTGGAGGCGATCCGGCAGCTGGCACGCGCCGCCTTCACTACGCCGCTGCCGATCACCGTGCTGTTCACGCCGGATGAGGAAGTCGGCACGCCCTCCACCCGCGACATCATCGAGGCGGAGGCCGCGCGTAACAAATACGTGCTGGTGCCCGAGCCTGGCCGCGCCGACAATGGCGTCACCACCGGACGATACGCCATCGCGCGTTTCAATCTCGAGGCGACAGGCCGCCCGAGCCACGCCGGCGCGACGCTGTCGGCGGGACGCTCGGCGATCCGCGAGATGGCCCGGCAGATCCTCGCGATCGACGCGATGACCACGGACGACTGCACCTTTTCGGTCGGCGTCGTGCATGGCGGCCAATGGGTGAATTGCGTTGCCACGACCGCCACAGGCGAAGCGCTCTCGATGGCCAAGCGCCAGACCGATCTCGACCGCGGCGTCGAGAGGATGCTGGCGCTGTCGGGCACAACCAATGATGTCACCTTCAAGGTCACCCGTGGCGTGACGCGGCCAGTGTGGGAACCGGACGCCGGCACCATGGCTTTGTATGAAAAAGCCCGCGGCATCGCCAAGTCGCTCGGCGCCGAGCTGCCGCATGCGAGTGCCGGCGGCGGCTCCGATGGCAATTTCACCGGCGCGATGGGGATCCCGACGCTCGACGGCCTGGGCGTGCGTGGCGGTAACGGCCACACGCTCGAAGAGTATATCGAGGTCGAAAGCCTGGTCGAACGCGGCCGGCTGATGGCCGGGCTGCTGGCAACGCTGGAATGACTGTCTGAGTCCGTCATTCCGGGGCGGTTCGAAGGACCGAGCCCGGAATCTCGAGATTCCGGGTTCGCGTCTTCGACGCGCCCCGGAATGACGACGGGCAAAGAGAGCACGCCACGACAGGCCGCCCTGTAAAAGCTGTGGCCCGGATGGCACGGGAATTGCTGAAATGTTAGGCTGATGGCAGCCTGCCGAAGGCCCTGCCCGATTTGACTCTAATCTGACGGATCCAACTTGCTCGGATATCTCGTTCGCCGAATCTTCGCCGCCGTGCCCGTAATGGGCGTCGTCGCGCTGTTCGTCTTCCTGCTGCTTCGCCTCACCCCCGGCGATCCCGCCGCGATTCTTGCCGGCGACAACGCGACGCCGGAACGGCTGGAGCGCATCCGCGCCTCGCTCGGCCTCAACGAGCCCCTGATCGTGCAGTTCGTCACCTGGGTGAACAAGCTGCTGCACGGCGATCTCGGGACGTCGCTGATTTCCAACCTGCCGGTGATGAAGATGATCGGCCAGCGTGTCGAGCCGTCGATCTCGATCGCGCTGTCGACCATCATCCTCGCCGTGGTCGTCGCCGTGCCCCTGGGCGTAATCGCGGCGTGGAAGCATGGCACCTGGATCGACCGTTTCGTGATGGGCCTGTCCGTGCTGGGCTTCTCCGTCCCGGTGTTCGTCGTCGGCTATGTCCTGATCGAAATCTTCGCGATCAATCTGCGCTGGGTCCCGGTGCAGGGCTTCAAGAGCATCTCGAGTGGTTTTGGGCCGTTCTTCGAACGCATCATCTTGCCGACTTGCGCGCTCTCCTTCATCTACATCGCGCTGATCGCGCGCATGACGCGTGCGGCGATGCTCGACGTGCTCGGCGAAGATTACGTCCGCACGGCGCGCGCCAAGGGCATCAACGAGGTGGCGGTGATGATGCGGCATGCGCTGCGCAACGCCGCCGTGCCCGTGATCACCGTGATCGGCACCGGCTTTGCGCTGCTGATCTCCGGCGTCGTCGTCACCGAGAGCGTGTTCAACATTCCCGGCATCGGCCGCCTCACCGTGGATGCGGTGCTGGCGCGCGACTATCCGGTGATCCAGGCGATGATCCTGCTGACGTCGTTGATCTATGTCGTCGTCAATCTCCTGATCGACGTCGCCTATACGCTGCTCGATCCGCGGATTCGGTACTGAGGCAAAGGTAACAACGATAATGTCGGTCGATAGCCTTCCCCAGTCATCCATTCCGATCACGTCGCCGCTGCGGCCGCGCTTCGGATTTCTCACCTCGACGCCGATTATCGCGACGGCCACGGTCTTGCTCGGGCTGGTCGTGGTGATCTCGATTCTCGCGCCCCTGATCGCGCCGCATGATCCGATCCAGCTTGCGCCTTCGCAGCGGCTGAAGCCGTCGTCGGCGCAGTTCCTGCTCGGCACCGACGCCTACGGCCGCGACCTGCTGTCGCGTGTCATCTATGGCGGCCGCATCTCGCTCCTGATCGGCATCGGTTCGGCGATTCTCTCGGTCGCCATTGGGCTTGCAATCGGTCTCGTGTCCGGCTTCTTCAAGCTGGTCGATGCCGTGATGATGCGGATCATGGACGGCCTGATGGCGATGCCGAGCATCCTGCTCGCGATCGCCGTGGTGTCACTGTCCGGCGCCAGCCTCTGGACAGTGCTGATCGCGATCACAATTCCGGAGATCCCGCGCGTGGCGCGCCTGGTGCGCTCGGTGGTGCTGTCGGCGCGCGAGGAGCCTTACGTCGAGGCAGCGATTTCGGTCGGCTCCAGCCTGCCGAAGATCATGTGGCGGCATCTGATGCCGAACACGATTGCACCGCTGATCGTCCAGGGCACCTATGTTTGCGCCTCCGCAATCCTGACCGAGGCCATCCTCTCCTTCCTGGGCGCCGGCATCTCGCCGGAGACGCCGACCTGGGGCAACATCATGGCCGAGGGCCGCCAGTACTTCCAGCTCAAGCCGTCGCTGATCTTCTGGCCGGGCCTGCTGCTCTCGATCGCCATTCTCAGCATCAATTTGATCGGCGATGCCGCCCGCGACGCCCTCGATCCGCGCATGAAGCAGCGGGAGGGGAAGTGAAACAGGTAACAGTGTCATTCCGGGGCACGCCTCTTGGCGCGAACCCGCAATCCATTTCACCGCTTGGACCGACGCCCGGTGGATTCCGGGTTCGCGCTGCGCGCGCCCCGGAATGACGAAAGACCCTGCATGACCAACACCATCCTCGACATCAACAACCTCGTCGTCTCCATCGGCAAGAAGCCGGGCGGGCCGAAGATCATCGACGGCATCTCGATCCAGGTACGCGAGCGCGAGACGCTGTGCCTCGTCGGCGAAAGCGGCTCGGGCAAGTCGGTGACCTCCCTCACCACGATGGGCCTGTTGCCGAAGGGCACGCTGGTGCCGACCGGCGGCAGCATCAAGCTGGTCGGCGAGGAGCTGCTGACCGCGACCGACCGCCGCCTGCGCCAGCTCCGCGCGACGCAGATGGCGATGATCTTCCAGGAGCCGATGACCGCGCTCAATCCGGTGGTGCCGGTCGGCCGCCAGATCGACGAGGTGCTGCGCGCCCATACCGATCTTGACGCCAAAGCGCGCAAGAAGCGGATCCTCGACATGATGGAGCAGGTCCGCCTGCCCCAGGTCGAGCGCATCTTCGCCTCTTACCCGCACCGCCTCTCCGGCGGCCAGCGCCAGCGCATCATGATCGCAATGGCGCTCGTGCTCGAGCCGAAGCTGCTGATCGCGGACGAGCCCACCACCGCGCTCGACGTCACCACGCAGAAGCAGATTCTGACGCTGATCCGCGATCTCCAGCGCGATCACGGCACCGCCGTGCTGTTCATCACTCACGATATGGGCGTGGTGGCCGAGATCGCCGACCGCGTCGCTGTGATGCGGCAGGGCCGCCTCGTCGAGACCGGCCCGCTCGATACCGTGCTGCGCAATCCCACCATGGAATACACCCGCAATTTGCTCGCCGCAGTGCCGAGCCTGGTGCCGCGCGCGGCACGGGATGAGTCCAAGGAGCCGGTGGTGCTGGAAGCCAACGAGCTCAGCAAGGTCTATAAGGAGCGCGCCTTCTTCGGCAAAGGCCGTGAGGTCGTCGCCGCCGACAAGGTGACGCTGACACTGCGCAAGGGTCGTACGCTCGGCATCGTCGGTGAGAGCGGTTCCGGCAAGTCGACGGTCGCGCGCTGCATCGTCCGCTTGATCGATCCGACCTCCGGCGGCGTGCGCCTCGCCGGCCGCGAGATTGCCGATATCTCGCGCCGCCTGCTCCAACCGCACCGGCAAAAGATCCAGATCGTGTTCCAGGATCCCTATCGCTCGCTCAATCCACGCGTCACCGTCGGCGAGAGCATCGCAGAAGGCCCGATCAACTATGGCGTCTCGCACACCGAGGCGATGAAGCGGGCGCGCGATCTGCTCGAGCTGGTCGGCCTGCCGGTCGATGCTGTGTCGCGCTATCCGCACCAGTTCTCGGGCGGACAGCGCCAGCGCATCGCCATTGCCCGGGCGCTCGCGCTCGATCCCGACGTGCTGGTCGCGGATGAAGCGGTCTCCGCGCTCGACGTCTCCGTGCAGGCGCAAGTGCTGGAGCTGCTCGACGAGATCCAGAAGCGGCTCGGCATCGCGATCCTGTTCATCACCCATGACTTGCGCGTCGCCGCGCAAATCTGCGACGAGGTCGTGGTGATGCAGCACGGCCGCGTCGTCGAACAGGGCCCCGCCGCCGAAGTGCTGACGCATCCGAAGGAGGCCTACACCAAGGCACTGCTGGATGCGGCTCCGGGGCGAGGCTGGGACTTTGCGAACTTTCGGCCGGTGTCGGAGGGCGTGGCGGCGAGCGCGTAGGCCGTTTCCGCTGTCATTCCGGCATCGCGAAGCGATGAGCCCGGAATCTATCGAGCGGTAGACTCCGTCGCACGATAGATTCCGGGCTCGCGCTACGCGCGCCCCGGAATGACGATGGAGCGTGGGCTCATCCGCAGCATTCCCAAAACAGCTTGACCCTATGCATGGCGCGATTGCTTCCCACCTTGCTCTTGCTGCAAAGGCGGGTAACGTCGTCGCACCATTTGACCGGATTTGAATTGATGACACGTATCGCCGTCGGCGGCTTCCTGCACGAGACCAACACCTTCGCGCCGACGAAGGCGACGTTCGCGGACTTCCAGCATGGCGGCGGCTGGCCGGCGATGACGCAGGGCGCCGACGTGTTGAAGGTGATGCGGCGCATCAATGTCGGTCTCGCGGGCTTCGTCGACGGCGCTGAAATGAACGATTGGGAACTCATCCCAACGATCGCCTGCGGTGCGAGCCCGTCGGCGCATGTCACCAAGGATGCTTTCGAGCGCATCGTGAAGGTGATGATCGACGGCATCGCAGCCGCCGGTCCGCTCGATGCCGTCTATCTCGACCTGCACGGCGCGATGGTGACCGAGCATCTCGACGATGGGGAAGGCGAGATCCTGGCACGCGTGCGCCGGATCATCGGCAAAGATATTCCGCTGGTCGCGAGCCTCGACCTGCACGCCAACGTCACGCCCGAGATGATCGAGCATGCCGACGCGCTGATCGCCTACCGCACCTATCCGCATGTCGACATGGCCGCAACCGGCCGCGCCTGTGCGCGCCATCTCGCACTGCTGCTGAAGTCCAAGCAACGCTTCGCAAAGGCGTTCCGGCAATTGCCGTTCCTGATCCCGATCAGCTGGCAGTGCACGAGCGACCAGCCGACCAAAAGCATCTACGAGAAGCTCGCCGCGCTGGAGGGTGACGCAGTTCCGACGCTGTCCTTCGCGCCCGGCTTCCCCGCCGCCGATTTCCGCGATTGCGGGCCGAGCGTGTTCGCCTATGGCAAGACGCAAGCGGACGCCGACCGCGCGGCCGATGCGCTTCTCAAGCTGATCGAAGGCCATGAGGACGATTTCGACGGCAAGATCTGGTCGCCCGACGACGGCGTGCGCCATGCGATGGAGCTTTCCAAGAGCGCAAGCAAGCCGATCATCATCGCCGATACCCAGGACAATCCCGGCGCGGGCGGCGATTCCGATACCACCGGTATGCTACGTGCACTGGTGCGCAACAAGGCGAGTGCCGCGACGGGGGTGATCTACGATCCGGAATCGGCCAGAGCCGCGCATGCAGCCGGCGTCGGGGCCACCGTCACGCTGTCGCTCGGCGGCAAGTCCGGCATTCCGGGCGACGAGCCCTATCGCGAGACCTTCGTGGTCGAAAAACTCTCCGACGGCCGCTTCATCGCGCCCGGCCCTTATTATGGCGGCCGCGAGATGGAGATGGGCCCCTCCGCCGCCTTGCGCATCGGCGACGTCCGCGTCGTCGTCTCCTCGCACAAGGCGCAGCTCGCCGACCAGGCAATGTACCGCTATGTCGGCATCGAGCCAACGCGAGAGAAGATTTTGGTCAACAAGAGCTCGGTGCACTTCCGCGCCGATTTCGAGCCGATCGCGGAAAAGCTGCTGATTTGCGCCGCACCGGGCGCGATGCCGGCCGACACCGCCTCCCTGCCCTGGAGGCGCCTGCGGCCGGGCATCCGCATCAAGCCGAACGGACCCGCCTTCACCCCTTCCTCACGCTAACCGGACAGGACACATGCCCACGATCGACCGCATCGACGGCTATGCCGACGAACTCACCGCTATCAGGCGCGACCTCCACGCCCATCCCGAGATCGGCTTTGAGGAAGTGCGCACCTCCGGTATCGTCGCCGACATGCTGAAGAGCTGGGGCATCGAGGTGCATCGCGGTCTCGGTGGCACCGGCGTGATCGGCGTCATCAAGGGCAAGGGCACGAGCACCAAGCGCATCGGCCTGCGCGCCGACATGGACGCGCTGCCGATGGAAGAGAACACCAATCTGAAATGGAGCTCGAAAATTCCCGGCCGCTTCCACGGCTGCGGCCACGACGGCCACACCACCATGCTGCTCGGCACCGCGCGCTATCTCGCCGAGACCCGGAACTTCGACGGCACCGTGCACCTGATTTTCCAGCCGGCCGAGGAAGGTCTCGGCGGCGCCCGTGCCATGATCAAGGACGGGCTGTTCGAGAAATTTCCCTGCGACGAGCTCTACGGCCTGCACAACGCGCCCGATCTCAACCACGGCGAGATCGCGATTCTGCCGGGCCCGGCGATGGCCGGCGCCGACTTCTTCGACCTCCGCATCACCGGCTACGGCGCGCATGGCGCGATGCCCGAGCGATCCAAGGACGCGGTGATCATCGCGACCACGCTGGCGCAGGCGATCCAGACCATCGTCAGCCGCAACGTCGAGCCGCTGCAATCCGCCGTCGTCTCGATCACCCAGATCCATGCGGGCTCCGCTTATAACGTCATCCCAGGCGAAGCGCATCTTTGCGGCACCATCCGCACCTTCTCCAACGAAGTCCGCGCCATGATCAGCGAGCGCATCCGCACGATCTGCGCCGGCATCGCCGCCGCGTTCCAGTGCGAGATCGCGGTCGATATCCGCGACACGTTCGGCGTGCTGGTCAACCAGGTTGAGCAGTCCAAGGTGGTCGAGGAGGTCGCGCGCACCGTGGTCGATCCTGCCAACGTGATCACCCGCGCCCAACCGAAGATGGGCAGCGAGGATTTTGCCGACATGCTGCAGACCATCCCCGGCGCCTACTTCTGGGTCGGTCATGACGGCTCGGTGCCTGTGCACAATCCCGGCTTCGTGCTCGACGACAAGATCCTGCCGATCGGCGCCAGCATGTTTGCCCGCATCATCGAAACCCGCATGCCGGTGGGTGGCAATGCATAACGAGGGCGTCGAAGAGACGGTCACCTCGCTGCATGATCTGTCCGCGGTCGATCTGATCGCGGGCTATCGCGCCAAGCAGTTCTCGCCGAGCGAGGTGCTGGAAGACGTGCTTGCGCACGTCGCGGCGTGGGAACCGCATCTGAAGGCGCTCTATGCATTCGATCCCGACGGCGCGCGCGAGGCCGCAAAGGCCTCGACCGCGCGCTGGAGCGGCGGCGAGCCGTGCGGCGCACTGGACGGCGTGCCTGTTACGGTGAAGGATAACATCGCGACCAAGGGCGTGCCGGTGCCGCTGGGGGCTGCCAGCGTCAAGCTGGTGCCGGCCGAAAAGGACGCACCGCCCGCCGCGCGGCTGCGCGAGGCCGGCGCGATCATCTTCGCCAAGACCACCATGCCCGATTACGGCATGCTGTCCTCCGGTCTCTCCAGCTTTCACGCGCTCGCGCGCAATCCCTGGGACCTCTCCAAGAATCCCGGCGGCTCCAGCGCGGGTGCGGGCGCCGCCGCTGCCGCCGGCTATGGTCCCCTGCATCTCGGGACCGATATCGGTGGCTCGGTGCGCCTGCCGGCCGCTTGGTGTGGCCTCGTCGGATTGAAGCCGAGCTTCGGCCGCGTGCCGATCGATCCCGCCTATGTCGGCCGCGTCGCAGGTCCCATGACCCGCACGGTCGACGATTGTGCGCTGATGATGAGCGTGATCGCCAAGCCCGATCGCCGCGACGGGATGAGCCTGCCGGCCGAGCCGCTCAACTGGAAGGGGCTGGAGAAGTCTCCGCGCAAACTGCGCATCGGCCTGATGCTCGATCCCGGCGTCGGCCTGCCGCTGGACAAGCCGGTGCGCGAGGTCGCCGTGAAGGCGGCCAAGGCGTTCGAATCCGCCGGCGCGGTCGTGACCGAGGTCGACGGCATTCTCACACGCGACATGCTCGATGGCCTCGACAATTTCTGGCGTGCGCGCATGTGGGACGATCTGTCCAAGCTGACGCCGGCCGAGCAGGCCAAGGTGCTGCCCTACATCTTCAAATGGGGCGAGTCCGGCGCAAAGCTGTCGGGCGTCGACGTCATCCGCGGCTTCAATCAGACCATGGCGATCCGCGCAGCAGCAGGAAAGCTGTTCTGCGAGATCGACTATGTGGTCTCGCCGACCGCGCCGAACGTGAACTATCCGGCGGAATGGGCCTCGCCCACCAACGATCCCATGAAGCCGTTCGAGCACATCGCCTATACTGTACCGTGGAATATGTCGGAGAATCCCGCGATCTCCGTCAACGGCGGCTTCGACGCCAAGGGTTTTCCCATCGGCGTGCAGATCGTCGGCCGCCGCTTCGACGATATCGGCGTGCTCGGCATGGCCAAGACTTTTGAAGGTCTACGCGGCCCGCAGCGGCCCTGGCCGAGTCCGCCGGCGCGTTAGAATCGCATTTAGCGTCTGCGCACAACTGGTCATGCGCGGGCTCGACCCGTGCATCCATCCTCTTCGAAAAAGATGGATTGCCGGGTCAAGCCCGGCAATGACAGAATTGATTCAACAATGACAAGGGAAGGAAACCACCATGGCGTACGAGACGATCAAGTACGAGGTCGCCGAGCAGATCCTCACTATCACGCTGAACCGGCCCGACAAGCTCAACGCCTTCAACGCACAGATGCAAGCGGAGCTGATCGACGCGTTCGACGCCGCCGACAAGGACGACAATATCCGCGCCATCATCGTCACCGGCGCGGGCCGCGGCTTTTGCGCGGGCGCCGATCTTTCGTCCGGCGCCGATACGTTCGACCGCGACGCGCGCCGCGGGCCGGTGAAGCGGCTCGCCGACGGCAAGGTCGACTACAGCGATCCGCAGGTGCGCGATGGCGGCGGCCAGGTGACGCTACGCATATTCAAATGCTTGAAGCCCGTTATCGCTGCCGTGAACGGCCCAGCCGTCGGCATCGGCGTCACCATGCAGCTCGCGATGGACGTCCGCATTGCCTCGGATGCCGCGCGCTTCGGCTTCGTGTTCTCGCAGCGCGGCATCGTGCCGGAGGCCGCCTCGAGCTGGTTCCTGCCGCGCATCGTCGGCATCTCGCAGGCGCTGGAATGGTGCTATTCCGGCCGCGTCTTCTCGGCACAGGAAGCGCTTGCCGGCCGTCTCGTCAGCAAGGTTGTGCCGCCCGATGATCTCCTGCCGACCGCGCGCGCGCTTGCCCAGGAATTTGCCGCCAAGACCGCGCCGGTCTCGATCGCCCTGATCCGCCAGATGATGTGGCGCATGATGGGCGCGGACGATCCCATGGAAGCCCACAAGGTGGACAGCCGCGGCATCTACGCCCGCGGCCGCTCCGACGACGTCAAGGAAGGCGTGGTGTCGTTCCTGGAGAAGCGTCCGGCGCAATTCAAGAACAAGGTATCGACAGACATGCCGGACTATTTCCCGTGGTGGACGGAGCGGGAATATAAATAGTTCACGGTCATTCCGGGGCTCGCGAAGCGAGAACCCGGAATCTCGATTCCGGGTTCGCCCTTCGGGCGCCCCGGAATGACGGTGGTAAAACTCAATCCATCACCAGCGCCACGCGGCCGATCGCCTTGCGCTCGATCAGCAATCGCATCGCCTTTGCATAATCTTCCAGCGGCAGGCGATGCGAGACGTGGGGGCGCAGCTTGCCCTCCTCCGCCCACCGCAAGAGCGCCTTCAGGCGCACCTCGCCAAGCTCAGGATTTCTTCGAACCGCTTCGCCGGCGCGCACGCCTAACACGCTCGCGCCCTTGATCAACAGGAGATTGGTCTTGGCCGAACCGATGCCCCCGGTAAAGCCAATCACCAGCAACCGCGCGCCCCAGGCGATGCAGCGCATCGAATCCTCGAACACCTGGCCGCCGACGGGATCGAACACGACATCCGCGCCGCGGCCGTCGGTGATGTGCTTGACAGCATCGCGAAACGGCTCGCGATCGTAGCGGACGAGATGATCGGCGCCGCGCGATTTCGCGATCGCCAGCTTCTCGTCGCTGGAGGCAGTTGCGATCACGGTCGCACCCAGCATCTTGCCGATCTCGACGGCCGCGAGACCGACGCCGCCGCCGGCGCCATGCACCAGCAGCACCTCGCCCGGCGCGACCCGGCCGCGATCGATCAGTGCATGATAGGCCGTGCCATGACCGGCAAGATAAGTCGCGGCCTCTGCATAGTCGAAAGTGGACGGCTTAGGGGTGAGTTGCGATGGCGTCACCACCGCTTCATCCGTGAAGGCGCCGTGGCGCATCTTCACGATGACCTTGTCGCCGACGGCAACGCCCCTCGCCTCCGCACCCACCTCGATGACGTCCCCGGCAGCTTCCATGCCGGGCGTGAACGGCAGCTCCGGCTTGAGCTGATATTCGCCCGCCGCCATCAGCACGTCGGGAAAGTTCAGGCCGGCAGCGCGGATCGCAACGCGCACTTCGCCGGGCTTTAGCGGCGGCGACGGAAATTCCTCCAGCCGCAACGTCTCGGGCGCGCCGAGTTCACGGCAGATGACGGCCAGCACCATCAGGCCGCACTCGCCTTTTGACGCAACAGCGCCTCGCGGATCAGCGGCAGGCGGTCGTTGCCAAAGTACATGTCGGTCTTGCCGACGAAGATCGTCGGCGAGCCGAAACCGCCACGCGCCACGACCTCTTCGGTATTGGCCTTGAGCTGGTCCTTGATGCTCTGCTCTGCGATGCCGGCGAAGAATTTCTGCTCGTCGATGCCGACCTTCTTGCAGATGTCGGCGAGCACCGCGTCCTGCGAGATGTCCCTGTCCTCGCCCCAGTAGGTCTCGAACACGGCCGTGGCGAACGGCACCATGTGATTGCCGAGCCAGATGCAGCCGCGCATCGCCTTGACGCTGTTCACGGGAAACACGGTCGGCGGCATCTTGATCGACAGGCCTGCCGAGCGCGCCCAATCGGCGAGATCCTTCTTCATGTAACGCGCCTTGAGCGGCACCGGCTTTTCGCGCTGGGCGTAGACGCTCGGATTGACCGTGTTGAAGATGCCGCCGACCAGGATCGGCCGCCAGATGATCTCCGCGCCGAGCTCTTTCGCGAGCGGCTGGATGTTGTGAAAGGCGAGATAGGTCCAGGGGCTGGAACAGTCGAAGAAGAATTCGATCATGGCGTTTCCGGTCCGGCGTCGCGGGGTTGACGACTTTTGTCGTTCTGTACCTCGACGTTAAGACATGGCAGGAAGAGGCGCAACATAACCCGCCGGGAGGCCGCCATGCTGTTTCCAACCACGATCGCCGGCTCCTTGCCGAAGCCGGAATGGCTCGCCGAGCCCAACATGCTGTGGGCGCCCTGGAAGTCGCAGGGCGAGGAGCTCTTGCGCGCCAAGCGCGACGCGACGCTGATCTGGCTGAAGATCCAAGAGGACGCCGGCATCGACATCGTCACCGAGGGCGAGCAGGCCCGCCAGCATTTCGTGCACGGCTTCCTGGAGAAGGTCGAAGGCATCGACTTCGCGCACAAGGTTGAGATGGGCATTCGCAAGGACCGCTACAAGGCGATGGTGCCGCAGGTAGTCGCTCCGCTCCGGCTCAAGGGCCGCGTTCATGCCGACGAGGCGCGCGTCGCGCGCTCGCACACGAAGAAGAAGCTGAAATTCACGCTGCCCGGCCCCATGACCATCATCGACACGATTGCGGACCGCTATTACGGCGACCGCGTGAAGATGGCGTTCGCTTTCGCCGAGATGCTGAACGAAGAGGCCAAGGCCCTCCAGGCCGACGGCGTCGATCTCGTGCAGTTCGACGAGCCCGCCTTCAACGTCTATATGGACGAGGTCAACGACTGGGGCATCAAGGCGCTGGAGCAGGCGGCGCAGGGTCTCACCTGCGCCACCGCCGTGCACATCTGCTATGGCTACGGCATCAAGGCCAACACTGACTGGAAGGCGACGCTCGGCAGCCAATGGCGGCAGTATGAGCAGATCTTCCCGGCAATCGATGCCAGCCCGATCCAGCAGGTCGCGATCGAGTGCCGCAATTCGAAGGTGCCGCTCGACCTGCTGGCGCTGCTCAAGGCCAAGATCGTGCAGGCCGGCGTGATCGACGTGGCCAGCGACACGGTGGAGACGGCGGACGACGTCGTGAAGGTGATCGAGGCAGTGTCGAAATTCGTCCCAAAGAGCAACATCATCGCCACCACCAATTGCGGCATGGCGCCG
The DNA here is from genome assembly GCF_023073935.1 of Bradyrhizobium sp. 147. Lineage (NCBI taxonomy): Bacteria > Pseudomonadati > Pseudomonadota > Alphaproteobacteria > Hyphomicrobiales > Nitrobacteraceae > Bradyrhizobium > Bradyrhizobium sp. 147. The sequence goes on along the minus strand of NZ_JADPKL010000110.1, from coordinate 12,619 downwards.
ATGCGGCGGGAGATCGCCGAAGCCAAGCTGATGGCGCTCGGCGCCGGCGCGGCGCTGGCGCGCGAGAAACTCGGGTAATGGCACGGGCGGGCGCTGTGCTAAGGCAGCGCCGTCGGATGCAACACGGGCGCGTAGCCGGAGTTCAATGTGCGCAGCGTCGAGGGCGGCGTCAGTAACGTCGCTTCGCCAAGCTGACGCTCGACCGCGGTATAACCCGCCGGCGACCACAACAGCGCCCTGCCCCGCATCACCAAAAAACTGTCCTCGCCCTGCTGAACCATTGCGCCGTCGGGGAGCTGGTCGAGCGGCACCAGCAAGACGTGCAGTCGTTTGCTGCCGTGATCGAGCCGCTCATGATGCAGCACCGTGTCGATGTCGTGCATGCGGACGCCGTGCACGCGATTGCCCTTTTCCCACGCAGCCCGGAAGCGATTGGCATCGTCGCGGCGGCAGTAGAAGCAGGGGCGATGGCCGGCGGCGAGCGCAGTGGCCTCGTCCAGGAAGAACAGCTCGGTCCAGCTTCGCTGTGCCATCACCTCGCGGCGCCGTCCGCGGAATTCGCAAGTGCAGGTGAGCCAGGCCGGCGACGACCACCGCTTCCTCAGCAGCGTCTTCGTCGCCGGATCATGGATGATGCCGCGGTTGCCGGTGAACAGGCCGCGATGGGGCGTGGCAATGATCTCACCGGTCGGCGTGACGCGATTTTGCAGCGGGCGAGTAGCGAATGGCGAATTGCGAATTGGGGATTCACTACTGGCCATTCGCCACTCGCCATTCGCACTCTCTCACGCCGCCCCGTCGCGAAGCGGCGGGTGGTAGGACAGCGCAGTGTCCCAGGGGAAGAAGATCCAGGTATCCTGCGACACTTCCGTGATGAAGGTATCGACCAGCGGACGCCCCATCGGCTTGGCGTAGACGGTGGCGAAATGCGCATTGGGCAGCATCTCGCGCACCAGCTTGCCGGTCTTCCCGGTATCGACGAGGTCGTCGACGATTAGAAGCCCCTTTCCGGTGCCGCCGCCGAGCTTCATCGCCGCCTCGGAAATACTCTTGAGGACCTGGAGCTCGCCCTGCTTGTTGTGGTCGTAGCTGGCGATGCAGACCGTATCGATCACGCGCACGCCGAGCTCGCGCGCCACGATCGCGGCCGGCACCAGGCCGCCGCGGGTGATCGCGATCACTGCATGGAACGGACCGACCTCGTTGAGACGCCAGCTCAGCGCCCGGCAATCCCGGTGGAATTGGTCCCAGGAGACCGGGAAGGCCTTGCCCGCCCGTTCCTGCGCGCTGAGTTCCGGTGCTTCACCCGCCATTGTCGCCTCCTGCTTCGTAAAACGTCCGGCAAGCCGGGCGCTTTAGCGGGTGATGTTCAATCCCGCCAGCATTTCCTTCACTGCCGCCATCGCCGCCGCGAGCTTATCCGCATCGCGCGAGCGCACCACCAGATTGGTGTTCGGCCTTTGCTCCTCGTCCATGAAGGGATAGCTGCCGATGATGGTGTCGGGATGGGCGGCCGCGATCGCGCGCAGCGGGCTGCCGATGTCGCCCTCGCGCGCATTGGCGCGGACCGATTCGGAAAGCATGCGCACGCCGGATTTCAGCTTGGGCGAGACGATATCCATCATCGCCTGCATGATCGAGGGCACGCCGGCCATCACGATGACATTGCCGATCTTGAAGCCCGGCGCGAGGATGGTCGCGCTCTGGATCAGCTCAGCACCGTCAGGGATGCGAGCCATGCGCAAGCGGGCCTCGTTGAGGTCCTGCTCGCTCCAGCGCTCGCGGAAGCGGGCGACCACCTCCGGGTGATGGTCGATGCCGACGCCGAAGGCCTTGGCGACGCTGTCGGCCGTAATGTCGTCATGGGTCGGGCCGATGCCGCCGGTGGTGAAGACATAGGTGTAGCGGTGCCGCAGTGCATTCAAGGCGGCGATGATGTCGTCCTCGTCGTCGGAGACGATCCGGACTTCCTTCAAGTCGATGCCGATATTGGTCAGGTATTCGGCGATGAACCCGATGTTCTTGTCCTTGGTTCGGCCGGACAGGATTTCGTCCCCAATGACCAGAATGCCCGCCGTGACGATCTCGCTCATAAACTGTCCCTCACCTGTGGCGCCAACTTTGCCGAGGTAACGCGTTGAAGTCACGCGGTTTGCCGCCGAAATAAGCAGTCCTCAGCCATTTTTTCAGGCAAGCCGCCGGCCATCCCCGGCAAATGCCCGTCCTCCATGCTTATCGCGCTGGCCCGCCCCTTGCTACCACATGAAAGTCATGCACTCTTGCCGCATGGCCACAGGACGTTGCGGTCTCCACCAAGGCCGGCGCGACTTGGCTCATGTCGCAACGCCTGGGGAGAACAGTCGGGATCTATGGCAGTCGCGTTTGATGAAATGAATATTCCCGGCGGCGACCTGCGCCCTGCTTATCAAGAGCTGGCGCGTTGGCTCAAGGAGACGCCTCCCGAGGCGCTCGAATATCGCCGCCAGGAGGCGGAACTGCTGTTCCGCCGCATCGGCATCACCTTTGCGGTCTATGGCGAAGCCGAGTCGACCGAGCGCCTGATCCCGTTCGACGTGATCCCGCGGATCATGTCCGGCAAGGAATGGGCGCTGCTGGAGAAGGGCCTGAAGCAGCGCGTGCGTGCGCTCAATATGTTTTTGCGCGACATCTATCACGGCCGCGATATCCTTCGTGCCGAAATCGTACCCGACGATCTGATCTTCCAGAACCCGGTGTTCCGGCCCGAGATGAACGGCCAGCAGGTGCCGCACGACGTCTATGTGCACATCGCCGGCATCGACATCGTCCGAACCGACGCTGAAGACTTCATCGTGCTGGAGGATAATGCGCGGACGCCTTCGGGCGTGTCCTACATGCTGGAAAACCGCGAGATCATGATGCGGCTGTTTCCGGATCTGTTCGCCCGCCACAGGGTGGCGCCGGTCGAACGCTATCCGGACGAGCTTCTCGCCGCGCTGCGCTCGGTCGCGCCGCAAAGCGCCTCCGGCGAGCCGACCGTCGCCCTGCTCACGCCCGGCGTCTACAACTCCGCCTATTACGAGCACTCGTTCCTGGCCGACAAGCTCGGCATCGAGCTGGTCGAGGGCCGCGACCTCGTTGTCAAGAACAACGAAGTGTTCATGCGGACGACGGAGGGGTTGAAGCGGGTTGACGTGATCTATCGCCGCGTCGACGACGATTTCCTCGATCCCCTCACCTTCCGCCCCGACTCCGTGCTCGGCGTGCCGGGCCTGATGTCGGCCTATGCGGCCGGCAACATCACGCTCGCCAATGCTGTCGGCACCGGCATCGCCGACGACAAGGCGATCTACTCCTACATGCCCGACATCGTAAAATTCTATCTCGGCGAGGAGCCGATCCTGAAGAACGTGCCGACCTGGCGCTGTCGCGAGCCGAAGGATCTCGCCTATGTGCTGGACAATCTTGGCGAACTCGTCGTCAAGGAGGTCCATGGCTCCGGCGGCTACGGCATGCTGATCGGCCCCGCCGCGACGAAAGCCACGATCGAGGCCTTCCGCGAGAAACTGAAGCGTGAGCCGGAAGGCTTCATCGCGCAGCCGACGCTGGCGCTCTCGACCTGCCCGACCTGCACCGCAAGCGGCCTCGCCCCGCGCCATGTCGACCTGCGGCCTTTCGTGCTCACGGGCAGCAAGCGCACCACGATCGTGCCGGGTGGGCTGACACGCGTTGCACTCAAGGAAGGCTCTCTGGTCGTCAATTCCAGCCAGGGCGGCGGCACCAAGGACACCTGGATTTTGGACGAGTAGAGACATGCTGTCGCGTACCGCCGAAAACCTCTACTGGCTCGCTCGCTACGTCGAACGGGCCGAATACCTCGCGCGCACCATCGATGCGACGCTGCGCGTCACCGCGCTTCCCGCCGCCTATATCGGCAAGACCAATGAATGGGACTCGGCGCTGCTCACCGCCGGTGTCGCCGGCAGTTTCTATCAGCAATATGAGGAAGCCAACGAGCACAACGTCGTCGATTACCTCTCGTTCTCGGCGGGAAACCCGTCCTCGATCAAGAACTGCATCGAGGCGGCCCGCCTCAACTCGCGCTCGGTGCGCACCGCGCTCACCAGCGAGATGTGGGACACCATCAATTCGGCCTGGATCGAGCTTCAGGCGGTCTGGAGCAAGGGCACGTCCACGCGGGAGGACCTCGCAAAATTCCTGCGCTTCGTGCAGGAGACCTCGCTGCGCTTCGACGGGTCGGCCTACCGGACCATGCTGCGCAACGACGCCTACTGGTTCTCGCGGATGGGCGTGCATCTCGAACGCGCCGACAACACCGCGCGCATCCTCGATGTGAAGTATCACGTGCTCTTGCCCGAGAAAGAGCATGTCGGCGGCCCGCTCGACTTCTATCAGTGGAGCTCGATTCTGCGCTCGGTCTCGGCGCTGACGGCCTATCACTGGGTCTATCGCGAGACGCTGAAACCGTGGCTGATCGCAGACCTGCTCATCCTCAACGACACGCTGCCGCGCTCGCTGGCAAGCTGCTACGGCAATCTCGTGCGCAACCTCGACCAGATCGGCGTCGCCTATGGCCGCCAGGGACCCGCTCAGCGCCACGCCCGCGGCATCCGCAACCGGCTGGAACACAGCAATATGAACGACATTTTCCAGCACGGCGTGCATGAATTCATTCAGGAATTCATTACCGACAATTCCAGGCTGGGCGAAATCATCACCAAGCAGTATTTGATCTGATACAGGCTGTCATGCCGGGGCGCCCCAAGGGCGAACTATGGTGCGCAATTGTGCACCTGAGAATCTCGAGATTCCGGGTCTGGTCCTTCGGACCATCCCGGAATGACGGAGCAAGTTAATCACCATGCGCCTGCGAATCCAGCACACCACGACCTATCGCTACGAGCCGCCGGCGACCAGCGTGATCCAGATCCTTCGGATGACGCCCGGCAGCCATGACGGGCAGTATGTGGCGGAATGGCAGATCGATGTCTCGACGGACACCAAGCTCGACACGCACGAGGACGCGTTCGGCAACGTCACCAATGTGCTATCCTGCGGTTCCGTCGGTGACATCAAGATCACCGCCGAAGGCCTGATCGAGACCCACGACACCGGCGGCGTGCTGCGCGGCACGGACGAGCGCTTTCCGGCCGGCATGTTTCTGCGCTCAACCGACCTCACCTCCGTCAATCCGGCGATGATGGCGGTTGCGCGCCAGTTGCGCAGCGAGGCCGAGAGCGACACGCTCGGCTTCCTGCACACGTTGATGACCGAGATCGGCGATCACATGACCTTCGACGAGGACCCGACCAACAGCGGCACCTCGGCGGCGGAGGCGTTCACGCTCAAGCGCGGCGTCTGCCAGGACTACGCGCATATCTTCATCGCCTGCGCACGCAGCGGTGGCGTGCCGGCGCGCTTCGTCTCCGGTCACTTCCTGCGCTCGGACGGCACGGTGCACCAGGAGGCCGGCCACGCCTGGGCGGAGGCCTACGTGCCCGATCTCGGCTGGGTTGGCTTCGATCCCGCCAACAGCATCTGCGCCACCGACGCCCATGTCCGCGTCGCGATCGGACTCGATTATCTCGGCGCAGCCCCCGTGCGCGGCACCCGCTATGGCGGCGGCACGGAGACGCTGACGGTGGCCGTCAAGGTCGAGCAGGCCGGCCGCGGCGGGCAGTCGCAATCGCAGTCACAGCGGCAAAGCTAGCTCGTCGTTCCGGGCGTGCCTCGGCACGCATTCGGAATCCATTGGGCCGCAGAGTTAGCGGAGGAATGGATTCCGGCTTCGCGATTACGTCGCGCCCCGGAATGACGACATGATCCCTGGGAATCGGGGGTTGGAGCGGCTCCCGAAATTGGCTAGTAATTCCGCGCAAACGCGTTCGGGGACTGGAAATGACCTATTGTTGCGGAATCCTGGTTCGGGACGGTCTGGTGATGATCGCCGATACCCGCACCAATGCCGGCCTCGACAACGTCTCGACCTTCCGCAAGCTGCACATCTTCTCCAAGCCCGGCGAGCGCATCATGGCGATCGCCAGCGCCGGCAACCTCGCCATCAGCCAGTCGGTGCTGTCGACGCTGACGGAAGGCCTGGAGGACCCCGACACGGGCGAGATCGAGACGCTGATGAACGCGCCGACCATGTTCCAGGCCGCCCAGCGCATCGGCCGGGCGATCCGGGCCGTGCACGCGACCGAAGGGCCGGCGCTGAAGTCCGAGGACGTTTCCTTCGACGTCTCCTTCCTGTTCGGCGGCCAGATCAAGGGCTCCCGGATGCGCCTGTTCATGATCTACACCGCCGGCAATTTCATCGAGTGCACCACAGATACGCCGTACTTGCAGATCGGCGAGCACAAATACGGCAAGCCGGTGCTCGACCGCGCCATGCACTACGACGTCGAGTTGTACGAGGCGCTGAAGACCGGCCTGATCTCGATGGACTCCACCATGCGCTCGAACCTCGGCGTCGGCCTGCCGATCGACGTGCTGGTGGTGCGCAACGATGCCTGCGAGGCCGATCTCAATCACCGCATCGAGGCGGGCGAGCCCTATTTCCACGATTTGCGCTCGCGCTGGTCGGCGGCGTTGCGCGCCGCACATCAGAACATTCCGCGCCCGCCCTACAAGAACGAAAAAGAACCCAAAAGCTGACAGCATGACAAAAGGCAAGAAACGATGAGTGAAGCAAAAAAGATCGCAGTGGTGACGGGTGCTGGCACCGGTGTCGGGCGTGCGGCGTCGCTGGCGCTGATGAACACCGGCTTCACCGTGGTGCTGGTCGGGCGCAGGCTCGACATGCTCGAGGAGACCGCAAAGCTCGGCCCCGCAGGAAAAAGCCTGTGTGTCACCGCCGACATGACCAAACCGGAGTCGATCGCGGCGCTGTTTGCCAAGGTGAAGGAGACCTATGGCCGCCTCGACCTGCTCTTCAACAACGCCGGCATGGGCGCGCCGGCCGTCAACTTCGAGGATCTCAGCCTTGAGCAGTGGCAGGCGGTGGTGAACACCAACCTCACCGGCCCGTTCCTGTGCACTCAGCACGCCTTCCGCATCATGAAGGACCAGACCCCGCGCGGCGGCCGTATCATCAACAATGGTTCGATCTCGGCACACGCGCCGCGGCCGTTCTCTGCCGCCTATACCTCGACCAAGCACGCCATCACGGGTCTCACCAAGGCGTCCAATCTCGACGGCCGCATGTATGACATCGCGGTCGGCCAGGTTGATATCGGCAATGCCGCCACCCCGATGACCGACCGCATGGTCAACGGTCCCGGCGTGCTCCAGCCCGACGGCACCACCAAGCACGAGCCGCGCATGGATGCCAAGGCGGTCGGCGATGCCGTCGCCTACATGGCGAGTTTGCCGCTCGACGCCAATGTGCTGACCATGACACTGATGGCGACCAAGATGCCGTTCGTGGGGCGGGGGTAAAACAAAAGAACGCAACGCCTCCACAATCATCCTTGCGAGCGCGGCGAAGCAATCCAGGATTTCTCTGCGGAGGGACTCTAGATTGCTTCGTCGCATTAGCGCAAAATTGCTTCGCAATCTTGTCGCGAGTTCCTCGCAATCCCACGTCGACGGGCGGAGTGTTACTCCAAACTCTCCACCTGGCGCAGGCTCGGGAACAGCTTCATCCACAGGAGTGCCACCGCGACGGTGGCGACGCCGCCGAGCGCAGCGGCGGGCATGGCGCCGAACAGGGCGGCGGTGAGGCCGCTCTCGAACTGGCCGAGCTGGTTCGAGGCATTGATGAAGAGGAAATTCACCGCTCCGACCCGGCCGCGCATCTCGTCGGGCGTGGACAGCTGCACCAGCGAGAAACGGATCACGACGCTGATCGTGTCGGCGGCGCCGAGAACGGCGAGCGCGAGCACCGAGAGCCACATCCAGGACGACAGCGCGAATACGATCGTGGCGACACCGAACACGATCACGGCCTGAAACATGCGCAGGCCCACATGTCGCGAGATGGCGTGACGCGCCAGCACCATGGTCATCAAGAGCGCGCCAACCGCAGGCGCCGCACGCAGCGCGCCGAGCCCGACCGGCCCGGTCTGGAGGATGTCGCGGGCATAGATCGGCAGCAGCGCGGTGACGCCGCCGAACAACACTGCGAACAGATCGAGCGAGATGGTGCCGAGGATCGCAGGGTTGCCGCGAATGAAGCGGACACCGGCAAAGATGTTGTCCGAGCTCGTCCCCTCCTTGGCGACCGCCTGCGGACGCGGCCGGATGAAGCCGGTCAGGATCATCCCAAGGATCCAGAACAGCACCATCACGGCATAGGCGAGATGCGACGCCACCGCATAGGCAAAGCCGCCGAGCGCGGGCCCCGTAATGGTCGCGACCTGCGCCGCGCCGCTGGAGACCGCGGTGGCGCGCTGGAGCGAACCTTGCGGTGCGATCAGCGGCAGCAGCGCCGCCGTGGTCGGGCTCTCGAAGGCGCCGGCAATGCCGAGCACGAAGGTCGCGACGAAGATCTGCACCTCACCGACCGCGCCGAGATAGGTGATCACAGCGAGATAGAGTGCGGTTGCTGCTTCCACGAGCTGACAGAGCTGGACGACGCGCTTACGCTCATAGCGATCGGCGGCATGACCGGCGACGAACACGAGCAGCGCGGTGGGCAGAAATTGCACGAGGCCGACCATGCCGAGATCGAAGGCCGAGCCGGTGAGATCGTAGACCTGCCAGCCGATCGCGACCGCCGCGATCTGGCTGGAGAAACGCGACAGGCTGCGCGAGAGCAGGAAGAACAGGAAGGCGCGGTGGGCGAGGAGCGCGCGGGCACTGACCGGCGGATCTCCGGATATTGGCTGCTCTGGCATCGCCGCTTCGACCACCTCTTGGATCGTCTTTTGCGTCACCCCCGGACCGTCCGTGCCCTGATGTCGACGTGCCCCGCGTGACTGAGGCGGACCGGCTTGTCAACAGCGGGACGCCTCCCGCACGTCCCGGCATTGCCTTTGCAACGCAGGCGCGGCCATAATCATTAGGGCTTTGGGGACATCATGCTGCGCTTGCAATCGGCACTCGGCATTTTCGCATTGCTGCTGATCGCCTTCGCGCTCGCAGAGAATCGCCGCGCCGTGTCGTTGCGGCAGGCGGCGATCGGCCTCGTCGCCACCTTCGTCACCGCCATCGTCCTCCTGAAGTTACCCGCGCTCGCGCGCGCCTTCGGCGCCATCAACGACGCGGTCGGGGCGATCTCCGCGGCCTCGCGCGCCGGCTCCTCGTTCGTATTCGGCTATATCGGTGGCGGCGCCCTGCCCTTCGACGTCAAGGTGCCGGGTGCGGATTTCATCCTGGCGTTCCAGGCGCTGCCGATCGTGCTGGTGATGAGCGTGCTGACGACGCTGCTGTTCTATTGGCGGGTGCTGCCGCCGATCGTGCGGGGCATGGCCTGGCTGCTGGAGCGCACCTTAGGGGTCGGCGGCGCCGTGGGGCTGTCGACCGCCGCCAACATCTTCCTCGGCATGGTCGAGGCGCCCCTGTTCGTGCGGCCGTATCTGAAGCAGATGACCCGCAGCGAATTGTTCCTGGTGATGACCGGCGGCATGGCCGGCATCGCCGGCACCGTGCTGGTGCTCTATGCGACGCTGCTGGCACCCCTTATCCCCGATGCCGCCGCGCACTTCGTCATCGCCTCCGTGCTGGGGGCGCCGGCCGCGATCCTCGTCAGCCTGATCATGGTGCCCGAGACATCCGACAGGCGCACCGGCGGCGCGCTGGAAAATCCCGAGATGGAGGTCTCCGGCACGATGGACGCGATCGTGAAGGGCAACACCGCGGGTCTCGAGCTGCTGCTCAACATCGTCGCGATGCTGCTGGTGCTGGTGGCTCTGGTCTACCTCGTCAACGCCATCCTCGGCCTGCTGCCTGATATCGGCGGCGCCGCGATCTCGTTGCAGCGCCTGCTGGGCCTCGCGATGGCGCCGGTGTGCTGGCTGATGGGACTGCCATGGGACCAGGCGGTCACCGCCGGCAGCCTGATGGGCTCGAAAACCGTGCTCAACGAATTGATTGCCTATGTCGACTTCTCAAAACTGCCGCCCGACGCGCTCGATCCGCGCTCGCGCCTGATCATGCTCTACGCGATGTGCGGCTTCGCCAATTTCGCCAGCCTCGGCATCATGATCGGCGGCCTAGGGGTGATGGTGCCGGAGCGGCGCGAGGAGATCAACGCGCTGGGGCTGAAGTCGATCGTGTCGGGGACGCTGACGACGTGCCTGATGGGAGCGGTGGTGGGGGTGTTGGCGTAGTTCTCTCCGCTGTCATTCTGGGACGCGACGAAGTCGCGAACCCGGAATCTATTGATCCACCGTTTCTGCCGCTCAATGGATTCCGGGCTCGCGCTACCCGCGCCCCGGAATGACATCAAGCCTTCAACTCCACCGTCTTGAACTCCGCCGGCAGGATCACCTCCAGCAATTCGACGTCATCCGAGTAATCCAGAATCATGTGCTTGATCTTCGGCGGCTGGGTCCAGGCGCTGCCCTCTTTCATCAAGGTCTCGCCCTGCCCGTCCATATAAGTCTTCACCCAGCCCTTGAGCACGTAGACCATCTGGAATTCGACATCGTGATAATGAAGCTTTGAGACCTCGGCCGGATTACACGGGCCTTGCAGACGGATGACATGCGCTTGCGCCAGGCCATGGGTCGCGTCGGCAATGCCAAGGTCGCGGTATTTGGCATAGGCGCGCAAGCCGTCGGCTTTGAAATCCTCTTCGCGGTGATGGCTGATGGCGATGCGCTGCTTGGGCCGGGCGGGTTTGCTCGGCGCGAGCATACGCGCCTTCGCCTTCACTGCCTTGCGCGCCGAGGGTCGAGCTGCGGCCTTGGCTCCACTCCGCTTCTTCACCGCGGCTTGCGCTGCGCTGCGCGATCTTACTTTTTTGGCCATCGGCCCGCCTCCCGCTGCTTGTTATTATGCGGCGAGACTAGCACAGAACGAGATCATGTAGCGGGGGCAAAGCGAAACGTGCCCACCATTGCGAGAAGCAGTCGCGGAGACGGTGGGCGCGGCGCGAGCGCGCCTTTGCTCGCCCACGAAGCCGGTGCTCGATCTCAATGCAGCCGGAACACGCCGTCGACCGCGCGGAGTTCGGCCGGCTTGATCAGCTTGCAATGCGCCACGGTGACCGAATGCAGGGGGCCGTCGAGCCTTTCCTGCCAGAACGCCAGGAAGTCCTTCAGCGCCGGAAATTTCGGAAACATGTCGTAGTTCTGCCAGACGTAAGTCTGGAGCAGCGACGGATGATCCGGCATCCGATAGAGAATTTGCGCCGTCGTCAGCCCGTAACCCAGCATCTGCTTCCGGAAATCCTCGGAAGCGCCCCCACTCTGCAGTCCCATGCCAAACCTCCTTTGCAGGAGCGCATTCAAGGGGCGGCCTGGTCGGTGTGCGCCTTACGAGCCACCCGGTACTGATGCGCTCACATGTGAGAAATGTGACGCAAACTGATAATTCATCTCAAGCCCAAAAGTTTAACAAGCTGTTGAATTTCAACGCGTTAGCAGCAGATGCGGCTCCGTGCTAATACGGCCCAGCGCACCGTTAACGATGGCAAAGAGATTCTGGCAGTCCGCACTTCCGGGTGCTAATTTTCTGCTAGAAGCCCTTGCCCCCGCAAAATTCCTGTCCTATTTGTTCCTCGCCTGTGCTAGCACTCGCGGGCAATGACTGCTAACAACCTCGAAATTCCTCAACTCTTGCAATTGCTTAGGAGGACTGCATGAAATTCCGTCCGCTTCACGACCGCGTCGTGGTCAAGCGCATCGACGCAGAAGAGAAGACCGCTGGCGGCATCATCATTCCCGACACTGCCAAGGAAAAGCCCTCCCAGGGCGAAGTCATCGCCGTCGGCCCCGGTGGCCGCGACGAGTCCGGCAAGCTGATCCCGATCGACCTCAAGGTCGGCGACCGCGTGCTGTTCGGCAAGTGGTCCGGCACCGAGGTCAAGATCGACGGACAGGATCTGCTGATCATGAAGGAGAGCGACGTTATGGGCGTTCTCGAAGTCAGCGAGTCCAAGAAGAAGGCGGCTTAAAAGCCCCGCTCCCTTCCCTTTAAATTTCAAGGAAAAATCCAGATGGCAGCCAAAGAAGTCAAATTCTCGGTTGAGGCGCGCGACAAGATGCTGCGCGGCGTCGACATCCTCGCCAACGCGGTGAAGGTCACGCTCGGTCCCAAGGGCCGCAACGTCGTGCTCGACAAATCATTCGGCGCTCCCCGTATCACCAAGGACGGCGTCACCGTCGCCAAGGAGATCGAGCTTGAGGACAAGTTCGAGAACATGGGCGCCCAAATGGTGCGCGAAGTTGCCTCCAAGTCCGCTGACGCGGCCGGCGACGGCACCACTACCGCGACCGTGCTCGCGGCCGCGATCGTGAAGGAAGGCGCCAAGTCTGTCGCCGCCGGCATGAACCCGATGGACCTCAAGCGCGGTATCGACCTCGCGGTCGAAGCCGTGGTGGCAGACCTCGAGAAGAACTCGAAGAAGGTCACCTCGAACGACGAAATCGCCCAGGTCGGCACCATTTCCGCCAACGGCGACGCCGAGATCGGCAAGTTCCTCTCCGACGCCATGAAGAAGGTCGGCAAC
>NZ_JADPKL010000025.1:0-253307 GCF_023073935.1 Bradyrhizobium sp. 147 | reverse complement strand
GTCGTTGCTGATCACCGACCTGCCCGTTGGTTCCCGCACCGACGTCATTGAGAAGCTCGAGTGGTATGCTTTGAGATGGAAGATCGAGGTGTTCCACAAGATCCTCAAATCAGGCTGCAAAGCTGAGGAGTCAAAGCTCAGGACCGCCCAGCGTCTGACCAATCTGATCTCGCTCTTTTGCATCCTGAGTTGGCGGGTCTTTTGGATGACGATGCTCAACCGTTCGGCTCCAGACGCGCCGCCAACCCTCGCGTTGACCGCGACTGAAATCGGCGTGCTCGATCGCCTCGTCAACGACAGACCAAAAGCAAGACGGAAAACGCTCTCGCACTATTTGATCAAAGTCGCCCGGCTCGGCGGTTATCTCGCCCGCGCCAGCGATCCGCCACCCGGCAATACCGTCGTGTGGCGCGGGCTGTCACGCCTCACCGACATCGCGCTAGGTGTCGTGGTCGGAGGAGAATTTGTGGGTAATTGAAAGCGCCGCCGGAGGGATACCCAGCCGAGCGCGACAGCTGCAAAGCTCTTAGGCCAGTAGACACATCTGGGATAGTCCGCTTAGTAGAGAATGCTTGCCACCTCGCAAAAAAGACGGATGTCAGGCCGCCTTCCTTTTCAGGGTATCGTGGCCGCGCGAGAACGAGCCTCAGTGTACCGACGGTTAGGAAAACCACCGTACTCCCTCTGAGCAGCGCAAACGTGACGTCACAAGTTGTCTGTTGTCTCTCAGGCACTTCGTTTCATTGCATCACTACGAACATTGGTAGTTCACCAGGGAGGCGATCCCAAATATTAGTTTACGGGAAACGATGGATGCCTGACATGTCTCACGGCTTCGTTGGCCGAATGCGCGAGGTGCTGGACACAAGTGCGGTACTGATCGGCGCCGATATCGACGAGCGCTATTACCACGACCTTGCAGGTAATGTGGCCGCCAAGCCGCTTGCGGTCGTCCGTCCACGGACAACGGAGCAGGTCTCCGGCTTACTTCGCCTGTGCCATCAAGAGAAAGTTCCTGTGACAACGCAGGGAGGTATGACCGGCTTGGTGCGCGGCGGATTGCCAAATACAAATGAAATTGTCCTGTCGACGGAGCGCATGAGTGCGATCGAGGAGGTGGACACGTCGGCGGGCGTAGCTGTTGCACAAGCCGGCGCTCTGCTGCAGAGGATCCAGGAGCGTGTTGAGGAGGAAGACCACATATTCCCGCTTGATCTCGGCGCACGCGGTAGCTGCACTTTCGGTGGCAACATTTCGACGAATGCCGGCGGCAATCGCGTAATTCGCTACGGCATTACCCGAGACCTTATACTCGGCCTCGAAGTAGTGACTGCCAACGGAACGGTCCTACATGGCTGCGAAAATACATCAAGAATAACACTGGGATCGACCTGAAGCAGCTCTTCGTCGGCAGTGAGGGCATTCTTGGCGTGATTACGCGAGCCGTATTGCGCATCTTTCCGGCACCTTCGGAGCGTCAAGTGTCACTTTGCGCCCTGCATTCGTTTGAGCGAGTCTCTTCATTCCTAGGAATGGCACGTCAACGTCTGGGCGGAGAACTGACGGCGTTCGAGGCCATGTGGAACGGATATTACCGCCTCACCATCGAGCGCGTGAGCGGGGTAGCCAGGCCGCTGCCAACCCATCATCCCTTTTATGTCCTGCTCGAAGCGTCCGGTAACAACGCTGAAAGAATCCGGGCCGATGTTGAGGAGCTCCTCGAGCGCGCGAAAGACGAGAACGTAGTTCTCGACGCGACGATCGCACCTTCTAAAGCATCTGCGGCAGCGATGTGGGGTATCCGCGATTCCACGCTGGAGCTTGGTCGCACCTTCCCCTATGCCTCGCGGATCGGCTTCGATGTCAGCCTTCCTATCGACCGCATGAATGCATATGTGAACGCCATTCGCACGCGCATCAAGGTAATCGACGTCCAGGCGTTCGCGATCGTCTTCGGTCATGTGGGAGATGGCAACTTGCATTTAGAAGTTCATCACGAGCACACGCCTGAGAGGCGGGAGGATTTCGAGAAGCTTGTTTATAACATTACAGGTGAGTTCGGAGGCTCGATCTCGGCCGAACACGGTATCGGCGTCCTGAAGCGACCATACCTGAAGATCAGTAGGACCCAGGAAGAAATCGAAGCAATGCGTGCGATCAAGCGCGCGCTCGATCCGAATAACATTCTGAACCCAGGACGGATCTTCACACTGTGAGACGGTGATCAGATCTGGAGCTGCTGCTCAGGTTGCAGACTATGTGATCGGTTGGAGTATAGTCTCCGGTGAATGGGAAACGATCAGTTGAATCCGCAGTATGGTCTTCGGCGGAGCTACACGCCGGGTTTTCGCGGTCGCTCGTCCCCTATATGGCTCTACCCGTGCTGCACGGCATAAGATACAACTGTCAACTTGTAGTTTGAACTGCGCCAAACACCGGAACACCAGATGATCCCAACTATTTCCTGCCACTTATTGTCCGGGCAGGTGTCTCCTTGAAGACATCAGTAACGTTTATTGATCCGTGAGTATCGCGGGGGGTGATCTAGGACTTCAATTTGCATCTGGGAAAGCGAGGTTCTCGACGCCTTTGCCGTGCCGGTGGATGGTAAAGAGCGATAGCGAACCCACAGTGCGCGTAGTGATGCTGCTTCTGTGCTGCAAAGCCAGATGTGAATAAGATCAGATGGGCGAGCATCATTGAACCGCTCCGGAATGAGCAGGAGAATTCGAGTCCTTCAATGTCCAGAACGCTAGCTGAGCTCCCTGCTATTCTCGACCTCGAACAGCTCGACCTGCATCTGTTTCGCGGCAAGAGTCTAAGCACCAGCTCGCCACGGGTGTTCGGCGGTCAGCTGATCGGGCAGGCGATGGCTGCGGTATGCCGCACGGTGAAAGACCGGGTGCCGCATTCGATGCACGGCTATTTCCTTAAGGCCGGCGATCCGCAGGTACCGATCATGTACCGGGTTGAAACCCTGCACGACGGTAAGAGCTATTCGAGCCGACGCGTCACAGCCATCCAGTGCTGTGACGCGATATCCTCCATCATGACGTCGTTTCACGCCGAAGAACAGAGCGCGCTCGATCATCAGGAGACTAAGCCAGCCCTGCCGCCGCCGAAAATACTCACGTTGGAGGAATTGGGCAATCAGCGTATGTGTGTTGAGGTGCCTGAATTCATCCGCCGCTATTATGGCATTGAATTTCTTATGGGTGAGACTGGCCGCTATTTCGGCCACAAGTTTGAGGATGGCCGCATCCATGTCTGGATAAAGACGGCCGTGAAGCTGCCGGACGATCCGATGCTGCATACATGTGCGTTGGCCTATGCCTCCCATTACTCGCTACTTGACGCGGTGACTGCGCGTTATGGTTGCAAGCCGTTCGATAGCCGGATGATACCTGCAAGCATCGATCATGCGATGTGGTTTCATCGGGCCTTCCGTGCGGACGACTGGCTACTTTATACGCATGACTCGCCGAGTGCGCAGCGTGGTCGTGGCATTGCGCGAGGACTGATCTTTAAGCCCGACGGCACACTGGTGGCACCCGTAGCCCAGGAAGGTCGATTCGAGCGCGCCGATAAGTAGAGGAAAATCGGTAAGCGGCGTGATATGTGGCATCAGCTAAGTGCCAGCAACGACGCGACAGTCCAATTCGATAGCGATGTATTACCATGCGCTCGTTGCGTCCTCAATTCTATCGAATTTGGTAGCTGTCAGAGCGGTTAAGCCAATGATTTAGTCATCTCGCGGCGTTGAGTAGGCGCGAGACTGTAGGATGAGATAGAGCTCGTAGGGAACCCAATTACTGGAAGAAAGGTGACTGAGATTTGGTTGCAGGCGATCGCCAGTTCAAGATCAGGAGCGTCAAAGATCCCGCATGTAGCGATAGCCGTCTCTGAACTCAGTCCGTAGTCTAATTTCCCAGTCAGTAAACAGTAAGCATGGCCGCGATCATGGTAAGCTCGAAGCATCAGCATGAAATTGAGTCCTCAATTGGAAGTCTTATCGGATCTGCGGGTCGTCGAAATCGGCAGCTCGGCCGGGACGAGCTATTGCGCGCGGTTGTTCGCCGATTTCGGCGCCGATGTTCAAAAGGTCGAGCCGCCGGCAGGTGATCCTCTCCGCCAAAGCGCGCCACTTACGCCCGGTGGGCAGAGCGCCTGGTTCGCATTCCTGAATTTCAATAAGTCGAGCGTTATCATTGATTCGACGGACCAAGATGCGATCACACGACTGACGGCTTTGATTGAAGATTGCGACATTGTGATCGACGGACGCGATGTTGATTCCGCTGACTGCTCAGCGATTGATATTAGTGCCATCCGGCAACGACGTTCCGACTTGATCTATCTCGAAGCCAGCTGGTTCGGCGGCGCGGGGCCATATGCGAGATTTGCCGCAACTGATTCTACGGTGCGCGCACTCACCGGTCTCGTAAAGCTGGTCGGACCGCCCGAAGGCCCGCCTTCGCATGCTCCGGATTTTCAGGCGGGTATCTTTGCCGGTCTATGGGCCTTCATCGCGGCGGCTTCCTCGGCGGTTGCGCGAATGCAGGGCGGGACAGGTAGGTCGTGGTCACTCAGCATTTTCGAAGCGACGCTCACTCCGACCGAGTACCTAATGTTCGACGCGTTTGCACGCGGTGACGTGATGCGTCGGATCGGCATTAATCGCTTTTGGCCGAACTTTCCAGTCGGAATCTATGAAACAAAAAAGGGCTGGCTCGGCGTTTCAACAGTTACTCCAAAACAGTGGCGCGAATTCTGTGAAATGCTTGGCCTCTCTGAGCTGGGCGATGATCCAGATCTAGCCTCCAACGAAGGCCGTCTGCAACATATGGATCAGATCGATGGACAGTTCATTCCGAGGCTGAAGACGCGGACAGCTCAGGAGTGGTTTGCGGAAGGACTGAAACGCAAACTCCCAGTTGTTCTGGTGCCTCAAGTGTCAGAGTTGCTGCAGGATGCAGAAAAGATGGTCAGCGGTGCAATCGTGCCCGTCCGGCTTGGCGAAGAGGAGGGAAAGACGGTCGGCTCGGTGCAGCGGCTGACATTGACACCGCCGCTTCAAGGAGGGGACGTTCCGGCAGTCGGCGAGCAACAGCCTTTCGCCGCTATGCGATCCATTGAGCCTAGCATTCCGCTAACCTCCTCGGGCGGCAACAATGCCTGCCGGCTGCCTCTGCAGGGCATTCGTGTGGTGGACTTCTCGATGGGCTGGGCAGGACCATTATGTGCGCGCACACTCGCTGATCTTGGCGCGGACGTCATCAAGATTGAAGCGATCCAATATCCGGATTGGTGGCGCGGCGTGGACAGGCCCCCTGGCTACGTTGAAGATCGGATGTATGAGAAGGCGCCGTGCTTCTGCATTATGAACCGCAACAAGCGCGGCATGACACTCGATCTCAAGCGCCCGGAGGGGCTTGCCCTTGCTAAGCGGCTCTTGACAAAAGCCGATATTGCCGTCGGCAATTATTCAGTCGACGTGTTGCCCAAGCTGGGGCTTGGCTACGACGTGCTCAGGGCCCTCAACCCTCGGCTGGTCATGATGTCGATGTCAGCCTTCGGGTCGTACAGCGTCCATCGCGATTGCCGGGCGTATGGCTCGACCCTTGAGCAGGGCTCAGGGCTTCCCAACGTGGTCGGAAGGGCGGGTGGAATTCCGGTTATGAGCCACATCGCTTTCGGTGATCCCGTTGGCGGGTTGAATGGTTGCGCTGCAGTTCTGGTTGCATTGATTCATGCCCGCAAGACCGGGCAAGGCCAATTCATTGATCTGGCGCAAGTCGAATGCATGATGCCATTCATTGCGCCATGGATCACCGTGCACTCCCTCGATGGCATGCAGCCGCCCAGATATGGAAATCGTCATCCACAGTACGTCCCGCACGGCTGTTTCCGATGTGCGGGTGAGGACAACTGGGTCATAGTAGCGGCTACCGACGCAGGCATGTGGCAGAGGCTTGCCACCATTATTGGCAGGCCGGACTGGGCCAAGGACCCGTCTCTGAACTCACCCGAAGCCCGCCGCGCCATCGAGGACGATATCGAGAGAGGCATCGAAGCCTGGACGCTCGCCCGCGATCCGGATCAGGCCATGCTTGAGTTGCAATCGGTAAGGGTGGCCGCCGGCGTCGCCCGCCTGCCAATTGATATGCTCAAGGACCCGCATCTCAGCTCGCGCGCATTTCTTCAGGAAGTGAATCGCGCCTTCGTCGGAGTGCACCCGCAGCCGTCGATGCCAATTCGTGAGAACGCGACGCCCTATCCGATCCGTACAGCGGCCCCAACTCTCGGACAACATAATGCAGAAATCCTATCAGAGCTTCTCGGGCTATCCGATTCGGAGATCGAGCAATTGGCTACGGATCACATCATTGGTACGTCGATGCTTCCCGAAGCGGAACTCCCTCATGCTGAACGCACCGCGAATTGAAAGGCCTGGCGGTGCCTGTCCATGCCGGCGAAAGATGGCCGGCAATCGCTGACATGACTCCGTCTAGAAGAGGTCCGCGAGCAGCAACATTAGCGAGGGAGCATGGCCCGACATCCGGCCCTATCGACTCCGGCATTTGAAGCATCTTCACGCAAGCGGATTTATTACCCGGTAAGTCACCGCCACTACAAGTCCTGGTAGCTTCATCGTTGTCCCGTCTCAGGTAAATGAGTTGAGAGAAATGCCGCGAGAAAGCGCAATCGCGCTGAGTTAAGGGTGCTGTTCTTCTATGCACTCGCTTGTCGGAGGAGCGACGCATGGCTGGAGCGATAAGCGAGTCACGCAAAATGCAAGCGTTGGAAGCGCTTGAATCCGGCGTTCGCATGTATTCACGTTCCTTTCCTGCCGTTTTCTGCCGGGCGTGCGGCTCAATCATGCTGACGGACGATGGCCGAAAGGTCGTCGACTTTCTCTGCGGTGCTGGAACCCTTAACTACGGTCATAACAATCGTCGGTTCAAAGCTGCCATTGCCGACTATCTGGCGTCGGATGCCGTCGTCCACGGTCTAGACATGGCCACGCCAGCGAAGCTCGAGTTCATAGAGACCTTCAACTCCGTCATTCTTAGAAGGCGGAATCTGCAATACCGCTTCCAATTCACAGGGCCAACTGGCGCAAATGCTATCGAGGCAGCAATAAAGCTCTCGCGCAAAGTCACAGGACGTCAGAACATAATCGCTTTCACCAATGGCTATCACGGCATGAGCTTGGGAGCGATCGCTGCCAGCGGTAATCGCTTTTATCGCAAAGCCAGCGGCGTCTCCTTGTCAGGCGCAACTTTCATGCCCTACGATGGTTACCTTGGGGCAGACGCTGACGCGGCCGACTATTTGCAAAAACTGTTAAGGGACGAGAGCAGTGGCGTTGATTATCCGGCGGCCATTCTTCTTGAAACGGTTCAGGGCGAGGGGGGCATAAACGTAGCTCGCAAAGAGTGGCTGCAGTCGATCCAAGCTATCGCAAAGAACGCAGGCGCGCTGCTCATAGTTGACGACATCCAGATGGGCTGTGGCCGCACAGGCGAGTTTTTTAGCTTCGAATTCGCCGACTTGTCGCCCGATATTGTTGTTTTGTCGAAATCGCTGAGTGGGTTCGGTCTGCCCTTATCCATGTTGTTGATCAAGGAGGAGTGTGACGCCTGGCAGCCGGGAGAGCACACCGGCACATTTCGAGGAAACAATCTGGCGCTGGTATCTGCAACGGCAGCGCTAGACCTCTACTGGCGGGACGACATCTTCGCACATGGTGTTCATCGAACGGGAGAACTTATGCGCCATCGGCTAGAGTCTATAGCAGCCCAGTATGGAAACGGATTCTCCGTTCGTGGGCGTGGAATGGCGTTTGGGTTTGATTGTGGAGCGCCCGAACTTGCCGCAACTACTGCACGCAAGGCATTTGAAAAAGGATTGATGGTGGAACGATGTGGACCTGTCGATCAGGTTGTTAAATTCCTGCCTGCACTCACGATCGACTCTGAAACGCTCAATGACGGGCTTGAGATATTCGAGCATTCCTTGGACGAAGCGCTGAAACAGACTAGGCCATCGTGACCAGGGCCAAAACTGCGTGCTTAACAGGTGAAAGGAATGCTATGGCGTACGAGACGATCAAATATGAGATTTCTGAGCAAATCCTCACGATTACGTTGAACCGTCCCGAGAAGCTCAATGCGTGCAACTCCGTTATGGAACGCGAAATTGTAGATGCCTTCGACCGCGCCGACGGAGACAATGACGTCCTTGCGATTATTGTGACCGGCGAAGGCCGGGGCTTCTGCGCTGGAGCTGACCTTTCGCTGGGAGCCGACACGTTCGATCGTGACGTACGGCGCGGGCCAGTGAAACGGTTGCCCGATGGAAAGGTTGATTACAGCGACCCCTCGGTCAGTGACGGCGGCGGAAAAATTGCGATGCGGATCTTCAGGTGTTTGAAGCCTGTAATCGCTGCTGTGAACGGACCTGCCGTCGGCATGGGCCTCACCATGCAGCTTGCGATGGATATTCGGATCGCGTCCGACGCCGCACGCTTCGGCTTTGTGTTCTCCCAGCGTGGCTTGGTGTCAGAAGGGGCATCTAGCTGGTTTCTGCCACGCGTCGTCGGCATCGCTCAGGCACTCGAGTGGTCTTACACCGGGCGAATATTTACAGCGAAAGAGGCGCTCGCCGGCGGCCTGATTAGCAAGATCGTGCGCGCCGATCGGCTATTGCTGACCGCGCGTGTTCTCGCCCACGAGATAGTGGACAAGACCTCGCCAGTGTCGATCACGATGATCCGGCAGCTGATGTGGCGCATGTTGGGCGCCGATGATCCTATGGAAGCTCATAAGGTCGAAAGCCGCAGCATGTACGCGCGAGGTCGCTCCGCCGACGCCAAGGAAGGCGTTGTGGCGTTCCTGGAGAAGCGGCCGGCGGTGTTTAAAGATCGAGTACCGGCCGATCTGCCGGACTTCTTTCCCTGGTGGAAGGAGCGGGAATACGAGTAAGCGAGTGTCTTTCGGTGTGCGGCCGGCGCCTCGCCGCCTGAACAAATTAGTCCGTCAACAAGAGCAGGACAGCGGTGGCCTTCCATTGGCTGCCACCCGAGAGCGCGGAATTGATCGACCTTTTAATTCAGCTGGCTCTCACGGCGCATTAACCGGAAAGCCGTTTATTCTTAGAGAAGGAAGTCTTGTAGCAGCCGCGCTTCTAGCTTCGGACTGGAGTGTTCTCACATAGCAGGATTGAGCAATTGGAAACCCTGCAACTCATGTCCCTGGCCGCCAGATGTTGGTTGTACCGGTCAATTCCCGTTCTCCGTTGTCCTCACCGGAGTTGGTAGTGGCCCGCTCCGCGGCCAACTTGTACCCTGTACTTGACGATCAGACTGTGCGGCGACTGATCAGGATGGGATAAGTTGCAGATGAAACGAGTAGTTAATCCTTTGAACGTTTCCCGCTTCCTTCGAGGATATGACGAGGCCGCCTCGCAGAAAGGCATCAAGCTTTCAATAGGATTTGATTTTCACAAGTACGTATCAATTACGAAGGCGCTTGCCACTAAAGTGCCGACATATCCGACGTTCCGCCCGGATCGCTCGCCCATTGAAAAAGGGGAGGGATATTGGATGATCGGCCTCGATAAAAACAATGAAGTGGTGCTTGTGCAGGCTGCACGGCTGTTTGATCTTTCGAACAGCAATTTTGCGGAGCATCTTGAATCCTTGAGGGTATTCTATGGCGATCCTGCGACACAGGGGCACCCTCAAGATCGTTGTAGTTGCGCGGCGCCAAGTGCAAAGAAAATCAATGGAAAAGTCGCGTACCACGGAGATTTTTGGTTGCGCAAAGATTTTCGAGGACAGGGCATGCCAGAGATCATGGCTGCAGTACTACGTGGCGTGTCGTTCTCGATGTGGGCACCTGACTTCGTCGTTGGACTTCCAGAGCGCTGGCTACTGTCTAAGGGCGTTTTGGCGCAATACGGACATTTGCATTGGGAGGCAGGCGGATCGGTGCTGCATCTGGTAGGAGAGAATATTGTAGCCGACGATCTCATTGCCTGGCTAACTGGTGACGAGTTGGAAGGTCTTGTCAATCGCGACGAGAGAAGCGAGGTGGCCTTGTGCGCGTGAAGGGGTATAAGTTGCGCTATCTGCGTGGCTCAACGTGCAGCATAGAAGGCGGAATGCGGTTTGAAAATGTCTGCGGCTGACCGTACGGCGCGATATCGGCGCCTGGCCGGACCACGATCTGGTCGTCAAGGGCCCCCTAACGAACCCGTGACTAGATGTTGCGAAAGAACGTGGAGACTCCCTGGACGATCGCAATTGGTAAGATAAGGGTGGCTTGAAGGTGAATACTAGTTCTCCGCCGGGGGGCGGCATACCAGCAAGGTTCGAATATGGTGGAACTCTCGCAAGTTGGGCAAAGATCAAAAGAGAGTTTCGCTCGCGCGCGGCGGGTGTTCCCCGATGGCACCTCACGAGTGACAATTGAGCGGAATCCGAGCCCGCTCTATATTGAGCGCGGAATAGGCAGCTATCTATACGATGTCGACGATAACCGGTTTCTCGATCTAAATGGCAATTTCACCACGCTAATTCACGGCCACGCGTTCCCGCCGGTGGTGGAAGCGCTGACGCGCCAACTTCAACTCGGCACCTGTTTCGCAAATCCCACGGAAGTTGAGATCGAACTCGCCGAATTACTTTGCCGTCGGATTCCGAGGGTTGAACGCGTTCGCTTTGTCAACACGGGTACCGAGGCCGTGATGTTTGCGATCAAGGCTGCACGTGCCTTCACCGGCCGTTCCAAGATAGCCAAGCTCGAGGGCGCGTATCATGGCGCTTACGACTGGGCCGAGGTGAGTCTCGCAGCAACTCCGGACAATTGGGGTGATCCTGCAGCCCCGAGATCGACGGCGTTCTATCGTGGGATGCCTGCGAGCGTACTGAAAGAAGTCATGGTGTTTCGTTTCAACGATGCCGAGAACGCACGCCAATTACTTTCATTTCATGGCCGAAGCCTTGCTGCAATCATTGTAGATCCGATGCCAAGCCGCGGTGGTCTAACCGCGCCAAAGCCTGAGTTCATTGCAGCGATTCAGGACGCGGCTCGTGAGAATGGGATTCTAGTGATTGCTGATGAGATTCTAAATCTCCGGCAGAGTTTTCGGGGGGCTTCTGCGTTGTATGGCCTCATTCCAGACATCATCACGATGGGCAAGATCATCGGTGGTGGTCTGCCAATTGGAGCAATCGGAGGGCGCGAAGAGGTGATGAGAGTATTCGACGCATCAGCGGGCCGGCCTCTACTTCCACAGGGCGGGACATTTTCGGCCAATCCCTTATCTATTACAGCTGGTCTTGCAGCAATGAAGCATCTAGACGATGCGGCTTTCGCAAAGCTTGACGAGCTCGGATATTTTGTTCGGGACGGGATTGCGCGAGCCATCTCAAAAGCGAGGGCGCCGCTCTGCGTCACTGGAGCCGCGTCTCTCTTTCGCATTCATCCAATGACTGTCGCCCCGAATGACAATCGCGGCGCGTGGGCATCGCCCAGCGCATCTAAGCTTATGAATGAGCTTAGCAACTTCTTCGCTGAGAACGGCGTCATCTTACCGCATGGTGGCACCGCGTCGATGTCAACACCAATGACACACGCTGATGCAGAGTTCGTTATCGACGTATTTGCCGGCTTTCTCGATAATGACCGGGCGTGCTGGATGAACTAGAGGAGCACCGGAGGCCACTGAGGAGTGCGCACCATGTTTCGACATGCGTGGCGCATTGTTGCACTGGCGTCTTTGATGCGAGCCATTCAGGCCATGAAATTGCGTGCAGCAATCGTCGCGTGTGGCGCGTGTGTTGCTGGGAAATGAGTCTCAGCAAACCTGCTGTCCCTGGCTTTGGGTAACACTGGAGTGCTGGCTCGCAGATCGCGCGCTCAGACGTCTGCTTAAATGACAAGTGACAAACCGATGCGGCCCATATCGCGTTGAAAGGGCGGGGGGCGCTACAGGGCGATAGCCCATTCCACCAGACAGGGCTAAGTCGCACACACTTGCGCTCTCGAGCGGCCCATTTGATCTAGTAGCTTCCTGAGCGGCCGGGCTATGCTAGTTGGTTTCAGCTATTGAAATCCGAGATGGCTGTTTCTCGGGGTACTGGAGAGCCCTGAATTCCGACCGGCTAAGCCGAGTGACGTCCTGTGCCTAAGCTCGGCAGCCGGCACCGCGCACCTGCAAAAGGAATGGAGAGCGACATGAGACAGCAGATCAATCCTCCTGAAGGTGCTCGTCCGAAACGACACTTTCGGAACACTGCGTATGTCATCAACAAGAGCAGGCCATTTTTTGATGCAGCTCACACCGCCGGTCTCATGGCTGTTCAAGGACGTTCTACGGCTGGACGCGCATTTGCGCTAGGCACCGGTCCACTTGATGATCGACGGGAGATCATTGATTTTGTGCGGTGCTCCTACCTAGGTCTGGACAATCATCCTATGATTGTAGCTGGCGCGATCGACGCAATAGAGGCGCATCGATCGCTGCACTGGTCTTGCGCGCGAACCCGGCTCAACTTCGATTTGCTGGCTGAGCTTGAGGCCAACCTGTCGGACATGTTCCGCGCGCGTGTGATCGCCTTTTCGACCGTCATGCTCGCAAATTTGGGCACTATGCCAATTCTTGCTTCGGGCGTGCTGACAGGAGACGCGAAGCCGGTTGTCGCGTTTGATCGTCACGCTCACCTCTCCCTCGCCTATCACAAGCCGGTGGTTGCCGATGAAACGCGAGTGGAAACCATTGCGCACAATGATATTGACGCTCTTGAATCCTTGTGCCGCAAACACCCGGTAGTCGCCTATGTTTGCGATGGTGTTTATTCGATGGGTGGAAACGCGCCCATCAAGGAGCTGCGCGAGCTCCAGGAACGTTATAACCTGTTTCTATATATTGACGATGCACACGGCATATCGATATTCGGACGCCAAGGAGAAGGATTTGCGCGCACTCAGTTCCCGGACGTTCTAGGTGATCGCACAATCATAGCGGCCTCGCTCGCCAAGGGATTCGGAGCATCCGGCGGCATGTTGATGTTGGGAACGGCCGAGCAAGAAGCTCTGTTTCGACGTTACTCTATTCCTTATGCATTCTCGGTGGCGCCAAATCTGGCAGCAGTTGGTGCGGCGCTGGGCGCGTGTAAGATCCATCGATCGCCGGAACTTGGCGAACGGCAAAGGCAGCTGGGGCAACGCATCAAGGTTTTTGATGGTCGGATCGCTACGATCGAGCAAGGCAGTTCACTTCCAATTCGAATGGTTTCAATAGGATCGGAAGCGAAGGCTGTTGCGGTGGCGCGAGAGCTGCTCGACGCGGGCTTTTACACCTCGGTGATATTCTTTCCTACCGTTGCCCAAGGAAATGCAGGCATTCGAGTGTGTCTTACAGCAGATCACGACGTTGGCGACATAGAGCGGCTGTGTGACTGCATTTTGGACAGAGTCCCGGAGGCCATGGTCGACCAAGGGGTAACGAGTGTGGCGCAATGATGATCCCTTGCCGGCAGGTCAGGGAGCTGAACTGCGGCAACAAGGTACATTTGGTGAGGCGCGCGGCGGACATGAGATTCAATTGATTGGTGGACACTACACGTCTCTCGCGCGCCAACTCTCGATCGCCAAGTCGCAAAGAAAGACGCTCGCTTCGGAGTGCCATGAACCATGGTAGCAAATAAGCTGAGAGAAGCTGATCCGGGCGTTGTACTCGTAACGGGGGGAGCGCGCGGGATCGGACTTGGGATCGTACGACGGTTCTTGGCGGATGGCTATCGAGTAGCCTTCGTGGCGACACAAGCGAAGCACGTGCAGCATGCGCTAGAAGGTTTCGGCTGCTCGGAAGATCGCATTTGTGCAGGGGTGGTCGACATCACTCAGCAACCCGAAGTAACCCAGTTTGTTGACCAGGTCCGCAAAAGCTGGGGCAAAGTCACCGTTTTAGTTAACAATGCCGGCATCTCTCCGAAACGCGTGGACCAAAACGTTCCCTGGCTCTCGCAGATGTCATCTCAGGAATGGGCAAGAGTCATCGATGTCAATCTAAGCAGCCCGTTCTTTCTCATGCAACTCTTAGCGCCATCAATGATTTCAAACGGCTATGGACGCATCATCAACGTTGGCTCTCTGGCGGGCCGCGCCGTGCCGATGATCGCTGGTCCGCATTATGCTGCATCGAAGGCGGGTTTGGTCGGGTTAACCCGCGCTGCCGCACGTGATCTCGCCCCATACGGTGTCACGGTCAATTGTATTGCCCCGGGTCGGGTTCTCAGTGATCTAACTGGGCCAGCAGAGGCCGCCGTAAACCGTGCCGCCCTCGCCCGCATTCCTGTCGGTCGTTTCGGAACGGCCGAGGAAGTCGCGTGCCTCGCTGCGTTTCTGGCGTCGCCGGGAGCAAGCTTTATTACGGGTGCGACGATCGATATCACAGGTGGCGAATTTGCCGCCTAACAGATGAGCGTCGTTGTGACGCAATAGCGGACTCATGCGCCGACTTGAGAGTGGATGGATCGCCTCGTCTACGAAGGTGCACGACTACAGTGCGTCACCTGCGCTCCGTAGTCGAATTGATGGCGCGCTGCTCTATCAGATCATGCCGAGACTTGAACTTGGAAGAAGACCGGCATGGAACACCCTGGACGAGGGTCGCGAGGCTCGTCGGAAGCCAAGCGGTTTGAAGTGGAAGGGAGAGGAATGTTCGGGTGAAGAGGGTGCGATGTTGTCGATCGGCCCACGAGCGTCTCCTGCACGTAGGGCCAAGTCGGCCGTCAAGTAAACTCAGCGGGACATCCAGGACTGGTGTCATCTTAATTTTTGATGAAGTCCGCTGTTGCGATCAGTATGCGGCGGCTGTCGAGGCAGTAGTGCGGTGTCCCAGCCCTAAGGAGGGCCCTAATGTGGCGGTAGGATCTCAAAGTGCATTCCTTAGCTCAGGATGAGCCCGCATATCCATCGGCTGTGAGTTACCAGCAGTTCGAGGTGGCAAACCCTCGAAAGCAATGCGTCGTCTTGTGTGGGAAAGGAGTTTGCTTGGGACAGTGCGCCGGCACGGTCCTTGCTGGGAGGCTGAGCATCAGCGGAAGGCGAGCAGGTGGATCCGAATATATGCATGGTCACGGTCGTGTCCCAGCTGTCATAGCTTGAAAACCCGGGGCTATCGAGCTCTCGCGAGCGGCGTGGGAGTGACGCGCACCATATCCTCAGGCTAATGAGTTCCGAAGCATAGTTGTGGCCGAAGAAAATGAAGCCCTCCAAAGAGGCGTTGTCGCAGTTGCGAGTGGTCGAAATTGGTAGCTCAGCTGCGGCAAGCTATTGTGCACGGCTGTTTGCTGATTTTGGCGCTGAGGTATGGAAGATCGAGCCACCGTCTGGCGATCCACTTCGTTCTAGCGCTCCGCTGACGCCGGGCGGCCAGAGTGCGTGGTTCGCGTTCCTGAACTTCAACAAGTCAAGTATTGTGATCAATCCTACGGATCCGGAGGCGGCCAAGCGACTCATGCTCTTGATTGAGGATTGCGATGTCCTCATCGATGGTCGCAAGATCGACCGTGCGAGCTGCCCGCCCGTAGATGTCGCCGCAATCCGGCAACGGCGGCCAGCGTTAATCTACCTCGACGTGAGCTGGTTTGGTCAGGACGGGCCCTATGCTGAATTCAGCGCGAGTGACTTGATCGTTCGCGCCCTTGCCGGCCTCATCAAGCTGGTTGGGCCGGCCGAGGGCCCACCCTTGCACGCGCCGGATTTCCAGGTCGGTATCTTGGCGGGGCTATGGGGCTTTATCGCCGCTGCCTCGGCAGTGATTGCGCGAATGCAGACTGGAGCAGGGCGGTCGTACACGGTCAGTTCTTTCGAAGCCTGCATCTCGCTCAGCGAGTATCAGCTGTTTGAAGCATTTCAGCGCGGGGAGGTGATGTATCGGATCGGCATCAATCGCTTCTGGCCAAACTATCCTATCGGCATCTATGAAACAAAAATGGGGTGGCTCGGCGTCACGACAATAACCCCGGCACAATGGCGTGCGTTCTGCGACATGCTCGGCCTTCCTCAATTGCGTGACGATCCAGCCCTGGTGCTGGGCGCCGACCGTCTGAACCATATGGAGGAGATCGAACGATTAGTGATCCCAAGGTTGAGGAGGCGGACCGCGCAGCAGTGGTTTGCCGAAGGGCTAAAGCGCAAGATCCCGATTGTACCGGTGCCAGACATAAGCGCTCTTCTCCAGGATCAAGAGAAGATTGAGCGTGGCGCGATCGTACCCATTCTGCTCGGCCAGGAAAGAGCGCTGACCGCTGGCTCGATGCAGCGGCTGGCCTTGACACCACCTCGCCGCGGCGGAAAGGTTCCGTCCCCCGGTGAGCGGCAATCTTCATCTTCCACGAATACCAGACCGAAGCTCACTAACGGAGCGTCGACATTCCGCGGCTCCGGCAGCCCGGCCGAACAGCCTTTGTTCGGAACTTGCGTCATCGACTTTTCGATGGGCTGGGCTGGCCCATTGTGTACGCGAACCCTTGCCGACCTTGGTGCGGACGTGATCAAGATCGAGGCGATCCAGTACCCCGACTGGTGGCGCGGTGTTGATCGCCGGCCGGATTACGTGAATCGTCAGATGCATGAGAAGACGCTACGTTTTTGCATGATGAATCGAAATAAGCGCGGCATCACGCTCGATCTGACCAGAGCCGACGGCCTTGCGCTTGCTAAGCGGCTGATAGAGAGCGCCGACGTTGTTGTCGACAACTATTCGGTTGATGTGCTGCCAAGGCTTGGGCTTGGCTACGAAGTGTTGAAAAGGCTCAACCCGCGCCTGGTGGTGATGTCAATGTCAGCCTTCGGCAAGAACAGCGTTCTTCGCGATTGCCGAGCATATGGCTCGACGCTGGAGCAGGCTTCCGGGCTGCCCAGCGTGGTTGGAACAGTCAACGGGCCACCGGTGATGAGCCATGTTGCGTTCGGGGATGCGATAGGGGGTCTGAACGGTTGCGCTGCACTTCTCGTTGCACTGATCCACGCCCGCGAGACTGGGGAGGGGCAGTTTGTTGATCTCGCACAGGTCGAATGCATGATGCCGCTTGCTGCTCCATGGATCATTATCCAATCACTTTGCGGTACGTCCAGAAGGTACGGCAACCGGCACCCTCAGTTTGTGCCGCACGGCTGCTTCCGCTGCGCCGGAGATGACAGCTGGATCGCGATAGCTGCCACCGACGCCGGTATGTGGCAGAGACTTGCGAGCGTGATCGGCCGACCAGATTGGGCTGCTGACTCCTCACTCAAGCTTGCGGACCGCCGCCGTGCGATGGAGGAGACAATCGAGAGCGCCATCGAAGCCTGGACATGCACGCTTGATGTAGATCATGCGATGTTCTTGCTGCAGGCAGCACGCATCGCAGCCGGCGTGGTCCGCCTGCCCGTCGACTTATTGAAAGATTCGCAACTAAGATCTCGTTCCTTCTTTCAGCACGTTGAACGCGCTTTCATCGGTGGGCACCCGCAGTCGTCGATCCCAATTCGTGAAGGCGCACGGCCCTATTCGATCCGCCGAGCAGCCCCGACGCTGGGAGAGCATAACAGGGAAATTGTGGCCGGGCTTTTGGGGCTCTGCGACGCAGAAATTTCGAAACTCGAAGGGAAGGGCATCATCGGAACGCAAATGCTCTCCGATGTGGAGCTGAGACAAAGACGGCGCTCTGAAGAAGCTCCGACGACATAGCGTTGCGTTTACATGCGGCCTGTTTAAGGACCCCATAAACCCATGCGCACGCGGGGAATTTTCCAGCTAAATGTGAGGCCGGAACGTGCGATAGCGCAGTTGCGCTTGCGTTTGATTCTTGTTCGCAAGTTGGTGCGCCAAGTACTTAACTTGGGGCGAAGCGCTGCCCGCTTGTTGAAGGAGTCTCACCTTACTTGAGGAGCCGCCTCGGTTCGGCGGCGGTCTCCTGACCGGATGATAAGGTAGCCTGCAAAGACGATAGGCCGCTATGCATCAGCTACTGCGTCGATCAGGCGCTCTTCGTAAGAGGCCGAGACAAATGAGGTCGAGCGGTGGAAGTCGGCCGCTATTTGCGAAAACTGCACAGACCGAATGAACAGTGGCGCTCAAGTCAACTACTAGTCTCGCTGTTGATGCGAATGTGTGGTCGTGGCACCTATACTTTCGACATCAGCGGCAACAGAGCGAACCGCTGGAAACGGGCTTTGTTCGCGAAGGCCTAGGGTGAAAGAAGAGCGCTTGTACAGCAGCAACCCTCAATCTGTACCGCCGCTGCCTTTCTTCCGCTGCTTTGTTCGCTTGTGAGGTTCTGAAAAAACCGTGGTGCGGCGGTTAGACCTTGGAATGTGGGTTTTCGGCCGATTGGCCGGTGACTCTAACATGAGACACTTGAGAAGGGGAGTACGGCATGGCGCGAAATGGTGAGATGGCGCTCGGATTATACGTCTTGCAGGCGGGATATATCGAGGGAGCGTGGCGCGATCCAAGCGTGCCGGAGACTGGCGGGGTAGATATCGAGCATTATGCACGCCTTACGGCTCTTGCCGAAGGCGCGGCATTTCATTTCGTGTTTCTTCCGGACAGCCCAAGTGTCGTCGAGCGAGATCATGCAGACATAGCGCGTGCAGGCCGAAACGATACGTTTGAGCCGATCACGCTGTTGTCGGCTCTTTCATCACAAGCAAAAGATATCGGCTTTGTTGCAACAGCGACCACGACGTATCACCAGCCTTATCATCTCGCACGTATGATCGCTTCGCTTGACCACCTCTCGCACGGACGTGCCGCTTGGAATATCGTGACTTCCGGAAATAAGTTCGAGGGTGCAAACTTTGGTGATGAGGAAATTCCAGAGCATGACGCGCGCTATGAGCGGGCCAGAGAGTTCGTAGGCGTCATGAAGGGGCTTTGGGACACTTGGGAAGATGACGCCTTCGTTCGTGACAAGCAAAGCGGAATCTTCGCCAACACGGCCAAACTGCACTTCCTCAATCACCGCGGAACCTATTTCTCGGTCAGAGGCCCGCTGAATATCGCGCGGCCCCCCCAAGGCTATCCTGTACTGGTTCAGGCTGGCTCATCTGAGGCCGGAGTCAAATTTGCTTCAGAATTTGCTGAAGTCGTCTTCACGGCACAGCCATTGCTTGAAAGCGGCAAGCGGTACTATACAGATCTGAAGGAGAAGGCTCGCGGGCTGGGGCGCGCAGACGATCAGGTGTTGGTCATGCCTGGCATTGTCCCGATTGTTGGCAGGACCAGGCAGGAGGCCTCCGATA
Organism: Bradyrhizobium sp. 147; assembly: GCF_023073935.1. NCBI lineage: Bacteria > Pseudomonadati > Pseudomonadota > Alphaproteobacteria > Hyphomicrobiales > Nitrobacteraceae > Bradyrhizobium > Bradyrhizobium sp. 147. The sequence continues at coordinate 234,003 of NZ_JADPKL010000025.1, read as the reverse complement.
AGCTTAAGAAACTGCAGTCCTATACAGATCTAGACGTCCTGATGGAGACGGCAGATCGGTGGCTGGGGTTCGTCACCGACCTGCGTGCCATCAATTTGGACTCGTTAGTTCCAGCCACTTTGCCCGAGACGAATTTCATTCAGAGCCGCCAGAAGGTGCTCCTCGAGGTAGCTGCACGCCAAGGAATGACCTGGAGACAGCTGATCCGCTTGATATCGGATTCGCGCGGACATCTCATGGCGGTAGGGACGCCTAATGAGATAGCCGACATCATGATCAATACGTTCGATCAATATGCGGCCGATGGATTCAACCTTATTCCCCCCGTCGTTCCGAGCGGGCTCAAGGATTTCGTGGAGCTCGTCGTTCCCGAATTGCGCCGCCGCGGTAAGTTTAGGTCGAAAAGCTCCGGGCAGACTCTTAGAGAAAACCTCGGCCTCAAGCGGCCACACAATCAGTTTACGCGAGCAGCGTAAGCCATGCTTCTGGCTACTTGGAGCAGAGCGCGCTAAGCGCAGTTTAAGCGAAACCGTGCTGATGCGGCATAGCTGAAGCCTCAGGTTCGGAATCTCCGCCGCGGGTTCGAAGCGGGCACGTGAGCCAGCTCCGGCTCGTCTGCGCCCGTGGTTAGCTACAAGCATGGCCTTCCGAAATAGTTACTTCCTATTCCGGCACCGGCGGGCCGGCTTGCGTCCCCTAGACATCGGCTTCGGGGGCATCGCACCGTTAGCAGGCTCTGCGAACAATTCGGACAAGTGAATACCCAAAGTCGCGGCGAGGTCCAAAAGATCAATGGTCGGGTTCTCTTTCTTCTGCTCAATGCGCCCCATATATGAGCGGTCGATCCCAGCATCATAGGCCAATTGGTCTTGCGGAATGCCGCGCTCTACGCGGATCCGGCGCACATTCCAGGCCACAAGCGCACGAGCGTTCATGCGCAAAGGCAGTCATTCTGACGGCTATGAAGCCACCGGTTATAGCCACGCTATTCCGGTACGCTCACACTCATGCCGTTTGCTCTTCTGACATGGTTGCTTCTAGGGAGCGGGCCACGGTCAGACGTGAGATGTCATGGAGTTTGTCATTTTCGAATGTCATCAACCCATCACAGGCGCGCTCACCGTGCGACAGCTCGCTTCTGGCGGGAGAGGAAATTGTCCCCAAAGGGAACGCGGCTTGTTTCGGGCGGCGCGATTAAATGGAGCGGGGATCAGCTAGAGCTCGAAAAGTGAACGAATTCATTCCGCTTGGCTGACTTTAAGCCGCGATCTTCACCAGGGCTCGGGAATACGAGGGGCGTCCATTCCGATTCGGAAGGGTGAAGAGCAAGGACGGCCTAAGCTGTGTGGCAAATCTGCGGCCAGTGGCGGTGTGGACTGCGAATAAAGATCCAGCGCTGACCAAAGAACAAATGCCGAGAATGGAGCAACGAGGTCATTGTGAGTCGATATGCAGTCGCAGTTACAACGTTAGGGGAAAAATAGCTTGGGGCCGCGACGATCGAGCAATCCAAAATGGCCCCGAGTCCGTTATCATTGCTCCGATTTCAATAGAGTTTTCAACTTGGTAGGAGCTTCAGGGAGTGCCGGCCGATCCGAAGATAGCAGAGTTGGCGCCTAGCGCGCACGAGCTCACGTCATACGACACGGAGCACGCTATCACCTATATGCGACTTCTCGATGCCGACGCTGACAAGGCAGATTGGCGCGAAATCGCGCGCATTGTGCTGGGACTTGACACAGCCCTTGACCGCGCGCGACGCACCTTCGAAAGTCATTTGGCTCGGGCCAAGTGGCTAGCGAGCCACGGCTGTCGTGATCTGCTCCGAGGTGGTTGGCCCAAAGAATGAACAGGGCGGGTAGCAGGATCAATAGTATTCCAACAATCGCAAAAGATGATCTTACCATCGATTAAGTGCATGCAAAGCGGGCGCACGGTACGCGTGCAGCCGTAAAGCGCCACAATCATCGGCTGCACTTCGCCGCGTGTGAAGATCATGCGGGAAACGGAGAGATGCCGAATACTGATTGGAGATCTGAGGAGGCATATAGCGGCCTCAAGAGCGCAGAAGCGCCCGACCTGGCCTGGGAGTGGCTGCGCCGAGATCGCGACTACCAAGAGGATTATAGGCGGTTATCTCGCCGCGAACGTTCAAGCGCAGCGGCGGGCCAGTTCCGCCGGAAGTGGGGGCTCTCGTTTTCCAGCTGATCCGCAAGAGGCTTTCAACAAGCAAGCAGTCTTCTGGGCGCCCGAGGTGCTGTCGACCGTACTGCCCGTGCGGGCGGCCAACCGTATGGCGCCTAAGAGCTATCAGCTGGACGTCGCCAATCTGCCGGGCAGCGAGGTGCGTCGCGCGCCGGACGGATGGCATGCAATCGTGCCGCTCGGCGGCGCGAACCATCGCCTTTTGCTGAGCAAGCTTCCCGTGGGCGGGTCTGCTGTCATCCTCGATCTGCCGCTCGATGCGAATTTAGAGCTTCGCTTGCAGGCCGCAGGCCGATTTTATCTCGCGCTTGAGCATCGGCCGCTCGGCACGCCTCCTCTTGCTTTGCCGGCTTTGAAGCAGCGGCGGCTGATCCTGGCGCTGCGCGCACTGGATGGATGGCAGGAAGGAAATAGCTATCGCCAAATCGCGCAACGCCTGTTTGGAAGCCATCGTATTGCTGAGCGGGGCTGGAAAACAGACGATTTGCGCAGACGAACCATTCGACTTGTTAAACTGGGGCGGCGCCTCATGCGCCTTCGCTGCCGCGCATTCCTCCACAAGCAAAGACGCAGGAACGACAGTTCATGAGCTCTTGGGCGATCAATGGCACACCTCCGTTCTGTGCAGCCAATTCTTCTGGCATGGCACAATCGCGGATAGGATGAGATCTTTGCGTGCCAATCGATCGCGCTGGCGTCTGGATAGCTGCCACCGACAGGCGCTATCTTCGAAGGGTTCGACGACTCTGCTCGGAAGGTTTTCTCGAGTTGAGCGCTCTCGACTTGAATAGGGGGCGCCTGCTAGGGGTCAGGCTGCCTGCGCAAGTGCAACCTTTTTGCAAAGACGAGCCACCCATCGGCAAAAAGAGCGAGCGATCTCGGGATGCTCGCTTCGATCCACAGCATAGGCGCTATATTGCATGCCACTTGGAGCGCGTGAGCCGGGGATGACTTGCAAAGCGCCCCCTCGTACCAGATCACCGACGATGATTTCCGATGCGACAAGGAGGCATTTTCCTGTCATGACCGCCGGCAGAGCAAGATAGTTGTGATCATAGCGCGCGCCCGCTCGTATGTCGTTTGAGGACAGGTTCATGGCCCTCAGCCATGTGGGCAGGATGTCGGGGCGTGATGTGATGTTCAGTATCGGGGTTGAGCGAACGATGGAGATGGAGAGCTCTCTGCCCGCGCCTAGATTTGGTGGCCCAACGCGTATCCTCATTGTAGATCTCCCAACTGTCGGCGGGTTCGATGACGGACAGGTCGCGTGTAACCAAAATATCCAAAATCATCTGAAGATGTCGGCGGCGAGAGCGAGCTCACGACGTCCACGATGACGCCGCCCGCTTCAGAAGAGAACGCTTGCAGATTTGGAATCAGAATAGAGAAAGCAAAAGCCGATAGTGATGTGCGAACGACAATCCGATTAGTGCCTGCGGCCGCTCGCCGCCGCATTCTCTTGGCGGTGAAGCCGACTGTCTCGAGCGGTTCAGAGACTGCGTTAGCGAATAACCTTCCGAACTCGGTCAAATCACTGCGCCGCCCACGCCGCTCAATGAGATCCGCACCAAGATAGTCCCGCAGGAAGGACAAATAGCGGCTGACCGAGCTCTGCGTCGTTCCCGGGCTGGCGGCGGCGCGCGTGACGCTGCCTTCGCGTGCGACGGTCACAAAAGCGCGGATGGCATTTAAAGGAACTTCATCGTCTTGAGCCGCCATTGTCTGCTCCGGCGCCAGAATGAACATCCATCACATTATTCGATGTCAACAGCGGGATTGCCGCATATCAAGGGCCGGCTGCGCACAAAATCGGCGTGGGAGCATTAATACTTGGTCACCGCACAAGATCGGCGTCAGCGGCTCGGTGCTGTCAGGGCGGCTAGGTCCTTTTGTGGCGTGTCGGCTTCGGCTTGCGACCTTTAGGTAAGGTCGCGGGTGGCGGCGCACCCTTGGATGGCCGAACAAAGAGCTCGGAGACAGCAACGTCGAGAGTCTCGGCAAGGCGATCGAGAAGATCGATTGTCCGGTTTGCCTGTTGGCGCTCGAGACCGCTCATATAGGAGCGATCAACACCTGCATCATAGGCCAATTGCTCTTGCGAATACCGCGCTGGACGCGGATCCGGCGTACATTGTAAGCCACAAGCGCACGAGCTCTCATGCGCGAAAGCAGCCATTTCGATGGTCATCAAACCAGGCTATAACCTACATAAAATGGTCAAGAAATTGGGGGGGCGATCGAATTATTCGATGAGTGTCACCGAATCATGCCTCGACGCTACTGGGCAGCCCGCATAGGCGCTGGTATGTCGCCCCTATCAATTGCGGCGGCGCAGGTTTGCTGCGCTGACCGGAGCTCAGCCGTTCCGCTGGCTCGGCAGCCGTTCGATTCCGCTGCCCCACTTGCGCGAACGGCCCCGAGCCAAGGACAAAGATACTAGACTAGCTGAGAGGGAGCCGATGGCCCTCCATTCAACGAAATGGAGTGCTGCCCTCAAGAATGAGCCGGCTCAAACCATCGAGATTGCAGCGACAGCGTGCGGAAAGGCGCGCGAATTGCCTCAGATGAACCCTGAATGTCGCGCGCCATGGAAAACTGCCCCCTCAGCGTCACGAGGAATTGCCCCCTCCTCGGATAGCTGAGGAGAGGCCGAATGAAGCGGGAACGAATCACTGAAGGCTCGCCGTGGAATGATCCACGGGGGCAGGTGATGAAGACGCCGGATGACGTGGCGGAGATGATGCGCCTGAGGGCGTGCGGGTGGGGCGTGAAGCGGATTGCGCGGCAGCTGGGCTGCAGCCATCACACGGTGAAGGACTATGTGGCGGCGGGCGGGGTGAAGCCGTTCAAGTCGCCTGAGCGGCCGAAGCGTCTCGACGGCCTTGAGGGTTGGCTGCGCGAAAGGCTCATTCGGCATCGCCGCAATGCCGACGTGGTGCGCCAAGACCTGTTGGCTGAGAAAGGCGTGGCCGTCAGCCGGCGGACACTGCAACGCGCCGTGCAACCCTATCGCCAAGCGCTGAAGGCGGAGGCGCTGGCGACGACGCGATTTGAGACGCCGCCGGGCCGGCAGCTGCAGATCGACTTCGGGGAGCGCCTGGTCGAGATCGGAGGGGCGAAAGTCAAGGCATTCGTGTTCGTGGCAACGCTTGGACACTCGCGACGGCTCCATGTGCGTGCGTTCCGGGCCGAGAGGCAGGAGCATTGGTTCGCCGGGCTCGAGAGCACATTCACGACCTTCAGCGGTGTGCCGGAGGAAGTGCTGATGGACAATCCACGCGCGCTTGTGGTGCGCCACGACGCGGTGAGCCGGTCGGTTCAGTTCAACGACAAGCTGATCGCCTTCGCAAAACATTGGGGCTTCCGCCCTCGCGCCTGCGCGCCATATCGGGCGCGCACGAAGGGCAAGACGGAGAACGGCGTCGGCTACGTGAAGAAGAACGCGATCGCCGGTCATTCCTTCCCAAGTTGGGAAGCATTCGAGGCGCATCTCGACAGATGGGAGCGTGAGGTTGCGAACGTTCGTATCCACGGCACGACCGGCGAGGCGCCGATCATCCGCTTCGCGCGTGACGAGATACATCGGTTGAAGCCGCTCGGCGGGCAGCCCTCGTTCGGATCCTTGCGTGAACTGACCCGCGTCGTCGGCAATGATTGCGCCGTCGAGATCGACACGAACAGCTACTCAGTACCGTGGCGCCTGATTGGCGAGCGCGTGGCGGTAACGATCTCGGCCGGCGAAGTGCGGATCCGCCATGGATTGCACCAGGTTGCGGTCCACAAGCAATCGGAGGGTCGCCGGCTGCGGATCATCGACTCCGCCCATCTCGATGGTGTTGCTGGTCGCAATGGCGCGGTCCGCCGAGCGGAGATCGCGGCGGCGGTGCTGGCGCCGTCCTCACCGCCGTCGTTGTTACGTCCTCTTGCCGAATACGAAGCCGTGGTCGGAGGAAGCTTTTGATGACGCGGGCAAAAAAGGTAATGGAAGCAACGACCGATCCGCTAGATGCCATGCTGGCGCGATTGCAGCTCTCCGGGATCCGCGATCAGCTCGACAGCCTGCTCGACGAGGCGGCGCGCGCGAACCTGTCGGCGCGTGAGACGCTGATCTTGCTGTGCGAGCGAGAGATCGCACGCAAGGACCATCGCCGCATCGAGATGGCGCTGAAGCTCGCACACTTCCCGGCCGTGAAGGAGCTTGCTGGCTTCGACTTCGAGGCGCAGCCGTCAATCGATCCAAAGCAGATCCGCGATCTTGCCGCGTCACGTTGGATCGCCAACGGCGAGAATGTGCTGCTGCTCGGGCCGCCAGGCGTCGGCAAGACGCACTTGTCGATCGCGCTGGGGCGAGAGGCAATCCTGGCCGGGTACACCGTGCAGTTCACCACGGCGACGACGCTGGTCGCAGGTCTTGCCAAGGCGCACGGCGAGCGACGCCTGGACGAGAAACTGCTCGCGCTGTCGAAACCAAAGCTGCTCATCGTCGACGAACTCGGCTACTTGCCACTTGAACCTGACGCGGCGCATCTGTTCTTCCAACTGGTCAGCCGGCGCTACGAAACCGGCGCCATGCTGATCACGTCGAACCGCAGCGTTGCCGAATGGGGCGCAGTGTTCGCCGATCCCGTGGTCGCCACCGCGATCCTCGACCGGCTCCTGCACCACAGCCATGTGCTGACGATCCGCGGCGACAGCTACCGGCTCCGCGCCAAGCGCAAAAGCGGCCTCATCAAGACGCCGACCGCCGGTGACGGCCCTCCGGTCGGCTCCGCCTCCCTCCGGCCCGTCACCGGCGGAAACAACCTTCAACCGAGATCATAATCCCGATGGTGGGGGCAGTTCTTCATGACGCAAAGGGGGCAGTTCCGGATGGCGTTTGACACCCTGAAGGCCGGACAGCGTCTCGACAGCTGCATATTGCGCGATCGAGCTCCTTTGGGAAAAGGTTCGACTCTGGACGAGATTGATTGGCCTCGACAAGGGTCAAAGGTCCTATGCCGTACAGAACGCACCAGCCGGTCATTGTTGCCCCAGTCCCGAGGCTTGCAAACGTCGCGTTGAAAACGACCTGCTTCGCGCCGCAAAAATATGGTCTAATCGATACTGGAATTGAGCCCGTGATCGCGACTGAAATCTCGCTGACTGGCCGGGGCAGCTGTCTGCTCCCTACGAGCGCGGTGCCTTTCGTCGGCCGACGTGGATTGCGCAGATGCCGGCCTCGCAGGCAGCAAATGAGGTTTCGAAATCGGATTCGCCCTGACCGAGTGTGATCACGTCCGCGGGCGCGGCGTCTGCATCTCATTGAGTAACGGCCGCGGTTCCGTTGCCGCTGATGCAGATCTAGCGAAATGTAAGGGGCGACTGTGGTTGCTGCGGCGGAATACGATGCGAATTACACGTCCGCAGCTGTATAGCCATAATACAGGCGTTGTTACTATGAATAGGGCGTGCTTCGATTTCGTCGCCGATCGGCATTGCGGGGCGCCGCGTACCACTAGGCGAGGTGAGATCATCGGCGCGTAACGCGCTTGAGAGCTTGACGTCTGGTCGGATCCCAATGTCAACGTTGTGATCGTTCCGTCCGCCCTGCGGCGGACGCGGCGGTTGTACACCCGTCGCAAATTGAAAGTGTGGTGATCCGAAGCGGCTTTGGTACTGAAGTCGTGGTCATCGGCGGCGTACACGGTGTGGGACGGACACGAAGACCGCAACTAGAGAAAGTAAACGCATTCCGAGAGTGGGTGCTGGTCGACGTTGCACGGTACTCTAGCGCTCTGCTCTGCGGGTTCAACCAAGTTCGGCGATCTTACGAAGCTTAGCTAGCTAAGAACTGCCATTCGCGGGACCACCAATGCCAAGGTTCCGTTCTTCGATGATCTAGCGGATTCGAGCCACGAGCTGAATATGTTTGCGGCGCACGCCGCGATCCGGGAGTTTCTGAGTATCGCTGCGAATGAGATGGCGTTAAGCCCGCGAACGCATTCCACCTCGAGATAGCCCGATGCAGGTGAAGCCGACTAGTTTCGTTGAGTCGTGCGCTATGCTTGCGTAATGAAGCACGTGCCAAATGGAACAGTCGATGGTTCCTCCTTCTCTCATCTTAAATCGTCGCACCGAACGAGACAGGACGGCTAAAGTTCAGGTTCATAATGATGGGACGCTCATTGAGCGGAAGCAATGATTGGCCGGTGATTGTCGGCCGAGAAAACCTCCGGCGGAAAGCCTGTGGGTTGCCTACTTGAAGGTTGAGGTGCGCACGTTCAAGAACATCGGTTAGCGAATGCAAGGCTTCGACGGCTCGGCGGATGCAGAAGGGCGGTCAATTCTTCGTGTTCTGCAGTTCACGGCCTAGGAGTATCGAGCTCGATCTCACGCGCGACTTCGATGATGCTCTGGATGGTGTCGGTTCTTGAAAGGAGCACATTTCAGAGCTTCAGCGCGGTTGATAAGAAGCCCGCCAAACGCGCCCCGCTTTCGCGGGCAACCCAGTTAGCGGTACGATTTCTGCCGGCAAAAACAATCGGCGGAGCGCAGGCGCTTGAACGGGAATCGAGGATCTCAATCACCATGCTCCTCGGTGGGCATGACAGCTCACACTCATGTGAAACAATCCATTGCGGAGGTGCTCCGGCTTGTGATCGTCATGCGACTGTCGATCCATCGTGCTGCCCACATCGCAGCTTTTGGAACGAGCATCAGCGACTTCAAAGTTCGGCTGTTGGCCAGCAGTTGGCTGTGTTCTTGGCTGGGCGGCTCAACCTGGAAGGAATAGCTCAAACGGAAACGGAGTTCTCCTATCAGTTCTGAGAAGAGGCGTTCGGCGAGTATGCGCCGTCGGAGCGCGTCACGGTGAAGCGTACCGTGTGTGTGCTTGCGGGGTGTCACTGTTGATTTTTGGGCGCGACGATGCAGTCGACGCTTAAGGTCTTGGGAGCGCATTGATACTTGGTCACCGCACAAGATGGGCACGGGGGTTTTGATCGAATTATCCATCGAGTGTCACTGAATCGTCTCCCCCGGCTCTAATAGGGCGGGCCGCAGAAGCGTTGGCATGTCGGCCATCTATCAAAGCGGCCGCACAGGCTCGCGCGCTGACTGGAGCTCAGCCGTTCAGCTGGTCAGCAGTGGCTCATGCTCAGCTGTGTAACGATGTAACACGCGCATCGAGCGGAAGCAATGATCGGCGGATGATTGTCGTCCGACACGGGCTCCGAAGAAAGCCTCTGGGCTGCCTAGTTGAAGGCTGAAGTGGGCTCGCTGAAGAAATCGGCTGGCCGCGGTTGAACCTGCGATGATGAACGAGTGACCCCGGCTTTGAGTGGTCAGCAGGTGCAGAAGAACGATCACATTGTTATATTCTGCAGTTCACGGGCTGGGAATATCAAGCTCGATCTCACGCGTCGCTTCGATGATGCTCTCTGGATGGTGTCCGTTCTTGAAGAGAGCGTATTTCAGAGCTTCAGCGCGGTTGATAAAAAACCCGCCAAACGCGCCCTGTTGTTCACGGGCAACCCAGTTACCGGCCCGATTTTTCCCGACGAACACAATCGGCGGAGCGCAGTCACTTGAATGGGAGGCGAGGACCTGAATCATCATGTCCTTTGCGATGACAGCTCACATTCATGTGGAACAATCCATTTCGGAGGTGCTCCGGCTAGGGATCGTAAAGCGATTGTTGAGCTTTGGTGCTACTCACATCGCGGCATTCGAGAACCAGCATCTACGACTTTAAAGTGTGGCTATTGGCCACCAGTCGGCTGTGGCCTTCGCTGCGTGGCCTGGAAGGAATAGCTCAAACGGGAACGGAGTTCTCCTATCAGATCTGATGACCTGCCACTGAGTATTTCCTCCAGAAGGAGTTAGAGTCCGGCCCGAAGAAGGACGGACAGATGAAGCGAGCACGGTTCACGGAAGAGCAGATTATTGCGGTGCTGAAGGAGCATGAGGCGGGGGCGAAGACGGCCGATCTGGCTCGCAAGCACGGGATCTCCGAGGCGACGATCTACAATTGGAAGGCAAAATTCGGCGGCATGGATGTTTCTGAGGCGAAGCGGTTGAGGGCCCTGGAGGAGGAGAACGGGAAGCTGAAGAAGCTTCTGGCCGAGCAGATGCTCGATGCAGCCGCACTTCGCGAGCTCCTTTCAAAAAAATGGTAGGGCCCGCCGCCAAGCGCGCTGCGGTCGCGCATCTGCAGGCCGTCATGAGCCTGTCGGAACGGCGGGCCTGCTCGATCGTGGATGCGGATCGGAAGATGATCCGCTATCGCTCCAGCCGCCCGCCGGACGCAGTTCTGCGTGGCCGATTGCGCGATCTCGCCAACGAGCGGCGGCGTTTCGGCTATCGCCGCCTGTTCGTCCTGCTGCGGCGGGAGGGCGAGCCATCGGGAATCAACCGGATCTACCGGCTTTATCGCGAGGAAGGGCTCACCGTCCGCAAGCGGCGTGCTCGCCGCAAGGCCGTGGGGACCCGGGGCCCGATCCTGGTCGAGGCCAAGCCAAATGCCCGCTGGTCGCTGGACTTCGTCCACGACCAGTTCGCCAATGGCCGACGCTTCCGCATCCTCAACATCGTCGACGACGTCACCAAGGATACCTGGGCGCCATTCCGGAGACGTCGATCTCGGGGCGGCGCGTGGCCCGCGAACTCACGACGATCGTCGAGCGACGCGGCAAGCCAGGAATGATCGTGTCCGACCATGGCACCGAGTTCACCTGCAACGCCATGCTGGCTTGGTGCAAGGACGCGGCCATCGACTGGCGCTTCATCGCACCGGGAAAGCCGATGCAGAACGGCTTCGTCGAGAGTTTCAACGGCCGGATGCGCGATGAGCTACTCAACGAGACCCTGTTCTTCGATCTCGACGACGCGCGCGCCAAGATCGCCAATTGGGTCGCCGGCTACAATCTCCAGCGGCCCCACTCGTCGCTGAAATACCTGAGCCCCGCGGCCTACGCCGCCCACCTCACCGCAACGGACGATCGGCTACGCAACCCCGACCAGCTCCGCCGATCGTCCGTTGCTCCACCCGCGCCACTTGGCGTACAAAACCCCGAGACTCTAACTGCCGCTGGATAAAAATTCAGTGGCAGGTCACTGAGGAGAGAGACCGGACGGATGAGGCGCATGCCTTCGGCGGCCAAATAGATTGGTCGAATGAATTGCTTAGATTAGGTGCGGAGGAGGTCATCGGACATCTCGTCAACACTGAACATAAAGCCTGCGGCACCGGGGCCCGATCCCGGTGGTCAGTTCATCGCTCAGCATATTCGCCGCTGAAGCCAAATCCTCCACAGTTTGCTCTGGGCAGATCAGATCCACCAAGCTGCCGGGCAGAGTCCAGCTTGTGGGCAGCTCCGTTACGTCGATGGTCATGAGGTCCATGGACACGAAGCCGACGATTGCCACACGAGTACCACGTATGAAGACGTGCCCCCGATTGCCCAGAATACGCGGAAATCCACCGGCATAACCGATAGATGCGGTGGCGACACGCATCCGTGTCTTCACCTTGTACGACATATGGTATCCGATAGCTTCCCCATGCGTCAGTTCACGGCATTGAATGATCTGCGTTCGCAGACTGACGACTTGCGAGGGCTTGAAGCAGGGGTGATCGGATGTGGAAAAGCCAAAAAGCCCCCCACCGGGCCTTATCAGGTCAAAATGAAATTGACGGCCGGCGAATAGTCTTGCCGAGTTCGAAAGAGAAAGAATAGCTTTCGGAAACAAATGGGTCAGTTTGCGAAAGCGACGTAATTGTTGACGACTGACCTCATTTTTCCACTCTGCGCAAGCAAGCTGACTCATGAATAGCGCTGTGGTTAGTTCGGACAACCCCATTTCTTTCTCGGCGAGTGCCTGCAACTCATCCATGGGAAAACCCAGCCGAGACAGGCCAGTATCAACATGGATACCCGCCGGCAACGCTCGATTGCGACGTCGGCAATGCCGCAGCCATGCATCCAACTGTTGCCTGCTGTTCAGGATGGGCAACAAATCATGCTGCTCGGCAGCCGGCTCCATACCTGGCATCACGCCGTGAAGCACGTAGATCTTGGCAGATGATGGTAGCACAGAGCGTATGGCAATGCCTTCCTCGACATTGGCTACGAAGAAATGCGTGCAGCCAAGGTCAGCAAGGAACGGCGCTATACGTCCCGCGCCGAGACCGTAGGCGTCTGCCTTGACAACTGCGCCGCAACTGCTGCGGGGCGCAAGCGCCTGAAGTTTCCGATAATTGGATCGAATGGCGCTCAGATCAACAATCATGGTCGATCTCGAGGTCTCGCCATAACCGATGTCCGCAAGATCATGAGGGAGGTTTGCTTCGATATTGATCGTATCAGGCATAAGCCTTCACATCATGTCGTGGTGACGACACCGCGATACGGGAAATACAGGGACCTTATTGCCTCTTCCGCACATCCGGGCCCAAAACGAAACCCATTGCCTGCACCACCGCCAATAATTTGCAGACCAGCGACAGTATTGGCTGGGCGGGAGAACGGGACCCCATCGTCGGAGTAGCAATCGCAGAACACACGTGCTGATGCCACCGCGGGCACGTCGCACGAGAACCACTTGGCCAAGATCGCGGTTGCACGCGCAAGATCAGCCGAGCTGACATGCAGCTCATCGGTGTCCGCCCTCACATCCCATTCCTGCGAGGTAAAGCTGAACAGCCAGTATCCTTCCTCAATCATGGGAATGAGGAAAGCGTAATCATCGAACAAGCCGATCATTGGACATTTGGGGGTAGGGCGTGCCGCGAGATGAAGCGCGACGACCTTCTTGACGCGCAATCGCGGTGTGTCTGTGAGATGCGCAAGCAACGGTGAATCGGGTAGCCATGGACCAATTGCGAGGACGGCCCGTCTCGCCAAAAGTTCTCTATTATCCAAGGTTTGAAGAAGAATATTGCTTGGTCCCTGCCGTATCCCTTTAATAGATGTCCGTTCGTACAGAGAGACCCCGGCTGCCTTGAGCCTTTGGGCCAGATCCTGAACAATGCGATCTACTGGACTGTAAGAACCCCGATCCAGTTCCACGGCGGTATCGCTGGGAACAAAGAAATGGGGCAGAGAGGAAAGCCTCTGCTTCAGTGCGGAAGAGGTTGATGGGGTCGTACCGCCCACGCTACTCAGACGCGCGAGCTCTTTGGGATTACGTGCCAGCCAAAACACATCACAGTTGCGACCGACGGGCCAAAGCCCATGGGGATAGATCCCTTGCCAGAATTTCGAACTATGATTGATGAGCTGTCTTTCCCTCTCGTTACGACAGATGTTGATTTGGATGCCGGGCGCAAACCGACTGGCGCCTGCCCCAACGATATCTCGTTCGAAGATGACGAGTCTGTCCCGTGGGCGATTACGCGCTGCGATGAAGGCAGCGCTGAGGCCCATGACGCCGGCGCCAATGATCGCGAGGTCGTAGGTCTCGTTCGTCATCGAGTTGCCATCCAGGAGATAGACAGAGCGCTTAGAATCTCGTTGGCGAGATTTTCCAAATGATGGATCCGATCTGGTCGCAGAAACACAAGGTCGCCTGCCTTGATTGGCAAAGCGGCATCCTCGGTTATGACCTGGCCGTAGCCGCTCGTGATGCGCCAGATCTCCGTGGCAGGATGGGAATGGGGTGTCGAGGCGGCGAACGGATCCAACCGGAATTCAATGAGGTCGACGGGGCAAGTGGTCTGGGGATCGCCTAATCCTTTGACAGTCTGCATCAGTACGCCAGGGCTGTAGACCGTGATGTCACCTAAGGTAATCAGCTGTGCATTCTTCATAGGGTCTCTCAATCGACATGGGCTGGATCGCGGCACGCTGGCTGCCTGCTCGCCGATGAATGGGAGTCCTCGATGCCCGAGCTATACCAGTCGACGACGCCCCGTGCAGGCCCGCAATCGTAAGCTATGCGGCCGATAATAGAATTGAGGACCGTCGAAGCGCGCCAAGGAGTCAAACTGAGATTTGTATCAGCGATGCCATGTTGAAAGCGCGCGCCATTTTGTACGTACAAATGACAGTTTTCGGGGCCATCGAAACGAGCTGAATAGTCCTTCTCAACCAGGATCTCTTGAGAGCCACCAGGCGCACTCACAACCGTGAGGCGGTTTGCGATTGGCTCCAAGAATGAGGGGATTTCGGTGCGATAGCCTGTGGCTAAGACGACAGTATCAGCAACATGTTCTGAACAAATGCCTGTCATCTGTTGACGCAAGCCCAGTAGAAAGGGAGACGCGCCGCTCAACTTGTCTGCGGTGGTGTCGACGCGTATTTGTACGTGAGTCGGGTAGGAACCTCGATGAAACTCGCGATCGTAAAGTGCGTTGTAGATGGCGCGAAGCGTCGAACAGTTGACGCCATCGCTCGCCAACGACTGTTGTTCGAGAAGCCGCGCCCGAGTGGAGCCGACTTGCTCAAAGAACCAGCCACCATATTGCGGAAAGAACCATTCATTGACGAAAGGACTGTCCTCGCGCGCAAATATGTTTGCGCGGCGCGTCACCCAAGTCAGGGATCCCAGCGCGCCGCATGCGCCCGTCAGGAGATGAAGAAAGATTTCGGCGCCGCTTTGGCCGCCACCTACGATCACAACGCGCTTGCTCGTAAGTTCGCGACGTTGAGTGAGAAAGGTGCTTGCGTGAAACACCTCGTTCGGCGGTGCATTCCTGCCCCAATCAGGAATAGAGGGCACTCTACCCACGCCGATGACGGTCGTATGCGTTTGATACTCGCGGCGGTTGGTTATGATGTTGAGGGACTTGCCACGCAATTCGACCGCAACAACCTGTTCGCCGAATTGAACGTTGCCGAGCTTTTCCGCTGCCCATCGCAAATAACCGCCAAATTCGCTCCGGCTAACATGCTCCAGCCCACGGACGATAGCTTGATAGAGTCGCCGCTTTTCATGCAGGTAGGCGAGGAAGCTGTATGCGCTCGTCGGGTCAGCCGGTGTCACCAAATCCTTTAGCGGGCTGGTTTGCATAACGGCGCCTTCTACGAGCAGACCGGGATGCCAGCTAACCGACTCTGACTTTTCGAGTATGTGCAGAGAAATTTCCGGAATCGGGGCCGAGAGTGCTGCCAAGCTTAGATTTGCCGGCCCTGCACCGATTGCGATGACGCCATAACTGTCGCTGTGCTTCAGCATCGCATGATCCCTACGAGGAGCCACTCAATGCTTCCGGTTGGTTGAGAACGTATGAACTGCAAGAAGGACGCCATTCGCTGCGATAAGCATCATCATGCCGATCAGAAGACAATCGAAATTGCTGGCTTTCACAATTTGCCCAGCGACGTATGGAAAGCCGAACAGGCCAATGAAGTAGGAGAGCGTGAATACCTGAGAGGAAATGGCGAAAGCTGTCTCATCAATGTCTGCAATGTGGACAATCATACTATTCAGCGTCGAATAGCTGAGGCCGTATCCCAGCGCGAAGAAGGCCGCCCCGAGAATGTAAATGGCCGTACTATCGACATTGAAGAAGAGAATGAATAGCCCTGCAACAGTGCATGCAAGGAGAAGTGCGGCTACGCGTTCAAGGCGAAATCTTCCAATTATCGGCGCAACCGCGAACCGGAAGAAGACGGCTGTCACCGTGAAGACTAAAAAGAATGTATCGGGAGACTGTGCTCGCGATGTGGCGTAGAGCGATTGAAACGTGGAGAGACCGGCGAAAACGCAGGCGCCAATGCCGATCATGATGATCGGATATCGCGCGTTCGACTTGAAGGCTCTTACCACGCCTTTAAACGTCAGTCGTACAGCAGGCATTTTGATCTGAGGAGCTTGCGCCAGTGCCCTCCCAGCGAAGTCCAAAAGCATCGTACCAAGGATACATGCAACGGCAAATAGAGCGTAAACTGCAATGTAGGATCCAATGGCCTCCGCAGCGGTTCGGGCGAGGGGGGCAGCGAGCCCGATGCCCAGCATTTGAGATCCTGAAAGTAAGGTGAGATACTTGATACGGGCTTCAGCTTGCACGTGACACATGACCTGAAGCGGCGCCAGGATATAGAATACAGACCATCCAATGCCGAGAAGAAGTCCGCCGATGTAGGCGAATAGCGGCGAAATCGATGCGGATGCGAAACATATCATCGCTGCTGCAATCATCGCCGCGGCAAAGGTGATGGTTCGCATCAAGCCTAGTAAATCCGCGATGCGACCAGCTACAAGGGAACTCAGGATTGTCGCGATCGTACCCGTTGAAATAACGGCCCCGGCGGTCGTGGCGCTTTGTCCAATGGACCGCAAAGCTTCAACGAGGAAGAAGCTCGAGCCATAGGAAGCGGCCAAGCTGGCACTGCCAAGCATGAAGGGGAGTGACACCTCCAATGAGACTGCGGTGGGCAGTTTCTCCACGAGGGCGGTTTCCGGGGAGGGTGTCATGCTACGACCTTTCCTGGAGGGCTTTGCTCAATTCTACAGTCACCAACCTGCGCCCATCGATCTTTGGTACTGGTCCGCTTCGCTGGGAGGAGGGCGTCGAAGCGCATGCGGCAAGGGGATGTCCCGCATGACCGAGCCAGCGCCACAAGGCTTCTGCTATTCTGGGCATCAGTGGCCAAGCCAGTATGCTGAATCCCATCAACCATGTATAAGCGGTCTGAAGGTCCGGCGTGGCGTCGAGATAATCGACCCATTCGAGTACCGACTTCGGAGCTCGCGATACTCGCAAGTTATCTATCGAAAGGGCGGCACATTGTTTGCAGTAGAGCCGATCCAACGTGGTCATCATCGTGCCATCGACGGAGCACTCCGTGAGTGCCGGCATTGCGTTTATGCACGCGGTGCAACGATCGATGGCTGCAGTTATCTTGTCCAGAAGTGCATTGTAGCGGTCGACCAACTGTCCTGGCACTAAATTGGTCTCGGTGTCTTCCGGGCAAATTTCGGACAGGTACACTCTAAGAATATCGATGGAAAGATTTGGAGTTCGAGCGATTGCACCCGCCCAGATCACGTGTCCCCGACTGGTGGAGAACTTCGATCCGTTCAGCCGAAGGAAGTGATTAAAGAAGATCCGATCAAATGGGCGAAACGAGTTCTGGCCCAATGCGCATCCGGCAACGCCGACAAGCATCGGAACCGTGTTATCGATGCCGGTAGCGCTAATGAGGAACGCATCGGAATCGCGAGAAAACGGGCTTGGCTTCCCGGAGCCCGCCGTATCTTTGTCGCCGCAATAAAGAGAATGCGCGTAGAGCAGAGAGGAGTAGCTAAACAATATCTGCCGAGTGTTGAAATGCCGCGAATTCCAAGCCAGCCCGTGCAATCCCGGTACAGTCACCCGGATTTGCTGCCCTTTGCGTGCTACATACCGCTTTCCTATCTCCAGAAAGCTGGATTCGACGGCCGCGTCGTGCCACGCCCGTAGAAGTCGGTCTGTTCCCGAAATCGAAAGATAGGCGGAAATGTTGTCCGTCCATTCTACGATCCGCCCTCGCCTCGATACTGGTTTCAGTGCTTCATCAGGTTCGAAATGATGGCCGCATTGTTCGCAGAAGAAGCTACCCGCAGATGCCCCGCAGATAGGACAAGTTGCACTAAGCCAGCCCCCAATGCAAAATCGCTCTTCTTTTGGTGTGGCAGCAGAACCCGCATCGTCCATTGGCAAGCGCACTGCGCGGAAATGTAGAGAGCCAGCTGCGTATAACGCATCCATCAGGGCGTTGCTGACATCCGCAAATCGCTGCAGATTGCTGCCATGCGCTGGATCGTCGAAATGATCGAAAACGATCCCGACCGAGGCGAGATCGTCAAGAATCTTGATATGGAAGCCATGTGCCATGTCCGACGGGTCAATGTTCTCACGAGCCGCTCGGACCAGAACATGGTTCTCGAAACCATCGGTCGTGAGCCCAGAACGGACATGATGCCCCGCCCGCTTCAGGTGTCTCTGTAAAACATCCATTCTGAGAAATGGTCCAGCGGCGTGCCCAAGATGTGCTCTGCCATTCGCTGTCAAGTTGACGGGGGAAATGTATACATCAGCAGGATGCGGATAGGCTACATCTATCCGTGGGATAGGTGGGCTTCTGCTCATGTTCATTCATCCCATAAATGACTCCACGAAGACATGGTGACGCGTGCCAACGGCGTGAGAGCCGTCACCATCATACGTCAGATGCTCGATGCAAATCGTTTCTTCGTAGCAGACGGCGTAACAGCGTAAATGGACCAGCGTTCGCTTTAAGATCAATTACCAGGGTTGGTAGTTGATCGGAGCGTATCTGGTGATGAAGGTGCAGTCGGGGCGGCGGCTTTCCCTCCCTCATAGGGCGCCTTCAGAACTGAAAGGCACCCATCGTCAAGAGTCGGTCAACTGCATGGTGCATCTTCAAAGACTCTCGGCGTCCTGAGATCGCCTGACGGGCTCGTTCTACCCGCCCAGCGGCTGCTAAGAGCGTTTGACAGGGAATTCGAGAGGATATTGTAGTCGCCGACCGGCATTGCGATGGCTCCTTACGACTGGAGGAATTGTGTTGTTGAATTCTATTTGTAGCCAAGATGGCTGAGTGTTTCGTCGTCAGAGCCAGGATTGCGTTGCTGATCAGCGGTCTGAGCCAATCGGCCAGCGGCTCCGAGTCCACCTCCACGCGCCTGCGAAGGCAGAGTGTTAACAGGTACAGTCAGCGCTCGCGCAATAAGCAGCACGAGACATCTTGGCTGTTCCTCCTCTCAAGAACAATGAACTCAATATGCCGCTTCGCAGCCACCTGGTGTCGTCGCCTTTAACCTGCAGGCGCGATACGTTTGGGGTAAGTGCAAATGCGCTTTAATGTATTCGATGTTGTGCGAGCGCTGAGCTGCTTTCTGCCATCGTGGGTGTCTCAGTCATTAGGCGCCTATGCTCAATATGCCGCGACGTGCCTATTGCTGGCGGGCATCATGGGAGGTTTGATCATCAGCGGCAAGCGCGTCGCTCATGCAATTGATGACAGAATGACAGCGCTTTGGCGCAGAGCCGTCGCGCCAACGCTTCGCGCACTCAATATTGCTCGAAGCTCAGCGTCCAATGGACGTGACCTCATCCTGAGGGGATTGCGTTCGGGATGGCCCCATTACATGTGTCCAGCGCTTCCGGTCGTTGCCATCGCTTATCTAGGAATCACCGTGGGCAACCGCCTTGTGTTCACAGCCGTGGATCAAGCTGGCTTTTTTGCAAGCCGACGAAGAACCGCCTGCATCCCGGATGCAGGTGCGCTGGTCTCGTTTGAGACCTCCAATATTTGCTTTGCCACGGGCTACAAGGTCGCTCGTCTTGAGCGATACTATGTCTGAACCAATCCCGATCCGGCAGCCCTTGCCAGGCAGTACAAGGATTATGCGACCAGCAAGGACACCTGCAAAGTCACCGCGGCGACCGCACCCTCGATTGTAGCGAACGGTGGCGTTGAGACGGACGCAAGAGGGTACTCGACCTTTCACAATCAAGATGACGGCACCGAGCTCTCCTGGAGAGAGAACTGTTCACATCCTCATATTGCCACTTCGGCGCTACTTATTCCACTCTTGGTTCCAGCCGGTGGCGCGCTACGGGCTGCTCGGCAGCGAAGTGGACTTCCTGGAGCCTGCCCCGGCGGGCGCGTAAAGAACATGTCTGCTTACGTCAGGCCCAAGGTGACAGGGAGCTGTTCTCTTACGTGAACGATGCAGTCCTCGCCCTCCCGCGTCAGTATCAGTGGCTCTACAAGGACAATGCGGGATGCATCTCATTCTTCATCAAGCCGTCGAAGTCGCCTTTACGGACGGACGTGGGGACCTGGTGGGCTCCGTAAATGGGAACTGGCCGCCCCTGGCGTAGCGACGATTGGCTGTCACCATGCGAACTATAACCTGAAGCTGCGCTGAACGAGGAAATTGCTCCTTTGAATGAGTCAGGTTCTTCTCTAGGCTTCAGGACGGTCGCCTTTAGCGGGCCCACGACGTCCGGCAAGCCCGCTCTCGATATCTATTCGCGAGAGCGTCTGGATCATCGACCTCGGCTTCTCGAACTGCAGGGCTTAGCTCGGTTGATACGCCTCGGAGAGCCGTAAGCGCAGTACTCACCTCGAACCGCTTGAGGTGATCGAGACTCGTCGCGGCGGTGCTGGTCGGATGACGAGAAGCTGCGAATCGTCATCGGATGGTTGTGATAATGCTCGAGCGGCAGGGTTTTAAGCCTGACGTGGCGATCTGTGAGCGAACGGCTCGTTACGGCTCACGCCAGCTTGCGCATCACCTTGGCTTTGAGGTCGGCGAGTCTGTGAAGTTCCTGCCAGTAACAGCGCGGGATGATTTGCACCGCCACTTTTCACCTTCGCCTTATCGCGCGGCTTGCGCGGACGCATAGGCAGGATAAAGGTGGCGTGATCTTGGCCAGCTCCTCGTTAGGTTGGCGAGCTCATAGCGACAGATGGCGGTTACGCCGATCTCAGAGCGTCCCAGCCGATCGCCGTCGCCCCGCCGATCGCCCGCCAAGCATTTAACGTGCATCGCAATCCGAATCAGCTACCGCTTGCGACCAGCGCGCCGTGGCAAACGTGCGGTTGGATGCTCCAGCAGGCGACGAAGACATGGGCCAGCTGCTGCGGGCCGGTCCCGGGCCTCGAACACCGGCACCTTGTGCCCGCGAAGCCGAAGAACAGCTTCTCTCCAGGCCCATGCGCCTGGCGCACTCGGCGAGGTCATCTCGCTCCACGCCGGTAGGGGTTGCAGGATCGGCTGTAGCCAGCGGTCGGGTGCTCCGCGCGATATTCATCCATACTGTAGATGCATCCCATCAAAACTATGCATTTTACAGCTCGTGGAGCCTCCATATAGGACACGTTGAGGGCGGCTGGGGCCAATCTAAGGGAGCGACTCTGGAATGAAAAAATTGGCTTTTGTAACGGCGAGCGTCGTGGCGCTTGCAACGGCGGTACCCACTTTCGTCCCTGACGTTGCCGCGCAACCGGTCGACACCAAGGCGCGGGTAGCCAATACACACTACCCTCAATGCGATGAGATGCCCTTGGAAGGGTTCTGCGACCTCATTTTCTGTATGGCCGACCCGGATTGTACGGCGCCAGGAATTGAGGACTGATCAGTGTTTTCGAGAAGGGATGCTCTGGTTCATCAGGCCTCGCCGTCACAGCGTCTGAGACAAATTGACGGTTTGGCCGATGAGGGATTTCTGGTTCATCGTAGCCACCAGAAGCATCGATGAAACAGAAATCCGGACCGGGCAAGTGCCAGCAGAACGAGTACCAAAAGACATTCGGCGCCAGAACATGCCGGAATATCCGTCGGCAGAGAAGATGCTGTCGTCCAATAAGGACTGCAGAGCGACGAGAATATGTTTAGAGCTCGGCCAGCCCAGGTATTGCCGCCTCAATGTACATGGCGGGTCCAAGGACTTCCTCGGGACCGATAGACATCGCCTGGCGGCGATACGGCGCGTGTGGCAACTTCTGGCGCGGTGAAGGATCTGCGTCGTGAGACGACGGCGCTGAAAGAAATGGTGGCCGACTTTTCGGGAAAGCGGTCGCTCAAAAACGTGAACGGGGATGGGGAGAACGAGGCATGAGATCTCCTGCGCCCGAGGAAAACCGAATGCTCTCGCTGGTGGAGCAATCGCATGTCTGGCCAGGCGGGACAGGCTTGGTATCCCACGTGCCACATTCTATCACTGGTATTGGGGGTACCGGGAGGGCGGCAGCGACATGCTGGCCGACCATCGATCTCAACCGGAGCAGGTCTCTGCGAAGTCGTGGACTGCTGTCAAACGCTGCTTTTAGAATGGACCCCGAGGACAGCCTCATCTGGTCTTCGGTCTCGGTGACCACGACATCATGGCTACGGCAGCGAGAACCTGGTGGAGCTCATCAGGATACACAAGGACAACCTGAACTCCTCAAGCGGCGAAATCGGTGGGTCCATTGTCCGCCCCCGGTGAGTTTGCGGCAGTTGCGAAATTGACGTGAGCGGCTTGGGCAGCAAGTACAACGCGCGTGCCTGAGGAGTGTTATTTCTTTCTGCTACGTGGGGGTACGGGCTTTCGACCCTTACGCAACGGCTTGGGAGGCGTCGCCCCTTTGGGCGGCTGAAGAAAGAATTCAGACAAATGAACCCCAAGCGTTTCCGCGATACGGTCGAGAAGATCGATCGTCGGGTTCTCCGATTGCTGCTCGATACCGCCCATATAGGAACGGTCGATCCTGGCATCGTATGCCAATCGCTCTTGCGAAACACCGCGATCTACGCGGATCCGGCGCACATTCCAGGCGACAAGCGCACGAGCTTTCATGCGCTAAAGCAGCCATTCCGACGGCCATCAAACCACTGGCTATAACCATACTATTGCGGTACGTTCGCCCAAAATGCAGATGAGCAGAGTCCGCGCGTAATCCGAATGAAGGAGCGGTACTGGATTCAGGTGGCGCACCGAATCAGCCTGTGCTGACGAGCTACGACGAGCTGCGTCCCATTTCGCCTCTTGATTCGAAAGGCTGGACGACAGTTCTGCTGATCGAGCGGAATGGACTGCGATCAGATGCATTCGGACGATGGTCGGAGCGAACGAATTGAAGGGAACGACGGCAGTTAGGTATTCATTGACTTTGGCAAGAATGCTCCCACAGGCCGCGACAATCGGCTCTCTACGAAAAGGTTCTGAATACGGCTACCGTCCCTAAAATCGAGGCTTCTCAATCTGTTAGGACTTTCAGGCCGTGCCGTCCGATCCCAAGATCGCAGATTTCGCGCCTAATGCGCCGCAGCTCACGCCATATGACGAGCAACATGCCGTCACGTATATGCGTCTGCTGGATGCCGAGGCCGATAACGCTGATTGGCGGGAAGTTGCGCGCATTGTGCTTGGTATTGATGCCACCCTGGAGCCGGATCGCGCCCGACGTACCTTTGAAAGCCATCTGGCTCGCGCCAAGTGGGCGGCACGTCATGGCTTTCGGCAGCTCCTGCAGCGCGGTTGGCCGAAGAGTGAGGAATAAGTGCGTTCGAATCGGACGTCCCTTCTGGTGATGACCGATCGCAAAATTAGATCGTCATATCGCGCAAACTGCATCAATCGCGAAGACCTGCATTGGGTCAACCAGAAATAGTCACATTCGTCGGGCTGCAATTCCTTGCATGCGCGTTATGAACATACGGGGAAAGTGGTGCGATGCCGGGTGCAGACTGGAGATCAGAGAAGGCCTATCCCGAAGCCAACAAAGCAGAAGCTGCGGACATAGCGTGGGAGTGGCTGCGCCGCAATGGCGAGTACCAACGGGACTATATGGCCCTCGCCATGAGCGAACGATTCGGCGCGATGGAGGACCATTTCCGGCAGCAGTGGGGACTGTGTTTTCGCAGCTGATCCGCAAAAGACCTTCGACCAACAAGCCATCTTCTGGGCGCCCGAAGTGCTCGCGACCGTGCTGCCCTTGCGCGCGGCTGTCCGCGCGGCAGCGTGGTACGATCTGGATTTCAGCAAACTGGCGGGTAGCGAGCTTCGTTATGCGCCGGATGGATGGCATGCCATCGTGGCGCTCGGAGGAGCGAAGCATCGCCTGTGGCTAACAGAACTTCCACCGAGCGGCTCATCCCTTGCCGTCGACCTGCCGTTCGACAGCGGTTTCGAGCTTCGTTTGCGGGCAGCACATCGTTTTTGGCTGGCGCTCGAACGGCGGCCCATCGGACCACCGCCTCTGACGCTGCCAATCTTGACCCGCCGTCGGCTCATCCTCTCCTTGCGTGCAGTCGATGGGTCTTTGGAAGGACACAGCTATCGCGAAATCGCGCAAGGCTTGTTCGGCAAGCATCGCATTCCCGATCGCGGCTGGAAAACGCACGATCTGCGCAGCCGGACCATTCGCCTGGTCAAGACCGGGCTGCATCTGGTGCGAGGCGGCTATCTGGCCTTGCTCCGTCGCAAGCGTAAAGGCGAGGACGACCCGTCCTGAGCTTTGGCTGATCGGCTAGCCCGTATCTGACAAAACCATCGTAGTCGGCCGTTTGAATGCGAAAAGAGGGTTTGGCAGGGCGCGATTAACGTCTTCACTTCGCGGGCTGGCCGCGGTGCTCGCTCAACGACGGGCTCGCCGGCGTTCGGAACAGTCTGCATGTGCAAATGGACGCGCTAAGATTCCAAAAATTGATCAAACGTCTGCCGTCACGCAAATACGCGATTAGGCGGCTTCCGGAATCGCGGCCTTCTTACAGAGCCGCGCGACCCATCGGCAAAAGGCGCGAGCGACTTCGAGATTGTCACTTCGGTCCACCGCATAGGCCCGATATTGCATGCCGCTTGAAGTACGCGATCCCGGTATGACATGGAGCGCCCCTGTACGCACGAGATCGCTGACAATGATTTCCGGCGCCACCAGCAGGCATTTCCCGGTTATGACGGCGGGCAAAGCAAGGTAATTATGATCGTATCGCGCCCCCGACTTGATGTCCTTCGCGGTCAAGTTCATGGCTCTGAGCCAGGTGGGCAGTATGTCGGGCCTCGATGTGATATTCAGAATCGGCATGGAGCGGGCAGTGGAGAGCGTTTTTCCCATGACGTGATTTGGAGCGCCTACGCATACGAGCATCTCATTGTAGATCGCCCAATCGTCGGCCGGTTCAGCGACACAAAGATCGCGAGTAAGCAGGATGTCGAAATTGTCGGAGGATCTCGGTGGAGACAATGAACTGATCACGTCGACGACGACGCCGCCCATCTCGGCAGAGAACGCCTGGAGATTGGGTATCAGGAAGGAGTAGGCGAAGGTGGAAAGAGAGGTGTGGACTACGATTCGATTGGCGTCCGTTCGGTTCCTCCGCCGCATTCTCTTCGCGGTGAAACACACTGTATCAAGCGGTTCGGCCACGGCGTTCGCAAAGAGCCTTCCAAATTCTGTCAATTCACTGCGTCGGCCCCGCCGTTGGACGAGATCCGTGCCAAAGTAGTCTTGCAACACAGCCAAATAGCGGCTGACCGAGCTCTGTGTCGTTCCCAATGTGCTCGCCGCACGCGTGACGCTTCCCTCGCGCGCAATGGTCACAAAGACCCGGATAGCATTGAGGGGCACTTCATTGTGTTCGGCAGCCATTTTCTGCTCCGGTAGCTTCTGGGCTCTGCGCTGATTGTCACGGCGGCCATTGCCAGAAGCTCCATCACATTATTCGATGTCTATAGCCGGATTGCCGCTTATAAGTGATATCTCGTGCACAAAATCTGCCTTCTCGAGGATTCGGGCGATCTGGCTCGGCGACTTCCATTGCTGTCGACGGCTTTCTAACAGGTGATCTCCAGGTGCCGGCAAGGGGGATGACTGCTGATATCGCGATCGACATCGAGGGCCGTTGAGATGACAGGCGCGAGACTTCTTAGGTGCGTTCAGGATTGCGTGCGAATCAGAGCTCGCTGCTGAGTGCCGTCTCAAAATCTCGCTGGCAGGCATCGGTTCAGCGTTTAGCGAAGGAAGCGAGCTTCAGCCGCCTTGGCCTCTTCCATCTTCTGGATTCTGAAGATCTCATCCACCGGCAGAATATCCTTGTGGACATTCTGGACGCCACCATCCGCGATGATCCGGCGGAAGGTCTCCTGCATGGCGGTTGCAGCAGCACGAATGCCGTAATTGCCATAAATCATCCTGCGGATGTTGCCGAGCATTTTGACCCGTTTGGCATAGAGGTCAGGGTAGGCGTTCGGCACGATGACCAGCGGCACCGTTCCGGTCCAGGCGCGCGCAAAGCTTTCGATCTCGCAAGGAGTCTTGCTTTTCGAATGGATCAGGATCATGTCCGCGCCAGCTTCCATATAAGCATGTGCCCGATGCAGAGCCTCCACTTCGACGAGGCCGGCGATCAGGGCTTCTGTGCGGGCGATGACGAGGAAATCCGGATCTGATCTTGCCGAGATGGCAGCCTCGATCTTCCCCTGGAATTCTTCAATGCGCAACAGGTCCTGGCGGCCCTCGGCAGCAAGGCTCGTCACTTTTGGAAAAGTCTTGTCCTCGTTGACAACGGAACTGGCGCCGGCCCGCTCATATTCCGTGATAGCGTGAATGACGTTAATCGCATTGCCATAGCGTGTATCAATGTCCGCGACGAGCTCAAGCCTCGTGCGCCCGGCGATCGCCCGCAGCATGTCGAGATGCTGTGTCATTGAGATCAGGCTCATATCCGGCAGCCCATAAAGCGCAGATAGCTCGAAGCCGGACGCCCACACTCCGTCGAATCCGGCTTCTTCAGCGAGCATCGCTGAGAATGGGCTGTGGGCGGCCATGATATGGACAAGGCCAGTCTCGGCCAATGCGGGCCCGGAGGCGTTTGGCAGAGGACATCGGAAAATCCTTCAGGACAGGCTCGCGCAGGCGGCGATGATCCGGTCGCAGGCGCGCGTGAGGTCCTCGAGCGAGGAAGCATAGGAGATGCGGATATAGGGCGAAGCCATGAAGCCGCTGCCAGGCACGACAGCCATGGCAAACGCGTCGAGCAGATACATGGCAAAATCACTGTCGGTCTCGATCATCTTGCCGTCGGGCGTGCGCTTGCCAATGACCCCCGCGCAGGAAGGGAAAACATAAAAGGCACCATCCGGCACACGGCAAGCAAGCCCCTTGGCCTTGTTCAGCTTGGCGATAACAAGATCGCGTCGCTGCATAAACGCGCGCGCGAACTCTGTGATATGGTCCCGTTTCCCTGACAGCGCCTCCAGCGCGGCATATTGAGAAACCGAGCTGGTGTGCGAAGAGGTCTGGCCCTGGATGAGGTTCATGGCCTTGATCAGCGCCAGAGGCCCGGCACCGTAGCCGACGCGCCAGCCGGTCGTCGCGTCTGCCTTGGACACCCCGTTGACCGTTAAGATACGCTCGCACAGGTCCGGCGCGATTGCGGCCATCGTTGCAAAGTCGGCGTCATAGGTGAGCTTTTCATAGATGACGTCGGATAGCACATGCACCTGGGCATGCTTGCGCAATACCGCCGCGAGCGCGAGCAAATCGCTTCGGCTGTAGACCGCACCGGTCGGATTGCATGGCGAATTCAACATCAACCATTTGGTGCGCGGCGTGATCGCCTGGTCTAGTGCCTCGGGGCGCAGCTTGAAGCCATCGCGTTCACTGCAGGCGACGAGCACCGGCTTGCCGCCGGCCAGAACCACCATGTCTGGGTAGGAGACCCAGCATGGCGTCGGGATCACAACCTCGTCGCCAGCATCGAGGCTGGCAAATAGTGCGTTGAACACAACAGCCCACCGTGATCTGGTCGATACCGTAGTTGAGGCCATGATCGCGACGGAGGCTCTCGCCAATTGCTGCCCGCAATTGCTTGTTCCGGCGACCGCCGTGTACTACGTCTGCCCGGCACGGATGGCCCGGATGCCAGTTTCACAGATGACGGACGGCGGATCGAAATCCGGCTCGCCTTGGCTGAGCGTGATCACATCGGTTCCCTGATCTCGCAGCTCGGCGGCGCCAGCCGTCATGACCTTGGTTTGAGAGGGACGCACGACCTTGAGCCGTTCTGAAACGAGAGACAAGACACAATATCCTACGCGTTCGAATGAGCGATTGGGGATCTATCCGAACTCGAACGGCCAGACGAGCCAGGTGATCGCGGCTTTGGATATAATCATCGAAGATTACGATAATTGTATCGCTTCTTCGTGCGGCTCTGTTGGGGCTCGCATGAGGCCTTTGCGTCTCAGCTCCTCCTCATCATCGGCCTGCCGATCATCGGATAGTTGCAAGCACACATCGACTTATTCGATGTGTGTCATTCTGGCGTAGCAGTTCAGGCTTTTAAGCTCGCGCACAATCGCGAAATTGAGCAACACAAGCGCTCGATTTCGGGGATCGAGAGTCTGTGCCGGTCGAACAAATCGCGGGCTGGCATTCGCATCAATGAACGTGGAAGGCGGAGGCGGTGATGACCCGTATCGATCTGACGCGACGGCAAGCCATCGCAGGTAGCCTTGCCGCAAGCGTGGTAGCCAGCACAGGCGCCGGCGCTGCGGAGAGGGAGCCTAAGACATTGCCGCGTCGCCGCCTCAAAGTCGGCATGTCCGGATTTCCGCGATCGTTCGACCCGGTTATCGCGACCGATACTGCCATTCGTCGGGTCGTGCCGCAGCTTTTTGATACGCTGATCAGAGTAGACCATGCTCACGACATGACGCTACGGCCGGGCTTGGCCGAGCGTTGGGAGCGGATCAACGCGCAGTCGTTGCGGCTGTTCTTGCGCAAGGAAGTCGTTTTCCACGATGGGGCGCCTTTGACGGCTGAAGATGTTGCCTTTAGCCTTGGTCCTGACCATCTGCTGGGACCTGGACGCAGCGGCATGTCCGAGGCGCTTCAGTCGCTTGATCGGCTCGAGAAGGTCGAAATCGTCGATCCTTACACCGTCATTGTGCATGCAAAGGGTAGCGACGCCCTCCTCGAGCAGCGTCTGGCTGCTTGGGGATCTGAGATCGTGAGCCAGCGCGCCTTTTTGGCCGCGGGCTCGTGGGCGCGCTGGACCACTGCCCCTGTCGGAAGCGGTCCCTATAAGCTCGTCGATCACAAGCTCGATATTCGTGTCTCATTGAGCGCCCACGATGCGTATTGGGGCGGGCGGCCGCCATTCGATGGCATCGAATACCGTATCATTCCCGAGCTTTCCGCGCGCGTGAACGGCCTGCTCGCCAGCGAGCTCGACATTGCCACTGACATTCCGCCCGACCAGTTCGCGGGCATCCAGAAGCGTGCTGATCTCGAGATCGTGGGTGGTGCCGTGCAGAATATCCGCTCGCTCGCCCTCGATCAGACTGATCCCATTCTGAAGGATGCGCGTGTTCGCCGTGCGATGAGCCTTGCGCTCGATCGCAAGCTGATCGTGCAAAGCTTGTGGGAGAACCGGGTCCCGATTCCGAACGGCTACCAGCTGCCGAGCTACGGGGAAGGCTACATCCACGAATTCCCCTCGCTTGCCTACGATCCCGGCAAGGCCAAGGAGTTGCTGGCTGATGCGGGCTACAAGGGAGAGCAGATCACCTATCGTCTGCTCAACAATTACTACCCCAATCAGGTCTCTGGCGCGCAAACGATGATCGAGATGTGGCGCGCGGTTGGCCTGAACGTCAAAATCCAGATGATGGAAAACTTCACGCAAGTTCAGCGCCAGCCGGTCCGTGCCATCTTCGATACGTCGAATACGGCGCTGTTCCTCGATCATCTCGGCCATCCCTGGCGTGAATTCGGACCCAGCGGCACTCTGCCAAGGTCGATCGGAGTCTGGAGGAACGAGGAATATTTTGCGCTCGGCGCCAAGCTCCTGGACACCGTGCAGAGCGAACAGCGCCGGCCGATCATCCGTCGCATGCTCGAGATCATCAACGAGGTCGATCCCCCTTGCGTGATCCTGCACGTCTCAGGCCAGTTCTATGGCAAGCGCCGCGATGTCCCATGGCTGCCGGGACTGACGCTCGACCTCAATTTCGGCCCATTCAACAGAGCTCTGATCCGGACCTGATCGCGATGACGCATACCTTGAATCGGATTAAAGCGGATGCGGCCAATATGATGGACGAGCAGGGGCCTTGCATGGAGGCGCTTCTTCATATCGCAGGTTTACGTGTCGCGTTCGACGGTGTGCCGACGCTGCGCGGAATCAATCTCACGCTCGCGCGCGGCGAGTCGCTGGGCATGGTCGGTGAAAGCGGTTGCGGCAAATCGGTGACATGGCTTGCTGCGCTTGGACTGTTGACGCGGCGCGCTAAAGTAACGGGCAGCGTACGCTTGGCCGGAGAGGAGCTGCTCCATGCACCAGCCTCCCGCCTGGACAAGATGCGAGGTGGGCAGATCGCCATGATTTTCCAGGACCCGGCGAGCGCGCTTAATCCTGTGCACAGGGTGGGCGATCAGATCATAGAATCCTTGCGGCTTCATCGTGGTATGGATCACCGCACGGCGCAGGCCGAAGCGCGACGTCTGCTCGACCAGGTCGGCATACCCGATGCAGCGCGCCGGCTTGGCGCCTATCCGCACGAACTCTCCGGTGGGCAGAACCAGCGCGTCATGATCGCCATGGCGCTTGCAGGACAGCCCGACATCTTGATCGCTGATGAGCCTACCACCGCCCTGGATGTCACTATTCAAGCGCAAATGCTTGAGCTTCTGCGGCAAATCCAGCGCGAGACGGGCATGGCGCTGGTCTTGATCTCGCACGATCTCGGTGTCGTCAGCGAGATCTGTGAACGTGTCATGGTCCTTTACGGGGGGCACATCGTCGAAGAATTGCCCGCCGACCGCCTCTTGAACCAACCTGCTCACCCATATACGAAAGGTCTTCTTGCGGCTCTTCCAAGCCTGGATGGGGCCGCGGCAACGCCTCTTCGCCATTCCCGGTGTCGTGCCAAACGCAGCCGCGTTTCCGCCAGGCTGTCCTTTCGCCCCTCGATGCGATCGGCGGATCGGACGCTGTCGTGAATGGGCGATTGAGCTCGCCTCGCTGGATGGCGACATCAGACACAGGGCTGCCTGCTTGCATGTCACGAGCGAACGGCCCGCGGGCGAGGTCGTGGCTGCATGACCGGGGCTGCTCCGCCGATCCTCCAAGCAGACGGGCTTGTCCGAAATTATCGATTGCGGCAGGGCCTTTTCCAACCTCCAGCGGTGGTCCACGCGGTCAATGGGCTCTCTCTGCAGCTGGCTCCCGGCGAAACTCTCGGACTGGTTGGCGAATCCGGCTGCGGTAAGTCGACTGCGGGCCGGCTCCTGATCGGCCTGGACCGGCCGGATGCCGGCAAGGTGACCTTCGGCGGAGAAGCTTTGCCCGCTATTGGCGATAGTCGATGGCGCCGGCTCAGGATGCGAATCCAAATGGTGTTCCAGGATCCGCTGGCTGCGCTCGATCCGCGCCTGACGATCGGCGCGCAAATGGCCGAGCCGCTCGAAATTCATCGGCTTGGCAGCAAGTCTGAACGAGAGGAGCGGGTCAATGCGCTTCTTACGGATGTGGAGCTCAGGACCGACCACCTCGGGCGCTTTCCGCACGAGCTTTCAGGCGGCCAGCGCCAGCGTGCCGTCCTGGCTCGTGCGCTGGCCACCGATCCGGATCTCCTTGTCTGCGATGAGCCAGTATCGGCACTCGACGTCTCGATCCAGGCGCAAGTGATCAATCTTCTGCGGGACCTGCAGGAGCGGCGGCGCATGGCGATGATCTTCATCAGCCATGATTTGCGAGTGGTCCGGCTGATCAGCAATCGGATTGCTGTGATGTATCTCGGCAGCATCGTCGAGGAAGGATCGTCTGAGGCGGTTCTTCTGGATCCTTTGCATCCTTATTCGCGGGCGCTCGTTTCCGCGGTGCCGAGGCCAGGACGACATCGCTCTCGCACCATCGTTCAAGGAGATCCGCCCAATCCGGCTGCGCGACCGGACGGCTGTGCATTTCATCCCCGCTGCCCGGTCGCTCTTCCGCTTTGCGCGCGGCTCGCTCCAGAGCTCAGATACGCTCCTGACAGGCGGCGCGTGGCCTGCCATCTGATCGGCGATCATGGTGCCGAACTCGACAAGGAGACATGATGGCTCGTTTTGTTCTGGTCCGCTTGGCGCGCGCGTTCCTGACCATCGCAATTGTGGTTACATTCGCATTCGTGGTGCTGCGCGCCTCTGGCGATCCCGCCCTGGCGTTGTTGTCGCCGGAAACGCCGGCGGAAGCGGTCGAGGCCTTCCGAAAGGCCTGGGGGCTCGATGCGCCACTCTGGGTTCAATACGTCAGATACCTCTTTGCCGTCGTGCATGGAGATCTTGGCCAATCGATGCGTGACGGACGTGCCGCGATCACCATCGTTGCCGAGCGCATTCCTATCACGCTGATGCTGACTGCGCCGGCGCTGATCCTCAAGCTGATGATCGGCATTCCGGCCGGCGTCTACGCGGCCCTCAAGCGGGATAGTCTAGCGGATCGCTTGGTGATGATGGTCGCCGTCATCGGCTTCACCGTGCCATCTTTCGTCCTTGGCCTCGGGCTCGTACTCGTTTTCGCAGTCGAGCTCCCCTGGTTCCCCTCGGGCGGCGCCGGCACTTGGCACCATGTGGTGCTGCCGGTCATCACGCTCGGTCTGGGCGGCGCGGCCGTTCTCGCCCGCTTCAGCCGCAGCGCCATGCTCGAGGTGCTTGGACAGCCCTATATTCGTGCGGCCAGCGCCAAGGGCGTGCCTTGGGCCAGGGTCGTGACCGGTCACGCTCTGCCCAACGCCGCGATAGCGGTGCTGACCATCGTCGGCTTCATGGTCGGCAATCTCATCGCGGGAACGGTGCTGGTTGAAAGCGTGTATTCGTGGCCAGGCATTGGCAGTCTGCTGGTCGTGTCAGTCGCCAGTCGCGATTTGGCTGTCGTCCAGTGCATCCTGCTCGTCGTGGCCGCCGCCATGATCACCACCAATCTTACGATCGATCTGCTCTATGGCATGCTCGATCCACGTTTGCGCCAGTTGCACTTTGGGAGGCGATAATTGAGCATTTTCGCAGACCAGGTTCTGCCGTCTTCAAAGATGCGAAAGGTGTGGTGGTGGCGCGACCGCGGGATCGGAATAGCAGTCGCCTGGCTGGTTTTCATGCTTCTTGTCGCGATATCTGCAGATCACCTCGGTCCGTATGACTATGCAGCCCTTGACCTTCATCATCGCCTTGCTGCACCTCTTGGCCTTGGCGGAACTATCGCGCATCCCTTCGGTTCAGATGAGCTCGGTCGGGACGTACTGGCACGCCTCGTCATATCCATTCGAATCAGCCTCCTTATTGCTTTCGGGGCGACGTTGATCGGCGCCATCCTTGGCATCACGCTCGGCTTTTTGGCCGCTCACTTCCGCGGCTGGGTAGAGCAGGTCATCCTCGGCTGTGTCGATTTTCAGGCAAGCATGCCGTTTCTCGTTCTGGCGCTCGCGGTGCTTGCCTTCTTCGGCAACTCTCTGCTCCTGTTCGTTGGGCTCATCGGTCTCCACGGATGGGAACGCTACGCCCGCGTCACCCGCGCGCTTGCGATGAGTGCCAACGAGCAAGCCTATGTGATCGCCGTACGGCAGCTTGGCGCAAGTCCATGGCGTCTCTACCTGCGCCACATCATGCCGAACATCGCTTCGACGTTGATCGTCACCATGACGCTTGCCTTTCCAGACATCATTCTGCTCGAGAGCGGCCTTAGCTTTCTTGGACTCGGGGTGCAGCCGCCGCTGACTTCCCTTGGCAATATGGTCAGCTATGGTCGTGACTATCTGACCCGTTCTCCCTGGATCCTTATTCTGCCTTCGCTGGTCATCTCGCTTACGACCTTGTCGATTTCCCTGGTCGGCGACTGGCTGCGCGACCGGATCGACAAAACATTGTCGTGAGACTTTGAAAAGCGAGATCGAAGATATCTCATTGCTCGCAGGGGAGACGATCGTACTCTTTCGGCACCATAGCAGACAAGTTAATGCCTTCGTCGGACCTTTCACGTCTCAAGGTGATTTGTTCTTGCAATGGCAAGGCAAGAGAAGCGCCGGGCGCCCGGTTCGGCTTGGACTTTCCTGGCTGGTAAACCTGAAGACGCGTGTTTCACCAGCCGGGCTTGTTCCTTTCCGTGCGTA
Organism: Bradyrhizobium sp. 147; assembly: GCF_023073935.1. Lineage (NCBI taxonomy): Bacteria > Pseudomonadati > Pseudomonadota > Alphaproteobacteria > Hyphomicrobiales > Nitrobacteraceae > Bradyrhizobium > Bradyrhizobium sp. 147. The sequence goes on along the minus strand of NZ_JADPKL010000025.1, from coordinate 200,228 downwards.
TCAGTTCGACAATGAATCTTCATCAACGATACCGCTCAGGTGGCTTGAACGTGCAGCAAAGCGCGTTTGCTTCGTGCCGACCTCGATCTCGATTTGCATGCTGTTGTAGCCTGATAGGGGTCGCACGCCGCGGCCTCGAGCGCGCAGTTTGGCTCAAGCTGATGTTGGATGCTGTAAAGCGGCTTGCTGTGCGCGGGTGCCCGCACGAGCCGTCCAGGTACTTCGCGGGATACTTATTCCAGTCGAGCCTCTCCCACTGTATGCCGCAGGGAAGCGTAGCAAGGCGATGTTGAAGGTTATTCAGAATTCGTAAGACGTCGCAAACCTCCGAAAGGAGCGGTGGTCCCTATGCGCAGGGCATGCTTTTTGGCAACCTTCACAAGGTGCGTCGGTCCTGTCTTTCAACAAGCTTTCGCATTATGAGTGGGGCTCGACGCGAAAGAACCAGTAAAGCCTTGCGCAAATTGCCGGTCGAGACCTGCACAATACCAGCCTTCTTAAGGCTTGGCGCGTGCCACGCGACTCGTGGCGCTCATCGCGCTCACTCGGTATTCTGGCCGGGCGCGCCTTTGCGTTGCTTTTCATGAGGCCTTCCTCAATGGCTGAATGGAGGTAATGGGTCAGTTTTAATATGACGCAGCCCTTACGAGGGGATGCCGTCAATTGCTGTTTCTATCGGGAGAAAAAACGTTCTTGATCCCATCGGACTCTCGATAAATTCGGCATCCGTCCAAAAGGCGGCGGCCTTTTCATCGATGGCATGCACCAGAATAGCGCGGATGCCGATCGTTTCTGATGCGTGTACGATTTGATGTAGCGCGTGCTGAAGCAGGTCTTGGCCAAGACCTTTACCCTTATAGGTAAGGTCGCGAGCCAACCGTCCTATGATGGCGACTGGCACTGGATTTGGCAGGCCATGTCTTTTCATCGGAGGCTTTGGGATCGCTGCCCGTTGAACGCTGCCAGATGCTATGCGGTATAGCCAATGATTACATTGTCCTCACACACCACGTATGTGCGAGCAGTTTTGCCCTCGCTTTCGAGAGAGCGGTTTTTGAGCCAATCGTTCAGCGCTTCATTGCCACAGCCAAAACGGCTGAAGTCGTGCGTAGGCTTGAGAAGCGTGGGGGCTGTCATGCCCGCACGCTTCCCCGGACCTTGGATTACTTCTGCCAAAGCGACTTACGCTTCATCAGTGCCTTCAGCTTGTGATCGGCCACAACGCAGCCGCCGCGCTCCGTGCCGCCAGGAATTTCAAATTCCTCCGGGAAAAGCGACTCGAATGGATAGCCCTTTACCTTGCTAGTGATCGGGAAAAGAAGGCAAAGGCGGGAGAATTGATTATATTTGCGGGGCGACACCACTAACGCGGAGTGTCGTCCCGCCATTTCACGACCAGCCTGCGGATCGAAGTTGAGCCAGATAATATCACCGACGTCTGGGCAATACGGCTCTTTAGGAGCCGAACTCTTCACCGACTGCAGCAGTCGTGTTATATTCCTCATGCAAGTTCTCGGGAGTCATGCCAGCTAGAAGCCCGTCTAACGTGTAAACGGGAGTCTTGCGCGGTTCTACGACTAATCTGCCGTTTTGAACCGTGATTTCGGCTTCCCGACCCGCGAACGCATGGATTTCCTTTGCGTAGGCGCTCGGAATGCGGAGAGCCAAGCTATTGCCCCACATTGCAAACTGAACGACCATCGCTACCTCCAAACGAGATACCCGGCAGATATCAACAACGAAGATACACGAATAAAGTTGCTGCGCAACTAGATAGTGTAGATACATTGTATCGACAGGAGGACCAAGGTTCGATGTAAATAAGACTATAACGAATAATTCAACTATGGAACCCACGAATGAAGGCCCAAAAGGCGAGAAGCGCCACGCCGACACCGTACATCGGCAGGATTGCGACCGGTGAGGTCGCGGACACGCCCAGCAAGGCGCCGGGACGGGCTGCCGGCGGCCGCGGGAGGTCCTAAGCGCGGCTTAGTTGGCTGGAAGGCTCCGGCCGCCAAAATGAGTGCTGCCGACCCGAAAACCCTCTGCGCTTAAGCTATTCGAGCGCGCTGGCCGGGCCAGGGGAGATAGGTTCGAGCCAGTCCTCGGCTTTGGGGCGTCCGACATCGCCTCCTTGTCCTCTTTCCAGTTCCGGCCCGATACCATTCCTTGAGCCCTGCAGACCATGCTTGGCCAGATTTGCCTGGGCGGCGAAACCAGCCGGCGTATGTCCCGTAGCCGGCGCATAGCGCTTCTGGGCAGCGCAGATATATCGGGAATTCCAAACCTCTATTGCCTCAAATCGGGCTTACAGGGTGATCTGTTTTAGCAGATCAAATGCCAGTCGCGATCTGTTTTACACCTCCGAACGGCCCGGGAGGCCATCGGCTTGAGTCAACGCGATCTGAGTGCCCGGATCACAGTACCGCAGAGCCACATTTCCAAAATCGAGAGCGGCGGCGCCGATCTGAGGCTCTCCAGCCTCGTCGAGCTCGCGCGCGCTCGACCATGAAGTGGTTCTGGTGCCGCGGAAGCTTTTGCGGGCGGTCGAGGCTATCGTCCGGAACGCTTCGTCTGCACTTTCCGATGACGCGCGCTTGCGCTCCAGCGTGCTGAGCCGCGCGCAGGCAGCCGTAACCAGGCTAAATCGACTGCATCAATGCGACGGGCCTAGAAGGCCTGAACCAAGCCTTACGCGAGCTCGCAAATTTGCAACTCGGAAGCTCAGAACTTGAAGCGATCCGGCGCATCACCGACCGGTTGATGAAGTTGCCGACGGGTCCGAACGCGCTACCTATGGTCCAGAGCGCCTCAAAACAACTGAGAGAGTTGCGCAACCGCATCGCCCACGCGTTGCCGGAAGCGCCGCGCCCGGCTTACGCACTCGACGAGGAGGAGGACGATGCCTGATGTTTCCGTCCTCGACGTTCTGCTGTATGGAGAGCAAATCGGACCCCTGACACTCGTCCAAGGCACTCAAACGCTATGCACCAATGAAGTCGATGGACATCATTGCAGCCCTAAAAGCCGACGGTTGGACGCAGGTAGCCCAGAAAGGCAGCCAGGTTCAGCTCAAGCATCCGACCAAACCGCGCGTGACGGTCCCTCGTAATTTTTTCCTGCTTATCGCGGCGGCAGAACTCGGTACCTCAGCTTCGTTTGGCTCGGGGCAAATGATCATCGCTCTCGCTTGCATAAGCTTGAGCTGATGCCATCGGGACAAAGCCGATTTGGAGGCCGAAGGCCTTACCAATTTTGGCAAGAGTCTCCGCAGTTGGCTTGGCTGTCCTTTTCCTCAAAGCCCTTCCACTTTTCGCGCTTGATCAACACCTTTAGCGCGGCGTCGACAATTGCGAAGTAAAGTGTCGCCGCTTCAGCAGGACCGTTGCCTTCGACGAAGTTCATCGGCAGGTACGCCATGGACGCTTCCTTCAAGCGATCGGTCGTGGCGGCGCAGCCGGCAACGGCAGTCTCTCATCGCCCAGCTGTCCCCTCGGCCTGTCCCTGGGGCTGTCCTTTCGTCACAGATTCATTGAGCTTCTCGGCGGCGCCAAGGACCTCAAGCCTCTCGAGGATCTTTCGTCCATGCGCAGTGATGATCCAATATCCTTCCTCCCGCTCGATCAGCCTTTGTCCAAAGATATCGAGGTTCGGCTCGCGGCTCGCGATGCGCTTCATGCGCGCTGGCCACGCGGGCCCACTGGTGTAAAAGATCGCCAAGTGCTGTTTGACGAGTTCAAGACTGGCTCGCCCGGTTGCCCGGCAAGTATCTTCAGGATGGACAGCTGAAAGCTCATGTGGGCACGTAATGATTCAACGAAAGCGAGACAATGCCGGCGTTACCAGAGGCACGTAGCGCACATCATCGGTTTTCAAACGGAAACCTTGCCGGCTAGGCCAGAGTACCGCATTGCATGTGCAGCTTTCGAGCGTTCATGTACCCTTGCAGCTCGGAATCGTGCTGCTTGTCGGAGCCGAGCTGCGCGTCGCCTCACGAGACTGCCGATCGGAGACCTGACTCTTCGTTCATAATTTGTTCTCATGGCCTCGGCGGTCGATCCGCAAGCTGGCGCATGGCATCGCCGACGGGCGCGAGATCGTCGTGGCGCGATGGAGCATGCCGCCATTGCACCAATCGCTACTGGACGCCACTCAGAAATAGAAGATCGCGAACGGCAAGACAGTCGATCCCAAGCAACTGCTTCGCATAGGCCCGGACAGTGGCCACCAATTTAGCGTCAACAGCGCGCATTGGAGGCGCTGACTTGGTCAGGAGCACCGGTGGCTCATGCCGTTCGCGAGCTTCAAGCCAATACGATGGGATTGACGACAGGAAGGTGCCGGTCTGATTCGCCCCAGACAAGACCCGTGCCGCGCTCGCCTTCGCCGGGCCGTCATCGAGGCCGCGCAGCTCATCGATATGACTACATATCGATATCTGTGATCCAGTCGAGCAAGCGCGAACATTCAGAGCTCGTGATGATCATCCCGGCAGGTCTTCATAACCGGTGAAAATCGCCACTCACTGTGGTCGCATTGGCGCCCACTCGGGCTGAACGTGCGATGCCGATCGTCTTATTCGCGACATGCTGTCGATCCCCCGACAGGTCGGTTTGGGATGAATGCAAGCATCCAGCTGTCGCAGTTGGCACGAGCTTTGAAGGATTGGGATCTCATCGATCGCTCAGGAATGCAGGAATGGCTTACGGGATGATGAGCCCTCAGTTCATCGGATTGATCAGGTCCAAGTTCGGTCCTCCAACCTTTGGCATCAACTCAGGACCTCGCGCATGAATTCGCCTCCCTGATCGAGCTCGCTCGATTCCGATGCGCGCCGTCACCATTGCGCGAGTGGTAATCGGCCAATCAGTTTGAGACGGCATCTGCAAGCTCTCCTCTACTTATCGCATGCGACAATCGCTGGCCGCGCTGGTCGAAGCCCAGCGCGAACGTATCGTCGACTGACCCACGAGTTCACGTCAGCACGTGGATGCTTTCGAGAAAGAGGCAGTGCTTCGCTCGCCGAGCCAAGCGGCGCCATGATGACATGGACAAAATAGCCGAGACAAAGCCGACATCGAATTTGCGCCCAGAAGTGACGAGACGGGCGGCCATGCATTGTCTCGCTGTCGAGCTCGGCGAAATCGCGAAACTCGCGTGGCCAATGGTGCTGACGCAGGTTGGGCAGATCGCGATGATGTCGACTGATCTTGCCTTGATCGGTCGGATCAGCGCCGAGGCGCTTGCTGCGGCCGCGCTGGCAGGCCGGTTCTATCTCATTAGCTTCGCCTTCGGCGCGGGGCTACTAAGTGCCATCGCGCCGATGGCGGCGCGGGCATTTGGGGCAAATAATCTAGCCGCAGTACGGGGTGCGCTGCGCATGGGGTTATGGGCCGCCATGATCCTGTCTTTCCCAATTATTGCTGTGGCGCTGCGAGCAGAGCAAATACTGCTTGCGTTGGGCCAAGCCCCAGATGTTGCGCGGCTCGCCCAGCAATACCTCTTTGGATTAGGATTCGGCGCCGCGCCGGCACTTTCGTTCTTGGCCATCCGCAGTTTCATGGGCGCGGTCAATCGGCCACAGCCGGTCTTGTGGATTACGCTATCAGCGACTCCCCTGAATGCTTTGCTGGTCTATATGCTGGCCTACGGAAAGCTTGGACTGCCTCGGCTGGAGCTGCTGGGGGCAGGTCTTGCGACCACGCTGGTGAACTGCAGCATGTTTTTAGCCGGCTTGTGGTTCGCTGCACTGCGTCGTCCGTTCCGTCACTACCATGTACTTGCACATCTCTGGCGTTTCGATTGGCGCACAATGCGACAGCTCATCGCAATCGGAGTGCCGATATCAATGGCTTCATGGATCGAGTCGGGACTATTTTGGGCCACATCGATTCTGGCGGGCTTGATCAGCACCAGTGCACTGGCCGCTCATCAGATCGCTGTACAGATCGCCGCGATCCTGTTCATGATTTATGTGGGCGTTGGCACGGCCGCAGCCGTGCGCGTTGGCTATGCGGCCGGCCGCAACGACATTGCAGGCGCCAAGCAGGCATATCTGGCAGCGATGCTGATCGGTATTGTCATAGCTGCTTCGTTAACGCTCGCACTGATCGCCGCGCGCTTTGAGATCGTCGAGCTGTTTCTGGGCAGATCGGCCGGTTCTGCGGCAACGATTAGCCTTGCTGCAGAGCTCCTCGTGGTCGGCGCAACGCTGTTTATCACTGACGCTGTCCAGTGCATTGCGGCGGGCGGCCTGCGCGGACTAAAGGACTCGCGAATGCCGCTTCTGTTTGCGATCATTGGTTGGTGGCTGATCGGCTTTTCCCTCAGCTATTGGCTCGGCTTGAAGGTCTGTCTTGGCGCCACTGGTATATGGATCGGCTTGTCGACCGGAACGACAATCTATGCGGCGCTTCTCGTCCTGCGATTCCGCAACTTGACAAGCCGCGCTCACTGATGCGGGCGTATCGCTGATGCCAAGCGGCGACGATATGCCAGGATACTTGCACTGGCCGATACGAGCGGGTCGAAACTCGAGATTGGCTGAAAAATTGGACGTTGCTCCTGATGGCGCGACTGCAAGCGTAAAGAGACGCCTAGCATCGCGTTATTTGATCATTCCGTTCCAAAAAAGCGATACGCAAAGTGGTTAGCTCGTTCGGGAGCCAGTAGGACTCCTCAAGGCGTCCTTCGCAATTCGCGAGCTTTCCAACTTGTCACCCCCGACAGAATGGCTCAACGGGTCCTCCCTTCGAAAGCGTTGCTGTGACAGGTAGCCACATGCACGACGCACTGACGCGATGACTCTCAATCAGGGCATATCGACTTTCCACACGCCGGCCGTTGACTGCGAGCTCCGCAGCCGCGGAATTCCTGCCAAGCACCCGCGATATATCGCAATCGCCGGAATCAAGCTGTCACACAATCCGCGGCAGCAGCAGTCACAACGCCGGGCTCAACCGCAATGTCGACCAGATCAGGATCGGCTACTGCGCCGAGCGAGCTTGATTCGACGAAGCATTTGTTATTTTTGTTTGCGAGGCAAGGCTACCCTTGGCTTGTTGGATGTCTCACCTGACGTCCTCGCTCAGAAGCCGCTAGCGATGCAGTCGCTGTCCAATCTCACCCGGTGCAGTCTACGACTGAGGAGAGCTGCTGGCGCTCGCACGCCACTGATCCCGGCACGGTGCCGGTCGGCACGCCGGCCAGGCGTTGGTCGGCATGACTGGGAGCTCCATACCGGCATCACCCTCGCGCAAGCGATCAGCGTCCATCCCGAAGACAATGGCGCTAGGCTGCGTCAGGTCAGCCAAGCCCCGGCCGATCCGCTACGTCCCAGCTAGACGAAAGCTTACGATCATGTTCAACCGACCGGACCGGTATCGGGTTCTCATCGTGCTATTTGATGGGCTTCGGCCGGATCTCATCAAATCATCGCTGACGCCGAATCTGGTCAGGCTTCAGCGCCGCGGTGCGGTGCTGGCCCGGCAGCGCACCGTTTATCCCAGCGAAACACGGACAGCGCTCACGAGCCTCATCACGGGCGTAACGCCGGATCGCCACGGCATTGTTGGCAATCAGTATCTCGACCGGCACTTTCCGGCACCGCGCTTGGTCGACACAAGTAATGCGCGTCTGATCGAGGACCTCGATGCCGCGAGCGACGGCCATCTACTCGGTGTGCCGTCACTTGGCGAGATCCTCGCGGCGAACGGCAGGACATTGTCAGTCCTGGCATCCAACTCGGCGGGAGCAACCCGTCTGCTGAACCATAAGGCCCGAAAGTTCGGCCAGGTGACGCTCTCCGGCCACTTCCCTTCTATCGCGACCTCGGCCGAGATGCTCAGACAGGTGGAGAGCCTGCTTGGGCCGACGCCTGCGACGCCACCCCCCGGCACCCCGGATCTTGCCTCTCAAGCCTTTCTGACTTCAGCGTTCCTCGACGTCATCTGGCCTCAAATTCGGCCCGACGTCGCAATCCTCTCGTTCGGCGAACCCGATAGTTCCTCCCACGATTGTGGAACCGGCGCGCCAAGAACTCTGGAAGCGATCAGCTTTGTCGATTGGCAGTTTGGCCGCGTGCTCGATTGGTGGGAAGCTGAAGGCGTGTGCCAGGGCGTGCACCTGATCGCAGCCTCCGATCACGGGCACCTGACGGTGCATGCGCGGGCCGATCTCTTGCAGACGCTCGAGGCTGCGGGGCTGCGCTGCGGCCCGGCACCGGCGGCTGGGATCGACGCCATCGTCATACCTGGGCAGGTCGGAGCAATTTACCTCGCCGAGCCCTCGCAGTCCGTTATCCGCCGCGCCGTCGGGGCAATGATCGAAAGGCCCTGGTGCGGTCCGGTGTTCACCGCTGGCGGCGCGGTCGACGGCATTGCACCCGGCAGCTTCGCCCGTCATCTCGTGTTCGCCGACCATGCCCGATCGGCAGATATCCTGTTCTCGTTTCGATCCGATGGCGGCCTTGATCGTTTTGGTCTTATCGGTCGCAGTTGGAGTGCGGATGGGCCAGTCGGCTTCGGAGTGCACGGCGGGTTGCATGCCAAGGAGATGTCGTCTGTCGGCATTTTGGCAGGACCGCTCGTCAAAGGCGGCTTCGTCTCAAAAGTCCCCTCAAGTATTTGCGATTTTGCGCCCACAGTGCTCGGTCTTCTGGGCATCTCGCGGCCAGCAACGATGACCGGCCGCGGCCTCACTGAGGTCTTCATCGACGAGGGAGGGGACGTGCCTCGGACGATCGAAAAGGTCTACGAGACCAGCAGCGGCGCATACCACCAGCACCTCCGTCATGTGCAGGTCGGTGAGGCAGTCTATCTTGATTCTGCTGACGTGGTGGGTCGTCCCAACAATCTCGCATAAACTGAGCGTCGATCCGCAGGCCTCATCAGGGCGATAACACGCAGAAATCTTTCTTTTTGCTGCGTAAGCGCATCGGTCGAACGTGATCGGCAGCCATGGCAAGCGTGGCGCGCAGGTGTCGCCATGTCACAGACGCGCAAGAAAGTGGCGTCGGGGAAGGGCAGCGCAAGCGGAGAGCCACGGCGGATCATGCGCTGACAGTGTACGCAAGAAGACGGGCAGGAGTGCCAGTCGCGGCCGCCGTTTAGCGTAGAAAAGCTGTATGCAGCAGCTTGGCTGCCTCGATCAAGCCGCCGGTGAAGTCATCGCTGCCTTGGGACGCGGCGGAACGACACCGGGCCGGTGGCCGCCAACGGTACGCCCGGCGCTCAGGGCGCCAAGCCAGCGCTATGCAGCAATCTTCCGCGAGCGATCCAAGTTGTGTCAGAGCGCCGCAGGGTTTTTGCCCGCCCCGCCGGCCTTCCTCTATTTCAAATCGATAAAATCAGTGGTTGTATACGGTGATTTCAGCGACCGCGCTCGCTCTATCGTTTTTTGGAGTTATCGATGAATTACACAGGCCTGAGGTGGATCAAGGACGACAAGCAGCGCCAGAGGATTGTTGCGGGGCTCAGCAAACTGCGCACCGGGCTTAAGAAGAAGGTGCCCGCCAAGAGTGACGGTACGCTGCTGCTGGCAACCTGGAATATCCGCGAGTTCGGCGGGACCAAGTATGGCGGCCGAACGACCGACGCAATGTACTACATCGCGGAGTGCATAAGCCGCTTCGACTCGATCGCGGTGCAGGAGGTACGGGCCGACCTCAAGGCGCTCAAGGAAATTCTACGCCTGCTTGGCCGGCAGTGGGACGTCATCTTCACAGACGTCAGTTTCGCCGACGGCGGCAATTTCGAGCGGCTCGCTTTTGTCTACAACACGGCCAAGGTCAGCTTCACCGGACTTGCCGGCGAACTGGTTCTGCCGAGCAAGACCGCCACCGAGCGAATGAGCCAGGTCGCCCGTACCCCCTTCGTCTGCGGTTTCCAGGTGGGCTGGGCCAAGTTCAACCTATGTACGGTCCACATCTACTACGGTACCGCCAAAGCGGAGGATCCGCGGCGTGTCGACGAGATCAACGCGCTTGCCAAGCTGCTTGCCACCAAGGCCAAGGATTACATCAACACAAGCGCCCCGGCCGACTACTCGCCCGAACACCTCGTACTGCTCGGCGACTTCAATATCTTTTCCCGCACGGATAAGACTTACGAGGCGATCACCAGAAACAGGTTCGAGGTCCCGGCCGAGCTGCAAAAGCTGCCAGGGAGTAACGTGGACCAGAACAAGTTCTACGACCAAATCGCATTTTTCAAGCAGAAGGTAGGTGTGAAAAGCACTAACGCAGGCGTTTTCAATTTCTTCGACTATGTCTTCGACGATCCGAAGGAATTCAGAGGCGGTAAAGGCGCGCCGACCGCTAACATGTTCAGGCAGTGGCGCACCTTCCAGATGTCGGACCACCTGATCATGTGGTGCGAGTTCAGCGTTGACCAAACAGATGCCTACCTGAAGGCGTTGGCCGGTTGGAACGGCAAGTAGGACGGCCGATCGCAGCTGGGTCTCTCGTTACGTTCGGCAGAAGAGGGCGTTGCGTGTCCCGCTGAAAAGACGATCGCGAAAATAGCGTCTTACCTCGGACGCTGCTGATGGACGACGGTATTTCTAGTTTCAGATCTGCCGAGTCTGCTGTTGGAGGCTGTGAAGAGGTACCGTCCGGTTCCGTGCGCGATAGGCGTTGCGGGCGTCGGTGCCGCCGCAGCTATGTCTATACTGCGTTAAAAGAGGACAGCAGAAGCGCCGCCAACAGCCCGGCTATCATGCTGGGCTTCATGATCGTGCTGCTTGTGTTCGCGAGCCTGATGCGAACAAAGAGCACCACATACGTTCTGCGGGCTTTCCTCATGATGTGGGTGATGGTGGCATGCTTCTGCACCATCTTTGTGCAACTGAGTTCATTCATTTTTCGGTGGCCAACGGTTAAATTTGGCGCCGGCGAGTCTTTGGAGTGCCAGGAAAGCAGAAGAAAAAGCTGCGGACATCGGCTTGTCGGACAGTTCAACAGATCAATGCGTCCTCACGTATAGGAGTTCCTCTTTCCTCAAAAGCGGCTCGCCTAATGACTGGCAAAGGCTGACCGAAAAGGCGAGGACCTACGTAAGATCGGTTAGCCAGCTCCCAGTCAGATGGCCAGCGAGCCTAACCTGTATGCAGCGCTGGCGGGCGCGCGTTTCACGCACTTCAATCAACTGCTGGATCGGAAGAGTGGGCTGGCCGTCGATTCACTATTGTGGAATGCGGTACCGCCGCTTGAACTCCGACGCTTAGAGAGATAGCGGATGAGCTGAGGAATAAAGCCGCTGTCATTTGACGAGACCCTCGCGCGTATCCTCGCGGCGGTAAGAGCGAGGAGGCGCTCGAGTCGACGATCCTTCGCTCAGACATGCCGATTGAGTACGAGTCGTGTGAGAAGAAACCGCCGAGGAACACGGAGAGCCGCTCACCGCTCACCGCACATCTGACAACGCCTAAAAGGCTTGCGGGTCGAGGCCCGAACCAGCAAGGTACTCTGCGGTCTTCCTGAGCGCCCTTGCGTCGCCGTCTCCGAGCTCGTCGCCTGCGATGTGGACGTCCTCATCGGCTTCCCCGGCGTCCGGGACGGCCGAGCCGTGCGACAGCCGAGGAGTGTGGAGCAAGAGAAAGGGCTCTTCGCGGGAGCATTCACCACCTATCCGAACGGCCGGAGCCGGCGTGCAGCATGCGTTTCGTGTCCGACCTCAGACGCTCGGCCCGTTTCAAAATCCACCGATCTTGTTGCGAAGACAACATCGAGGTCGAAAACCGCAGCGAATGCGCATTGCGTCCGCTGGCCTAGATCCTGCAAACCGCAACCGCTGTGGAAGCGGCGCTAACAACGTCGGCCATTTGGCTGTCGTTGCAAGGTGGCGCGCGTCTGTGTTCGTGAGGTGAAATGCGGTCCCAACTTCTTTTTTACGCTGTCGCAACAGCTGCGCTCATTGCAGGCGGCGCTGTGAATTCGGCCGATCTCAAGCCGGCAGTAAAGGTCCCACTCGCCGTCTGGAGCTGGACCGGAGGATATCTCGGCGGGCACGTCGGTGGGGGCTACGGGCGAACATCATTCAGCGACCCCTATGGCCAGTCACTCTATGGTGACGTTGTCGACACCTCTGTGTTCCTGGCCGGAGGTCAGATCGGCTACAACTGGCAGAGGGAACGCTGGGTTTTTGGCGTTGAACTGGACGCCAGTCGCGCTGTCTCAGACGGCAGAAACACCTGTCTTGCCGCCTCCAGCTCTGTCATCAGCGCAAACTGCAGCGCTGGTCCAAGCGTCTTTGCGACCGGGACGGGTCGCCTTGGGTATGCGTTCGGCCCGCATGGCCAAACACTTGTTTATCTCAAGGGGGGCGTGGTCTGGCAGCACAATAGCGGCGTTGTGGCCAATAATAACGAATTCCGTAGCAGAAGTCACCCATTTGGCTTGGCGCCACAGAATGCCACCGATTTCGATTATGGTCGAGTCGGTGGCACGATCGGCCTGGGCGTCGAGCAAGCACTCGCGAACGCATGGTCCGTGACGTTTGAGTACGATTATCTGGGATTCACCGGTCCAAGTGTCGCGACCCCTCCGACCCTACAGAGGCCGCCCTTGGCAACCATCCCCGCCAACACCACCAGCCTGTCCAGCAGCTATCACATCGTAAAGCTCCGTCTGAACTACCATTTCGACGCACACCCACGGACGCCAGGATGGTCAGATACGCCGCTATACGCAACGAAGCCGACCGTCAGCGCCTCGCCGATTGGCTTCGCTGATGGGTGGTCGCTGGAAAGCGGCACACGGCTGTGGTTAAGCCGCGGAAGCTTTCAATGGGACCACGGGAGTACTGATCTAGTATCAAAGCTCACCTACCATGGGCAGGATGGGATTTCCGGTGAGTTGTTCGAACGGCTGGACAGCCCCTGGGGAATCTTCCTGAAGGGCAATATCGGGTTTGGGCGCTTCAGCAATGGAAAGATGAACGATGAAGATTGGGGCGTGGACCCGCTCGCTTATCAAAACACACTATCGGGCCAGGGCAACGGAAGGTTCACGTACTTCACCGCGGATGCCGGTTACGATTTCCTGCATGGCAGCACCTACAAGGTTGGTGGGTTCATGGGCTGGAGCTACTACGGCCAGAAGTCTGACACGATCGGATGTGTGCAGACCGCCTCCCCCAACGTTGCACCTTGCCTTGTTCCGGGCGATAGAAGGATTGTCGGCAGCCAAGACACTGATTGGAATGCGCCGCGCATCGGCCTTAGCGCTGAGACCATGTTGTTCGATCGCTGGCGCGTAAGTGCCGACGTTGCTTACTTGCCGTGGACGGACTTCCGAGGGCGCGACAACCATCTGATGCGCCAATTCACGACCTTCCTTGATCAACGCGGGAGTGGTGGCGGTGGTGTGCAGGTTGAGGCAGCCCTATCCTACTTTATCACTAAGAACGTCAGCGTTGGCTTCGGTGGCCGCTATTCGGCTATGTGGACGCCAAACCAACGTAAGACGCTCGCTACCGGAGCCAACCAGGAGAACCGCCCTCCTGCTACTCTGGGCCCCTTCCGGGGGACTATCGCATGGAACGATGGGGCACGTTCTTACAGGTCTCCTACAAGTTTGACTGAACTGCTTGCTCCTTGCTCTAAGCGTCGAACGGCATTATGGCGCGGATACTGGTTACGCCTCCGTATTCTTCGCGGATGCGGAGGGCGTGATCACGAAGCCGATCTGGAATGCGAACGCGGGTCCGATTTTGTGAAGCGCCTCTGAGGTCGGATTGGCCACACGCGTTCGATCTCGGCTCGGATCCGACGCTCCAGTGTGCGACGGGTGCCGGCTCGGAGTTCGGCATGGCGCCGAAACATCTCCTCGAAGATCCCGACGGGCCGCAGCCCGGGATCGGCCTTCAGCATCGGCACCATCTCTGTCTCAAACACGCTGGCCAACGGGCTCAGCCGGCGACGGCCGCGGGGAGCCTTCTCTGCGATGGAAGCCGGGGATCCTTCTCGATCCGGTAAGCGGTCGAGGTGCTCAACGACGCCTTGCCGCGGCCGCTGGCGGGCTATCGGTCTACGGTACTTCATGTAGAGCCTCAGCGCTGTCTGGCTGTTTTGAGGGGCGAGCGCCGGAAGGCCACTAGCTTCGCTCCCTCGGAGCGGAGGCTGTGCCTTTCAATGGCGAAGGATGTCTCAAGTCTCGAATGCTCGGTGACTGAAGACAAGTTGCGCTAATCAGCAACTTCTTTCAATGCTTCCACCAAGAGTTTATTGTCTTCCTCAGTGCGGCATGCGATGCGCAAGAACCGCTTGCCATTTTGAAGCGTCTTTCCGCCACTGTGCCTGATCAATATGCGTCTATCTTTTAAAAGCGTTGAGGCGATCACGTCCCCATCCGGCCAGTGGGGCGGCAGTTCGCAGAACACGAAATTCGCGTCGGGCTTTAGAACTCTCATTCCGTCGATGCTGCGCAGGTCTGCGTATAGTTTGTCTCTGTCGCTGCCTACCCTCATCCAACTCTGCTGTGCCGCGTGCGCGAGGTGAGGGAGCCTGCTCAGAAAAAACTCGCCAACCGTATTGACATTCCACGTGGGGAGCGCCGCTCTAATTTCCTTCATCATCTGTTCATTTGCGGATGCCGCATACCCCATCCGCAAACCGCATGTCCCGTAAATCTTTCCGAGGCTTTTGAGAACGATCACATTGGGAAATTCGAGCAAGTGATTTTCCAGGCTAGCACTTCGTCCGAGCTCACTAAACTCTATAAATGACTCATCGATCAGTAGCAGTTGCTGTTGAGCTCGAAGCGCGGAAGCGAGATATAGTAAATCCGCATAGGGAACCATCCGCGAAGTGGGATTATTCGGCGATATCACGACTGCGCCGTTGACGCCATTTGTACGCGCAAATGCTGCGTAGCGGTGCACATCGAGTTCAAAATCTGGCGGTGACAGAAAAAAGCGTGACAACCGCCCGGGCAAGGCGGTGGTTTCATAAGGATTGAAGGTTGGGACCGGGACAGCAATCCTCATTCCCAGTCGACCAAGAAAGATGGGAATGAGTTCAGCCACGCCATTGCAAATGACAAGTTTATTCGCTGGCGTCTTCACCGCATCCGCAAGAAGCTGGACCATCTGCGCATTAGGAGAGGGATAGCAGGTAATTAGCCGCGGTAGCGCGTTCTTAAGTTCGTCAAGGAACGCCTGCGGCGGAAAATAAGGGTTTACCAGAAGGACGAAGTCCTTGATGTCATATTTCCAATAGCCGCCGGGGAATCCGTTGATCAGGTCAGAGACCTCGTCCGACCTAAGGGGTGGGTCCATTTGTGCTGCCCTCTTCATGCGTGCGACTAGCTCAACATTTCAGGACAAACGAAAATTGCAAGATGGTCGCCATCTCTCGACAAGCTCACGGCGAACAAGCATCGAGCAGTGCCGATTGGTGCGGAAATGCTCTCGGCAACAAGTCTGGTGCACGCCGCGGTTGGCGAGACTACACGTCATCATGTGACCTGCATGGAGGGAAGCCTGCAACACGAAGAAGGCAGTCGCTGGATCATACTTCCATCCGCAATCAAAAGGAGCGACTGGCTAAAACCACCGACGACGCGACGGCGAAGATGCTTATTGCCGTATACATTGTTGCGCCCAGTGGTGGCACGCGAACAGGCGCGACATGCGCTGTAGCGAGCAGCAAGAAGCCAATGTTTACGACGTCAGGAAATGCTTCAGCAGGAATAAGAGGCTTAAAAAGAAATAGGAGCGCCAGGAGCGGCACGTCGTATGACAAGGGGACGCCCAAGAAGCGTCCATCGCGCGATCTGCCGAAGTTCGCGAAGTAGCTAAGCCTTATTGCTCCCGTCACCAGTAGAGCGGTTGCGGTCGCAAGCGCGAGTTGTGAAGCTTGGCTGACTTGTACCACAACTACCGCAGGCACAACGGCTCCATAGACGATATCTGCAAACCCATCGAGGCTCGCTCCCATTCTTGCGACATCTGGATCGCGACCTTTCGTGCGACCTGCCACAACCCCGTCGAGGTGGTCCGATAGAACGGCCCAAAGCGCTGCTGCCACGGATAGCTCAAGGCGGTCAGAGAGAGCTAAAAACAGGCTGGCGGAGGAAAAGAGAAGACCTGTGATCGTTATGGCGTTCGCTGGATCCCAAAGGTATTTTAGCATTGCACTCTCACCTCGTTTGCAAATCACGTCTCGCCGTGTAGGCCTTCGTTCGGCCCTTGAAAATGCGCTCGGCAATCTCCAAATCGTCAGCGTTATCAATTTCGTACCAGCTGAGGCCATCGCATCGCGCCGCTGCGAGCTGGAGGCCTCGCCTCTCTATCAGATAACCCAAAAGTTCTTCGGTGTAGGTCTGCCGAGCTCCAGCGGCGATGACATCGTCCAGTGTCGGAACGATCGTTGCCTTGAGTGTCGGCGCCGAAAGCCGTAGAAGGTTCATCGTCTTGAAAAGCTGTGGGCCATCCGCAACAAGATTTGCCGCGGTTTGTTTCAATCGAAAACCTGAGATGAAGCCGTTCTGCGACAACAGAACGGCCGACCCTTCCATTGAATCATCGAAGGGAACGACTGCAGCTACGTCTGTCCCCCGGCAGACCATCAACTGTCGCAGCGCATCCTCTTCGAAAAAGACGTCGCCCTCGAGAAGAAAGCAGTCTCCGGAGAGAAGAGCGTCGCGCGCCAGCCACAAAGAATGGGCGCTTCCGGTCCGGTCGAAGACGGTCGACTCGACATATTTGATTTTGAGTTCGCCAAAGTGGCTACCGCAGGCATATTGAATGGCATCTTTGCGGTAGCCCACCACGATCGTCACCTCTTCCACGCCCACAGATTCCAGATTGCGCAGAGCGTTGTGAAGAATCGAAGTGCCGTTGACCTCGACCAGCGACTTCGGCCGCAGATCTGTCAGAGGACGCAGGCGAGAGCCGCAGCCAGCGGCGAGAATGACGGCGTTCTTGGGAGCATCGGTCACCGTTTAGTTCCTTTTTCGTCGCGCCTCTAGGGTGAAACACCGACAGCTTCTTCGTCGCCAGCGTAGGCATGCTGAAGCGACATCAGGTCTGCGGAGCCATCTGAAAATGGAGCCCAAGCGTGAAGACAGGCAAATGGTCCTGGTCGGTCCTTTCTCCAGAGAGAAGGAAGGCGCTGGATCCGGTGCCTCGAGCTGCCGAGATGGCAAAGTGCGCATTTCGGCTGAGTGAGGCGTGCTACGCCATCTAAGGACATCTCAGTGCAATGGTTAGGGATTTGAGATTGCAGTCGAACCTGGCCAGCTAGGAGGAAGTCCAGGACAGGAGGTCTTCGACCATGACTATGCGCTCCTGTGTCGACGAAACCCTATTTGCGCAGTTCAGCGTCGGGCCGCAAATATCGCGTTTCCGCACGGGCTAGTTCGTCGTACTTGAACAGTTCGAAGACTTCCTCGAGAGTAGCAATATGCGGCTCAATGCTCGCGGTGCTTTCCTCAGCGATGATGCGACCGCAGACTTGACGCATTGCCGCTGTTGCCGCTCGCATGGAGTGGTTGGCCCAGATCACCGTAGAGATGTTGGCTTTGCGGTATGCAGAGATCGGTGTTCGATAGTATTTCGTCGGAACGATCACGACCGGCAATCTGTTCTGCCAAGCGCGCGCGAACGAAAGGATTTCGTCCGCGGTTCTCTTTCGCGAATGAATAAGGATCGCATCGGCTCCCGCGTCGGCGTAGGCGTGAGCGCGCGAAAGTGCTTCGTCCATCTCATGCCCAGCGATCAATGCCTCGATCCTTGCCACCAAGATCAAGTCGTCCGCGACTGTATCCTTCACTGCCCGGAGGCGGCCAGAGAATTCGTCGATGTCGGCGAGGGGGTGCCGATCCCCAACAAACGAGTTCATCTTCGGAAAACAGCTGTCCTCGAGCGCGACGCCGGCTGCTCCACGCTGACGGAGCCTGCGTGTCACGAGGCGTGCATTGTTGAAATTCCCGAAGCCGCCATCTCCGTCAACGAGCACAGGCAGTTCGCTCGATTCCACGATCCGCTCGACTACGTCTACGAGTTGGCTCCACGACGCTTCGTTGGCATCGCGGTAGCCCAGGGAGCAGGCAATAGACAGGCCAGACGCCCAGAGGCCTTTGAACCCTGCGCGCTCAGCGATCGCGGCGGAGAGACCATCATGCGCTTCCATGAGGAACGATAGCTCTCTGCGGGAGCAGATTTCGGCGCGCAGGATTTCAGCACGTGAGGAACCGGCGGATTGATCAGGGCCGTTGGCGAGAACAGATGG
This sequence comes from Bradyrhizobium sp. 147, assembly GCF_023073935.1. Lineage (NCBI taxonomy): Bacteria > Pseudomonadati > Pseudomonadota > Alphaproteobacteria > Hyphomicrobiales > Nitrobacteraceae > Bradyrhizobium > Bradyrhizobium sp. 147. The sequence continues at coordinate 181,994 of NZ_JADPKL010000025.1, read as the reverse complement.
TAATCGGTGTTGCATGCCAATTCCTTGTGATGACCGGCGTAACGTGGAGACCGGCCGATTTCATCAATCGATAGGTGACATGCTTCCGTCATCTAGATCAATTACGAGGGTTGGTAGTTGATCGGGCCCGCAAACCTGTTCCGTCTCGCAGTGCTCGAGGATCACTGCTAAGCTCCGCCGATCATTTGAGTGATGGCACAAATTGAAAGCACAGTTGTGCCCTGGTCGAGGCGCCGACCAACGGCATCATCGATCTTGCATTTGTCCACGCGGTTTTGAGACTGCACGATCTGCGCGAAGGCTTCTGAAGTCGATAGCATTCTAGAGAGTGCGGGCTCAAGCAAGTCAGGGCGCGAATTCATTGTGGACGCGCGCGCCTTTAAGGTTTGGGGAGGGCGCAGTGCGCCAAATTCTGATCCCCGCAGCGGCGGCATACCATGGCGACCGTCGCTTTCTAGGGGCGGGAGACGCCTCGGTGGCATACTGAGAAAATTGGTGGCTCAGTGCCCCGAACTTGAAGAGAGCTCTTCAGCCAGCTTTAATTCGAGGATCGGGATGATGTTCGCGCTGAGGGTATTATGGACTCGCTTCCTTCGGGGCATGGAAGCACGGCGCGGTTTACTTCAGCCGGAGATTCGGCGGTCGATCGGGCGGGCGAGGAAGGCCTTCACCTTGTCGTCGATCTCGCCACACAGCCGGCTGACCTGGCTTTGGAGATGCCAGTCATGCCCATCGCCTGCACCAGATCGCCCGCCGAACGGGTCGAGACGCCCTGCACATAAGCTTCCTGCATGCGGTGAGCGCCTTCTCGGCCATGCGGCGCGGCTCCAGGAAACCCGGAAAGTAGGAGCCTTTGCGCAGCTTTGGAATGCACAGTTCGACCGCGCCGGCGCGGGTCTCCCAGATCCGCTCCCGGTAACCGTTGCGCTGGGCCAGGCGCTCGGGCTCTTCTCGCCGTAGCTCGCCCCGGTCTGGCCCTCGACTTCCAACTCCATAGACGCTGGGCGGCAAAGCCGATCATCTCGCGCAGCAGATCGGCATCAGGGTTTTCTCTACGAGTGTGCGCAGGTTCATCATGCCGTCGGTCGCTCGGTTGGGTTGGCGTGTCGCAACCCGATCTTACCGGAGAACTGCCGGTGACCAGCGCACGACCGCCCGCCCGCTACGGCGCTATTGGGGGCGCGTCCGGGCGGCTTTGCTCTACCGAGCTACACCACCACCGGGAACACGACCCGGTGTTGCCCTGCTGAAGGAATTAAAGTCAATACCGTGGCCGTCGTCGAACCGCAATTCGGAAGTGCCTTCAACTGGTCTCACATTGTCCAAGATTGCCGAGTTCGAGAAGGCGCATGCGGGCGGCGATTGAGCAATGGCATTCGCATCTTTCAGCGCCCGGAGCCAATTCCCGAAGGTGTCTGTCTGGCAGACTCGAGCATGCGTCCTAATACACAGGGCAGCCGGGAAGTTGGCGGCTACAACACACAACCGAGAGGAGGGTCCTTCCATATTCCCAAATTTCTGAATCACCTTGGCGTTCCCCAACTCGACGCTCGATGGATCGGTCGTCCTTGAGAAGGCGAGGGTGCAGGCAGACCTAGCTTGCGCGAGAGAGCTGCGGCGTGCCTGACAGTCGCTTGGCGCTGAAACATTCCGTCGCCTTCCGGGCGCGTTGCCTTCGTCAGAGGGGGCGAAGGACAAAGCAAGTAGTAAGTCACTTCAGACATCAGTCGTATCCGCGAGCTAAGCGCGCCTCTTTCAGGGTACTCACTCGATAGTCCCTCCACATGGAGTCCAGCCGATCTGATAGGATGTGTATTGAGCCAAATCGTAGATCCCCCGGTTCATCCCGCCGCGCAGTTTGCAAAGAAAGCGATGGGATACCCCAGCCTACACTGCACGCGAACTCCAAAACCGTTGACGGCCCCTATGAGCTTCTGTTGATGATCGCGAGTTTCAAACCGTTTGATGAGTTGCGTCTCGAAATTGCCCACCAAAACAAGGGGGCGACAGCATACTTGGTGTAGGGCAAGTATGCTTTGCGAGCGTCCTCTGCTAGGCCGCTTGCAGAGAAGGACAGTCGGATGATTGCGCCGATTCGACGTAACTGGAATCCAAAAGACTTTTTCGATGAGTTGACGCCGGCGATGTTCACGGCCGGACCATCGACTGTGCGCGCACGTCGGGACAAGTTGTGGCCTGAGTTATATACTGAATACGACGCGAGGCACTTAAAACAAGAATTGTTCAACCGAAATCTGATCGCCACCAACGAAGCTGAGGCGTTCTTTAGTGCCTGGGCCGCGGATGAAGAGCGCCACACCGATGCTTTCATCCGGATCATGGAGCTTGTCGCTGGTGAATCCGAAAAAGATCTTCGAGACAGATTGGAAGCTCGATCGCATAGTTTTTCTGCAATCAATGAATACTTGAAGGACGAATTCTCTCTGATCGTTATGATCGCATTTGATGAGATGTGTACTTGCCGCGCCTATGCTGCGGATAGAGAGTTCTATGCCGGACTTGGCAGCAGCTTCCTTCGTTGCCTGAGAGAGGTGATTGCCGACGAGGCAGTTCACTCGATGAACGCTGTTAATGTTCTCCGTGCCCGTTACTGCGAGCGCATTCCCGAAATCGGCGAGATTCTCGACAGCATAATCTGCAGCGTGGGCGATGATCCGGATTATACCGGCACCTTCGTGCTGGATTACTTCGGCGGGAATTACACGAAGCAGATGTTTGTCAACTGCCGCGCCGCTGTCCTGAGAAACGTTGCTAAGCCGCTAAAAGCCGCAGTGACGGATTGAAGCGTCGGCGCGCAAGTGGACCAACGAGCGTCTGCGCCTCATCTCCTGTCGGTGCCTCAGAACTGCATGTATTGGTCGGTCAGAGCGGATCGGCTCATAGATGAGTCAGATAGCCTGCCTGCGCTGCCCTTGAACGTTTCCGCTTGTTTCAAGTTTCTTGGCAAGCCACAGGCAATAATGAGCGATCCAGCGGTGCCTTGCACAAGGGGTACCGATCAGACGTCAAGAGAAAATTCAGTCAGGCAATCATCACGAACAACCAAGCCAAATGGCGCTGTCGGCTTTCCTCCTGATGTCGCGAATACTTCAACGCACGCGCCCGCGGAATCTATCCAAATCCTCAAGTCATTGTCGTTAAATACGATTTTTTGGGCGGTGCAACTGGTACGACACTTGCTGTTCTCATCGCCAGGTTCTCGCCCTTCCGGAGATGCGTATGCAAAGTGCCCTCTGCACCAAGCAGAATTTTCATGCTCGCCGGCAAGCCGAACATCGGCGGTGACACCGGCCTCCTTGAGCTCGGGATCACGGAGCGGCTCGGCGACGGATTGGAACTTGCCTCCGCTCAAAACCAGCTCAATTGAGCGGCGCAATACCGACCTTTCGGGCCAGCCTGCTGAGGCGCCACAAATGGATCTTTTCAGCTTCACCGAATGCGCGACGCGAACACAATGCCTCAGACCGCTTTTCGAGCTTCTCGTGAGCTGTGCGAGCGACGAAGGCTTCAGCGAAGTCTCTTACGGAGCGCTCAATTTCGCGGAGCCACTTCGTCTACCGGAGTATCCGCCACCGGCGGTGGCCGTAAAGTGGCCGCCCGAATGGTGTGAACGATATTTTAAGCGAAAGTACCACAAAATCGATCCGGTAGTCCGGCGGACACCGACGCTTTCGCGGCCCTTTCTGTGGGATCAACTCGCCGAGCAATATCAACTACAGCCCGACGAACGGCGCGTACTTGATGAGGCCAGAGAGGCCGGTCTCAAGCACGGCATGAGTGTACCGTTGTTTGGGCCATTGGGTCGGTTATCCGTCGTATCCTTTGCATCTCGGTTCGACGATGCCGATCCTCAACATTCCAAAGGCCATCTCAACGCACTAGCCTGGCACTTTCACACCGCTTGTGTGGAGATCACACGTCCGGCCGAAGATAACTGCAATATGAGAGTTGCGCTATCGCAGCGGGAACTAGATTGCCTACGGTGGGTGGCAGAGGGCAAATCGTCATGGGAAATCGGGAGGATATTACAAATCAGCGAGAATACGGTGAACTTTCATCTTAAGAACGCGATGCGAAAGCTGGGCGCGACCAGCCGGATCCAAGCCGCCATTGTGGCGATCCGCCTCAACCTTATCTTTGACGTCCATGTTGCGTGAGCATCTTAATGGGACGATGATTGTATCGGAGCCAGTTTGCGTATGAAAACTGCTGTGAAGACAAAAAGCGATCCTATGGGCAATCGTTCGCCAAGGCATTGAGCAAGCTCGACCTGCCATGTGAGGAAGCCACTTGCTGCTAGCGCGCACGTTGTATACGGCAACTACGAGCTTAGTCTCGGGCATTCTTTGGAGCGGCAAGTTAGAATAGGTCTGGCCAGGGAGTCCAGCATTTGCAGGTGTTCGTAGGACGTGAGGGTTTCAGTCGATCGTAGCTAGGCGCCAATGAAGATCGGTAGTTTGATTCGAGCTGATCGGTTTGCTTCAGTTGATTTTTGTCATGAGTTTAAAACTGCTACTTCCTTGACTATCTTACAAGTATGAATCGATCAAAAGACCAGCTTCTAGACCTAGTCGACAAGCTCCTTCTGGAGGGCATTGCGCGCATCCGGTTTTTAGCCAAGCGCCGGGCAGCCGGCATCGGTGACGGCGGTACGAAATGAAGCAAGCAGCGTGCCGGTTGAAAAATGAAGGTTCTCTAGTCGCCTCATGTTGCGCGGGCGCGTCAGATTGGAAACATCGATATCTCGAACCTGACAATCGCGTCATTAGCCTTGACCGTACACACCACGCCGTCAAAGGTCGAAGGCTGGGATCTGGCGCGTACACACACTGTGCCGCTGCCGACGGGGCGCATGTCGCCGGCGCCAGTGCAGAAGATCATGTTCCTTGCGTAACTTGGAAAGGCGGCGCTTCGGCAAAAGCGGCCAGTTAGCGCTGCGCGAAAGAGCACTCCGAAGAAAAAGCCCCGACCGAAGGTCGGGGCTCCTCGATCCGCCGCAAACGTGTTGAGATCGCCATTTCCAACCACCGGAAACAGCTTGTAGTAAAGCCGAAGGGTCATCATATCGACATCCTGGTGAATGCGATCCGTCCCGACAGCGGGGAAGGTCACGTTGCTCTCCGGCATGAACAGGTGGTCATACTCGACGCCAACTGACCAGCTGGGCGCGAAGTTAACTTTCCAGGCCAGCCCCTACGGCGCGCCCCCAACGGACATTATCGCTTTTAGCAAGCTCCGCCCCAGTGACCGTCGGAGTTGGTCTGGTCTGTTTTGCTGGTCATCACAGGACCGCCTGGCCTAAAGCAGCACGGGAATGCGTAGCCGAGCTAGCCGGTGAGCAAGCCGAACGCATCCGTCTTGGTTCGATTGATGTTCGACGGGAAAGCGGTGCTGATATTTGGAGCCGCTGAAGTTTGCCCAGTTGCCCCGGCCTTCAACGCCGTAGACCACATTGAAGATCTGCCAGCGATAGCCAATCTGGCCACCGATAGTGCCGGCCGTCGTACCATGGCAGCCTTCGGGAGTAACGCCTGCGAAATCCTAGCAGTTATGGCTCGAACCCAGCCGCCGTTATGCCCATATATAGTAACCGGTCCAGTCACAGATCGCGGGAGCGACCGACAGCTGCGGCTCGTTGGTTTGGACAGGCTATGGAGCGAGATCCGCGCCAAGTGCGGGACCGCCGCGTTGATTGCGACGATGCTTGCAGAAGCAGAAAATTCTTCATTGGAGTGCTATTCCACACTTGAGCCCGGCTCTGCGCGTCTTGGCAACATCATCGTGAATTGCTGTAACTTCAGCACAACATTCCTCAGAAACGAAATCGCCCTAATCTCACGTTGGGTTAGGTGCTGGAGCTAGGATCCCGCCATTTCCAGAATTTTAGCGTTGATGCGCGTATTTGTTCAGGCACGTGGGAGTTAGCTGCCCAACTTGGGAAGGCGGCTCGCATCAAAAGAGCGCAGTTAGTGCAGATCTCGGCAAAGCGCCCGAGAACGAAATGCGCGTCCACGGTCCGTGAGCAGCGGGTTCCGATCTTGGGCATCGTCGACTAACTTCGGAAAGCGTTGAAGGCATCGACCCTTCCGAAGGTTGCCTGTCGGAACGACCACCGAGCTGCGCAATCATGGTCTTGACGCATCGATGATGGGCCATCAGTGATCATCGAATGCTGCCGCGCACAATGTCTGACGTCAAACAACCCTCAACTTCTTAAAGCTTTGCGGTATGTTGAGGGGATGTCTGATGCTCAGCTCCTTGAGCATCCGGCTAAACATGTCCATCGACATATTCCAAACGCCCGCTCAACAACCTCATCAGCCAGGACACGTTCGCGGTGCCATTCCGCTCCGGCGTCGTCAGAAAGTTATGCAACCGCTTTGCGGCCGGTGACGTCCTCGAGCACTTTCACTTCCGTATGTGGCTGTTGCGCCAAATCGCGGTCTCTCGTGATTGCCTGGTATTCTTCAAAGAGCTTGGAGAAAGCGGGAACGATGGCCGGCCCTGCGTGCTCAAAACAGCAGCCCGGGATCGAGCATCGCTTTGAAGTACAAAAGCATCTAGCCGATGCTTTCGCCATCCGTGTGAAGGCGACGCTGGAGAACAGGAAGACATGGATTGTAGAGATTTGTTTTGGGTGCGTCGCTGCTAATTCTGCCGTGATTCGTCATCCCTTGACGAAAGCGCAAGATGAGGCAAGGTCAATTCACCTTTGCCTTCGGCGAGACAGGTTTGGAACTTTTGCGCGGCGGCAGTCAGAACTGGCACCTTCAACGCGGTTTCGTTCGCTAATCGCACGCTGCAGTCAATATCCTTTTTGGCGTTTCTGATCGATATTGCCAAAGCATCCGGCTTTTCGTCCAACAAAAAGGCTGCAAAGTTTTGGAATATCCCGCTGTTGGTCGCGCCGCGACTGACCAAGGAGCGTAAGATTGCAAGGTCGACGTCAATGGCATCGGCAAGCTGGCAAGCTTCCGCTACCACCGCCGCCATGCCCATCGTCATGCTATTATAGACAAGTTTGAGCTTATGGCCCTGTCCAATATCACCCACATGGACGATGTTCTCGCAGAATGCGGTAAGAACACGAGCCGCCATAGGAAACGTGTTCTGATCAGATCCAACGATGGCGTTGAGACGCCCTTGCTCTGCTTGTTCAGGGCTTCGTGTTACGGGGGCATCTATGAAGTGCAATGCATGCTTTTTGGCCTGTTCGGCTAGAGTGAGGGTTGAAGCAGGATAGGACGTGGTGCAGTCAAGTATCAAACTCTGTCGGGGCAAATGTGCAAATAGCCCATGTTGCCCAAGGCAGACTTCCTCGACCTCGCAACTTGAGGGCAGGGATAAAACGACGGCACTTACATGCCGGGCCAATTCGGAAATTGCGGTGTGCTCATGAGCACCCATGCCAGTCAAGCGTTCCGCGCCAACACGGGTTCTGTTGACTTTGATATGCAGTTCAGTGCCATGACGCAAAAGACTGATTCCTATGCCTGTTCCCATGCGCCCTGCGCCGATTAGGCCGATTCGTTGTCCGACTTTCCCAGGCGCTTCAGTTGACGGAGTTTCAGTCATGCTCTGCGTCGTTATGAGTTCTGAAAAAGACCACGCTCCTGCAGAATGGGCAGCAGCTTATGATGGTCCTCGATGAGATAATCCGGCTGCGCCGCTCGCAGACGCGTCTCGGAAACAAATCCGCCCGTAATGGCTACGCTGATCAAGCCAAGTTCGCGTGCAATATCCGTTTCGACCGGCATGTCCCCGACGATGAAAGTTGAGCTGGGGTCCAGATTGTATGCTCGCATATACAGACGAAGCCGCTCTCCTTTGCTTATGCCTTTATATTGAGTAGCGCGGCTTTCAAACGCCAGAACCTCCGCGACACAATCTTCGATTCCATGTCTTCGCAATTGGGTAATAAGGGGGTCGACTATATGGTTACTGACAATAATGCTGGAAACGTGTTGTTGACGTGCCGTTTCCAAAATGCAACGCGCGCCGTCGCGCAGATCGGCTTTGCTCGCCAGTGGTTCGTAGGTGTCGTGAAAAATAGCACTGTCATGGCTATCCACCGTTTCTATTTCACTCTGCGACATTCCTAGATTGCGGAAAAAAACCGAAAGTGGAACATCGAAATGATCCCGAAACGTTTGCATATCAATGGCAGCCCGGCCTAAGCGACCCAAAATGGTGTTCGTCGTTTGTAGCAAGGCGTCGGCGTCGTCGAGGAGAGTGCCGTTCCAGTCGAATACAAGAGCAGGTTTCATTATGGCCTCATGCTGCAGACGTTTTCGTTGAGGTGAGCTCGTCGATCAATCTATTCAAATTGTCGTCTGCGCGTTTTTGCCCGCCAGGGGTCGGCATCTCGAACGTAAACGCAGAAAGATCGATTCCCTCATGTCCCCGCGGCAGCAAGGAAAGCAGATCTTCAAAGGGCAAATACGTAATGGTAGCAGCGTTGATCGATAGAGCAATTTTGCGTTCGATCACCCGAAGCGTTTGCGGCGCGATCCTATGAAAGCGCAGGCTATCCTGCCGCGTTTCGGGTGCCAGGCTTTTCCATATTTTCCAGAACGCTAGCTCATCTATGGTCTCGATACCCATGCCGTAGTAATTTGGTGCAACGATAGGCGGCGAACCGATTGCCCAATGCACAGCCTTTGCCCCAGCGGCAAGGAGCATCTCCGTCACTGCGCGGCTTGTATCGCCACGAATAAGAGCCTCATCGGCTACGACGATGATTCTATCCGTGACGTCGTTCGTTGCGACGCGGTACTTTTGCCAGATGAGGGAGTTGCGCTCGCCAAGAGACCCGATAAGTGTGCGCTGAGAGCGGTTGACTGCGATCACCTCGTGCCGTTGGACGAGCGCACTTTGCTGCTTGGCCAGCGATGCAAATAGACCGTCGGCATACGGTGTCCCGGTGCGCGGCATGGAAGAAACGATTATGGGAGCGGAGCTTGTTTCGACCGCTAATCGCGGCCAGACAATTCGGCCCAAGGTCATGCCTATATCATGACGAGTTGCTAGATGAGATTGCCCTTGCACCAACGTTCTTGTATTTCCCAGATAAAGCGTTTCGTAGGCGCAAAGCTTCGGACTGTGCCGAGCTTGGCCCACAAAGTGATCAAGGCAGTCTCCCGTTCTGCCGTTCACATGCTTGATGTGACTTGGCCGAATTTCGTCGACTCGGCCTTGTAGACCAGAGAAAGCACTGTTTTCTGAGGCAAAAAGTAGAAAACCATCTTCGGTTTGCATGAATTCCAAAGGCCGCAAACCCCTGCGATTGCGGAAAGCGGTCAGATTTCCTAGGCCATCCAACAAGAGTGCACTGACGGCTCCGTCAACACCCTTGTCAATGTCTTGGAAGACCTTCTCGTAGTTGACCGGCAGACCGTGCTGCCAATAATCTCTTTGACAAATGTTCTCGATAAGCTTGAGCAAGAGCTCCGCATCGGTGTTGCCGCTGATGGAATGACCTTCGGCGTGCAGTTCTTTCCTAAGTTCATCAGCGTTGACCAGAGCCCCGTTCAAACAAACCGTCAAACGGCGGCAGGAGGTTTTATGATTGTCAAAGGGCTGGAAGTCGGCGTCACTCTTCTCTCTGTGAGAGGGAGTGCGAACGTGTGCTATAGCTACATGCGGTCTGAAATGCGCGTCCTGCTCAGTGAAATCAACACCTGCTAGTGTGCCTGCTGGCCGGCATGACTTTGTATGTTGAAACCGTTCTTCATGCATAAACGCGGCAACGCCGAACCCCTCCTGTCCACGGTTTTCAAGCCTCGGCACCATGTGCTTGAGCTGATCGTAAACCGTCCTTTGTGAGCGGCTTGAAGGCAGCAGAAATGCGCCTGCAACACCGGACATGCTATGTCTCCTTGATCGACGATTATTGATATCGCCCATTGCGCGTTGTTGTTTTCCACCCTGTCCGGTTGCAGACATCCAATGTCTGGAACCGACACCGAGCGGAGGTAATCCGTCGGCTCGCGCGAAGCACATGGTTTCGCGCCTCAGCAAGCAAGGCTCGTACCAAGCCCTCTGTCGCGCGCATGAGGCTTCGCCGAGATTGGCAAACGAAGTGTGTGATTCGAAAAAGCCGCCCTGATCCGGCTGCCGGACTTCCGAGATGGCGGCCACCAAAAGTCAGCTTTGGTGGGCACGGTGCCTGATGGGGGCTATCCCGCGATGCTCCGCCTAGAAGCCGCAGCAAAGAGGGTTACGCGACTGTCGCCGCGGCGGGAATGTCTTTGTCCAATCCTCAAGCGGCCAGTCCCAACCGTACGCTGAAGGACGAAGACGTTCAGTGAACTGGACGCCCCACCGAGGGACCATCGGGCCCTGTTTGCTGTTTGAATTAGTGCGCGCTCCGATCTCCTTGATGTCACGGGGCGAACAGCGCTGTCCGCCGTTGTTGCCGCTTTGAAGGGGTAGACGCTCCGTGACGGCATCGATGCGCAAAGTGAAGGCTATTGAAGCGTCACATAAATGAGGAGGCGTTTGTGAACGAAGCTCGCACGATTGGGCTAGACTTCACAGAATGTAGTTTCAGGCACATGGCGCAGACGCGAGCGAGGTCGGCAAGGGGACCGTATCATGTTTTGACTCCCCTATGTTTGTTTTCAGCCGTGTCGTCTTGAAGACGTTCATGTCCGGCCCCTGACATCAGGGCGTAAAATGTTTCCGCGCGCGCTCGCAACGCACATGGTGTTGTTGTCTTGCAGCAAGACTAGCATAACGGTTTTCGGCATGTTGATTGCAGCGACGGTGAAGGACGCATTTCAAGAACAGCGGTCTCTCGCCGTCACGACTCAAGAGTTCAGATGAAAGCTATCTATTCTATCGAGCAACTCCGTCATTCTTCGAACGTTGGCGGCGCTACGCAGCACAATGGATGGCATCGCGCGACCGGCCATATTGCCGACACGGTGGAAATCTCGAAATCATCCAGGATCTCAAGGCCAGCGCGGCAGGTAATCGCAGATCAGGTGGCGACAAGCGGCCGTTCCGACGGCCAGGGGCATCATGTGGATTGCCGAAATGCAGAAGCGCCCGCAGATCAACTTGTTCGCGCAAGAGCGAAGCAAAGCGCCCGGCTAGGATATTTGATGAGCTCAACGCAAGCAATTCGTAAACGCCACGCCTGTATCGGGCAACCAGGCGCCCTGTGGATCTGGAAACGCGGAGCGTTCGCGGCGAGGCGAGACGACATGATTCGCAAGGCTGGAAGATCGCCGTTGCAAACCGCCGCGGATCGGAAGTCCTACGGGCTGTTCCGGCCGTGCACAAATGGCCCGTTGGCTCGATACCGGCACTGAGGCTGTCGTCGGAGTGCTCAGGCTGTTTCATTTCTATAGGAGAGATGGCCACCTTCTACACGTTGCCCTGCGAAGTCATCGCGCGTCCGGCCCCTTAATCAAACGAATCCAGATATCAAGGACGTGCCATGGCATTTAAAATTGCGTCCTATCTCGATCGGATCGGCCTTGCTCAAGTCCCGACAACGCTTGATGGCCTTCTTGCGCTACAGCAGGCTCAAATGCGTGCGATCCCCTATGAGAACTTTGATGTTTTGCTAGGCGATAACCCGATCTGGTGAAAAGTCGATCTGGGCCAAACTGATCGATGCCCGGCGAGGCGGCTATTGCTTCGAATTGAACAAGTTGTTTGGCTTGGCGCTCGAAGCACTCGATTTCACGGTCCGGCCCTTCTTTGCAGGGTGCGCATTGGGGGCTCCGTCGGCCTGCGCGATCTGCGCCCATCGCGCGATGAGCTCCGCCGCTCGATCCCCGCGATGTTGCGCGGCACCATCATCGGGAGCCTTTGCTCGCTCATTCCCGGAACGGGACCAACGATCGCGTCCTTTATCTCCTACGCGGCTGAGAAAAAGGTTTCGAAAACGCCAGAGAAGTTCGGCACCGGCATGATTGAAGGCGTCGCCTGCCCGGAGGCATCGAACGCATTCGTCCGTGCAGGGTGACTTCATCCCGACTATGAGCCTTGGCATTCCCGGGGACGCAGTCATGGCTCTGATTCTGGGTGCGCTGATGATCCAGGGCATCGCTGCCCGGTCCCCAACTGATCAAAGAGCACCCCACATCTTCTGGGGCCTGATCGCGAGCTTCTGGATCGGCAACACCATGCTGGTCCTGCTGAATGTCCCGCTGATCGGGCTCTGGGTGAAGCTCCTGATGATTCCCTACAAATATCTATATCCAAGTGCGGTGTTCTTCGTCGCGATCGGCGTTTACTCGACCGACAAAGACATGTTCCAGTCGGCAAGACCGTCGTCGTCGGGTTGACCGGCTATCTGCTGCTGTTGCTCGATTTCCACCCGGCCTCCATCCTGCTCGGCTACGTCCTGGGGCCACGCCTCGAAGAGAACTTCCGCCGTTCGCTGCTGGTCTCGCGCGGTGACGCCATGATTTTCGTCGAGCGGCCGATCAGCGCATTCTTTCTGTTCCTTTGCTTGACGCTTTTGGCGGCACAGGTCTACGTGCGCTTGCGCAAGCCGAAGGCCAGTTGCGGCGCTCGACGTCGCGGAGGAACGGCGTCGCGACCGCCCGACCCGCGGAGTGAGCTTTTAGTCGTTCAAGGGCCGGTCGCTTCGCGGCCCAGTAAAGACGAGAGACGGTCCAGGCAACAAGAGCTCCAAGCCAAGAAGTATTTCGACGAACGCGCCACCCGCGAGATGGCGCAGAATCGGCACGCCAGCAAACGCACGGTGCAGGGTAGCCTCGCCCACCCTGGGCGGATACTGGCCATGCGTGCGCGTTCGGCTGGCTTTCTGGCGGAGCGACGATCTGCGGGCTTGTCGGTGACGCCGCCGTACGATCTAGTCGGGTGTCACGCCATGGGGCTCGCTGGGATCGAATTGTCGGATTGCCCCGTAGACGAGGCCGCAGTGCTCTTTCCTCCGGGCGACGGCTTCAAACGTGCCATGGCCGGTGTCGACGTCGCCCGAACGCTCGTCGCAGCCCTGTGCTGTGGAATGATGGAGGCCTTGCTCGATCGCGCGCTGGCGGCCACGAACGACCGACGACATGGGTCACCGCCTTTGGTTCGAAAACCATCGATTTTCAGGGCTGCAATGGCTGCTGGCGGACGTCGCGACGGATCTTCACGCCGCGCGACTGTTGTTCTCTGCTGTGGCATCCAAGCTCGATCGCGGTGAACGCGCTAGCGTTGACGCCGCCCACGCAAAAAGTTCGCCACGAGAGCCGCAATGAACGGCATCATACAGTGTATGCAATCGATTGGCGCGAGAGCACTTTTGACCCAGATGCCGATAGCGCGTCATGTGACCGCGGCAAAGACGGCCCAATATCTGGACGGAACGATCGAAATTCAGTATGTCGTGATCTCTCGCTCACTGAAGAGTCGAGTGAGGGACCAGCAGGGAGCGGACGAGCGTCCGAACTCGGCCTCTCTAACTTCGGGGAAAACAAAGTTCAGGAAGCCGAGGGCAAGGCTCGAGATCTCGCCGATCTGTCGCTGAACTGGAGTATCATCGGCCACCTCCAGACAAACAAAGTGAATTCGATGATCAAATTCGCCAGCGAGTTTCACGCGCTGGACAGCATACGATTGGCCGATGCGCTCCAGGCCCGGCTCGGCGCCGAAGGTAGACGTCTCGACGTATTCGTCCAGGTCAACACCTCCGGTGAGGTGAGCAAATACGGTCTCTCGCCAAACGAAGTGGGCGACTTTGTGCGTCGGCTTCCCGACTATCCGGCCCTGATTGCTCGCGGCTTTATGACTCTCGCAATCTTCAGTCGTGACGCCGACAAGGTTCGCGGGTGTTTCAAGTTGCTGCGGCAGTTGCGAGACGCGCTACGCGACAGGATATCGCCGCGACTTAACCTGCTCTCTATGGGTATGACAAGCGACTTCGAGATGGCAATCGAAGAGGGGGCTGACGTCATTAGAGTTGGCCAGGCCATTTTTGGGCCGCGACCGACGAAAGACCGACACTACTGGCCCGGGCTCCTTAGAGGGAACGAAGGATCGTCTTAATGCATAGTGCTTCGCACGGCGCTAAAACGCGAGCGCGGCCTCCCTTGAAGCGGTCCGCCGCTCCATGAGCAGAATCCGAGCCACAATGGGTGCGGCGACTATCAATCCGGAGATGGCAGCCCGGTAAGGGGAAGCCCGCTTGCGGGGCTTCAGCGCAGCCGTAAGCTGGGTCCCACAGGGGCGACGCCAATTCTCGCTCTTTGAGCGGCTGGAAAATAGCCCGGAAATCTCCTGAAATTCGGTGAACGCGCCGCATTCGTTTGCTCGCTGGCATGAAATTTTGAATCGTTCGTCCTGATCGATTCAGTAGTTTATTTGGACGGCCGTTTCGGTGGCATGCGATTCTGGCACATGTCCGAACTCACGGTGCAATACTTCGTGCTCGAACCTTGCGATCCGGCCCGGAACATGGCCCGTTTCTATGTGCTCACGATCGAGCCACCCCTGTTTGGCGACACTGCATTGCTGCGGGAATGGGGTCGTCTCGGCCAGCGGCCGCCGGCGCCTCGATGTGTTCGTTGGGCCCGGGTGCAGGGCCGCCGAGGCGCTCGAGGCTTGGCTCGTGCGTAAAGCCCGTCGTGGCGGCTTCCGGCGAAGCCCCACAGCTGCAGTGAGCGGTTCCGTCCACCGCAACACCAAAGTCGCCAGCAAAGCTGCAGCTTATGCGAATCAAGTCATACGCGGACGCTCGAGCCTGCGTTTCAAGCTACTGATGGACAATTTGCTTCTCAGAAGGATTTTGAGCGGTAACACCGTCGTTTGCGTGCAGCCGACCTTCAGGTCGATGCCGGCGTCCTTGGCGGTCTTCTCGACCGGTGCGCTGCCGCCGAGAACGATCAGGTCCGCCAGCGAGACCTTCTTCACGCCGGACGAGGCATTGAACTCGTTCTGGCCACTCCCATATCTGGGAGGTGTGGCGTCTCCAATCGTTGTTCATTCCCGAATAACACATGGTGATCCCAGGCGGCGCTATTCAAAGGCAGACGCGGCCGCGGATCACGCGGGTAAACTCGCTCCAGCACTTGAGCATGTTGTCCATCGCCTTAGCCTCCATCACCTTCGCCGCTGGCAACAACGTCTTCTCGATGATCCGCGCCTTATCATCTTGCCACCAGCGCCGCCGCCACTCCAACCCTTCCAACAGCTCGACCCGGCCGCCTGACGAGCTCAATGCGAGACCTAAGGTCAGCAGCTTCACGGTATAGGTTGCAAACAGGCTTGCCTTCTTCGGCCGCTATTGATCAACGCTCTGCCCTCTTGCCTAACCACCCGAATGCTTCCTCATTGAGAAATGGCAAGGCTTTCTCATCAGAGTAGGTAGGTGCTCGCTTCAGGTTGTTGCCGCATGCTTTCACCATCTCGCCAGACACCATTCATAACGATAAGACGCGTGCAGCAATGAAGACTTTGCTCAATTCCTCGCACGTCTCGCGCTGCCGTCAACTGTATGAGGACGCTGCCGCCCAAACGGTATTAATGTTTCGATCGGATGATACGACTTCAACGAGTACGTCTCGATTTTGTCAGCATCTTCACCAATGAGGGCTTCATCATTCGCCTCGTCGGTGTGCTCATGCTGAGCGATGGATGGGCCGTCCAGCGGGCACGCAACATACCTGGAAACCGTCGCCCCGTTCAGCGAGGATCCGACGATCAGCCTCCCTGCTATCGCCAGGCAACCGGCCGGCTCTTTCCGATGAATCGCGGTCCGCCAGTTACATTACGGGGTGCGATACCAATTTGCAGTCAATCAGCTGTGCTACCCTCCACTCCTTGGCGGCAGTGGCAATCATCTTCCGCGAGATCACGCTCATCTCGATTTCTTCAATTCGGCAACGCGTCCTGATGCATGAAGATCAGGCGCGCCGGATGTTGCTTTGCCGCGAACAGCTGATCATTAGTGATGAGCCCGGTCTCGACGAGGGTGTCCAGAACCAGGTTTGCACGCGCACGCGCAATTCGGAAGAGCAACATGCGAAGGTAGATCTAGTGGCGCATTTATCAGGCCGGCAAGCAGGCTGATTCGCCAAGTTCGATATCCTGAACCTGCTTGTGGAAATAACTCTGCGCAGCTTCACTGACGCCGAAGATGCCGCGTCCGATCTGCACAGGGTTTAGGTAGACCTTCAGGATTTCATCCCTTGCTGAGCCGCCATTCGAGCCAAATTGCGACAAGCGCCTCCTGAATCCTGACCTCCAAATTGCGTTCATCTGAGGGGAATAGAATCTTCGCAACCTGCTGGGTAATGGACGAGCGCACGGCCTTTGTGCCCGGGCCGGCATGCAATGAGAGCGCGATCGCGGTAAGGTCAATGCCGAAATGGCTATAGAAGCGGCGATCCCCCAGTTGCCAGCGTCGCCTTGACTAGGACGTCCGGGCTCCTTCACTGAAATCGAGCTGTACGTCGCGCAAGCGCTGGTCAGACCCGTGCGGCATTCCGGCAGACAGAGTGTGGGATCGGCGCACTCGCTGCATTCCTGATCACCTGCTTTTCTGAAAAAGCGGGGTTTGCCACGATCATTGATAGTATGAGGCTGATGAGCCCGAATGTTAAGGCCTCCGAGAGCGGATCGACGATCGTACAGCGCAGTCGGCGAACAAGCCTCGCACCGCGCATAAGCTTCGTTAGCATGCAGGCAATCGAATAGGCACGCCTGGCTACAGCCATCATACGATCTTGGATTGGGGTTCTTCTTCGCGGTATAGTCTGACTCGCTTGCGTTTCAAATTATTTGAACTTAGCGCGTCGAAACGCGTGCCGCTTACGGACGTCGCTCCGTTCGGACGTCCCCGCCGAGAAACGCATCTGTCGTAGTTCTGGAGCCGCGACACGCCGCAGCACAACGTAAGAACTCGCGCATCAGCTGCACCTTGCCGAGGGGGCCGGCAGCGAATTCTGCAGATGAGAAGAGATCCCAGGCGCGTGAATTGTTTAGCCCTCGCGGGCTATTGTCGAGCGCTTCTGGTCCGCAAGATGTGGTTCTGGTTGCCAGCAGGCGGGTTGCTCGAGCGAGTTGCGCGACGGCGCTTGACTGCTGCAGCTCTCTGCGGAGCGGGCCGTAGCCATATGCAGCCGCGCGCGCTCTCGTCGGCTGCGAAAACGCCGAGTGCGGACGCCGTAGCTGGCCCCACCGGCGGCGACAATCGAAAGGACAATAAGAGCTGCCACCATCATCTCAAGCGCGCCTCGCAGATCCTCAATGTGCCGCGCCGGCACCTTGAGCCCGGAATGTGTCTCGGTTCGAAGAATCGAACCGCTAGTTGGTACAACTTGACGCTAGGTACGAGTCAAGTCTGCTAAGGGCCAGCCCTCGATTCAGTCAGGTGTCGGTTCTTGTTAGTTGTGATCATGCAGCGTAGTGGGGCTGCGAAATGCTCTTGCACCACGAACTTGCATGACGGCGCAAATCATGCTCCGCGCTTCGCTATAAGCAGTGCAGCAACTAGGCCTTCATTGGGAAGCTGCAAAAACAAACGCCAACGCGCGAGTTCATAGAAGTGCAATTGTCAACCCACATCAAGATCGTCCCGATTTAGCCGATTTGGCGAGGAGCCCACATGCAGCGTCTTTTGTCCGACAAGAAATCCGCCTGGTGGCCGAGGCATGCGACCAGTCCGGCTTAATCCGCCTGCAGCGCGTAGCCAGCGCGTCTGGCCCGCCCTTTGCTGTAGTGATGGACCCACTGAAGAGCTGAATGAAGCTGACCACCGATTTTCGGGGAGCTCGGTCCGGCGCGGTCTCACTGTGCGGTCGACAGCGCTTTCGATCTGGGAAGAGAGCTGCTCCAAGGTTGGGATACGATACAGAGTTCTCGAGTTGTCGCGCCTGAGACGAGTTGCAGATTTATAGTAGTGGGCATTCGCCGCGCATTTAAGCGACGCGAGTCCCAGATAGGAGAGGTATGGATCGCATCGCTTGGGATAAACTCTTGCCAGAGCCCAACACGCAATTGTCTCATCTCGGTCGCGCGCCCGCTAAACACGCCGGGATGGCCAATGTTCCTGTCTATCGAGGTTCCACGATCGTTTCGGAAACCCTCGAAGAGTGGGATAGGCGCAAGCAGAATCCAGTGACGAACTACGGACGATTCGGCTCACCGTTGTCTCGTGCTCTCGAGGCTGCCATTTGTGAACTGGAGGGCGGGTATCGTTCGATCTTGTTCCCTTCGGGGCTCTCTGCGTGCTCCCACGCACTTCTCGGGATCCTGAAGGCCGGGGATCATGTTTTGATCTGCGATAACGTCTATGAACCCGTGAGGATGTTCGCGAACCAGGTTCTAACTAGATTTGAGGTCAAGGTGGAGTACTTCCATCCCACTCAGCCTTCGGATCTACTGGCGAAGATTGGGACAAAAACGCGAGCCGTGTACCTGGAATCCCCGGGGTCCATGACGTTTGAGGTACAGGATCTGCCCGCGCTGTGCTCGATCGCACATCAATCGGGTGCGCTCGTGCTCATGGACAATACTTGGGCGACGCCGCTCTATTTCAAACCCTTTCTCCATGGCGTCGACATCTCGATCCATGCCGCGACCAAGTATATCGTTGGTCATTCCGACGCCCTTCTGGGCATTGCTACCGCTAACAAGGAAGCGTGGCCGCTCCTGCAGCAAAGCGCTCATCATTTCGGGGAGATTGCTGGGCCAGATGACATCTATTTAGCTCTTCGTGGACTGCGCACACTAGCCGTTCGCATGAGGCAGCATTACGAAAATGGCCTCAAGCTGGCTCAAAGCCTGGAAGACCACCCGGCAGTGGGCCGGGTTCTACACCCTGCGCTCCAAAACCATCCTGGCTACAATATTTGGAAGCGGGATTTCTTGGGTGCAAGTGGCCTATTCGGCGTCGTTCTGAAGCCTATCTCCAAGGCCCAGCTTTCGGTTTTCTTCCAGAAACTGCGCCTTTTTGGAATCGGATTGTCGTGGGGTGGGTACGAAAGCCTTGTGCTGCCTGTCGATGGTCCTCAACGAACGGAAGCAACGGTTTCATTTGATGGACCATTGATTCGTATTCACGCCGGCATCGAGGGGCCGAGTGATCTCATTGCGGACATGCATCAGGCGCTGCAAGCCGCCTGCGAACACTGCGTGAGCGACGCTGCTTACCAGGATGAGAGCAGAGACGGGTGATTTCAAGGGCAGTATTGATGGCGCGGAGGAGACCGATAAAAGCGACGCTTGGGGGTGCTATGCTTACCGCACAACGAGCCACTATCGTCGCGAGATCACGCCCGAACTCGTATCCGCCCGAAACGCGGCAACTGGAATCCGAGCAGATGTCAGTAGTGCAGACGGTCGCGAGTTCTGGGCATATTGGCCGAGCGGACCGATGATCTACCATTTGTAAAGCGGATTTATGGCCGTGCATCTCCGAGGTGGAGCACCAGCCCCGTGCAGGAAGACCATGCGCACGGCTTCTGTCTGTCAATGTGCGTGAACAGAACGCCCATGATGTGCGGTCAGGTGAATGTCATTTAAGCCGCAGGTGCCATTGCCGTATTCGGATGATTCGCTCGCCCAAACATGTCCGGGTGCTTTTGAACACGAGCGCTTGGCAATACGCGATCGCGCAACCGGGGATCTCCAGGGTTGCGTTCGGTACGGCGCGACCGCCATGGCAGACCGGTATCGCAGCGGATGCATGCCATTTCTGCGTCTAATTGCCTCTGCGCCCTATGACGCGGGCGCTGGGCCTAGCTAGCTCGGCTGGCCCCCGGGGCAGGGGCGGGAGGCTGACCAACGCGTAAACGATCGTTCGCGTACTTGCCGATGCAACATATATTTTTCAGCTAGCGCGAACAAGGTTGTCTCTCTTGCGACGAATGTCCGAATTCTAACAGTGAACGTTGCGTCCCCAGTTCTCCAGCACTCGTGCTTTTGCGGCACTGCTCCTGGGGCCTCAGCTGGTACGACATTTGCTGGACGCTTCAGGTCCGCCTCCTCCCGAAGAAGCGCATGCACAATGTTCTTTATCGAGCAACTATCCGATCTCAGCCAAGTCGATTGCAGCTCATGACGAGAAGTATGATTGTCGCGTTCGGTCGGGCACTTCGCAGAGAGGAGGCTGAAGTGGCGCAGGGCCCCTGCCCAAATCGATCCACTCAAAAGACGCAGCACCGGTTGCCTAAGTCGGTGGCGGAGGCACCAAATGGATCTATTTTGCTTCATCGAATGCGCAAAACAGAGTCGATCTCCCGAGGTGTTGTTCAATCTGCTTGTGAGCTGTTCGAGCGAACAGGGCTTCAGTCAAGTCGCTTACGGGACGCTGACGGACGCGGAGCCGACCCGCCGGCCAGAGTATCTGCCAGCCGCCGTGACAGTGAACTTTCCTTCCGCGTGGTGCGAGCGCAATGCTGAACGCCGATACAATGCCATCGATCCCGTGGTTCGGCGTACGACGATGCAGTCGGCTCCGTTTCTATGGGATCAACTTGCTCACAAACATCAATTGCAACCCGGCGAAATGCGTGTGTTGAACGAGGCCAAAGAGGCCGGTCTGAAGCACGGCGTAACCGTACCACTGTTCGGACCATTTGGACAACTATCTGTCGCATCCTTTGCATCCAGGTTCGACGATGTCGACCCTGAGTATCGCCTCAGTCGTCTCAACGCATTGGCTTAGCAGTTTCATCATGCATTTGCAGAAATCGCGCCGTCATCGGAGGGCAGATGCCATATCCAATCCAAGTGGCCCTATCCGAACGAGAAAAGGATTGCCTCCGCTGGGTGGAAGAGGGGAAATCATCCTGGGAAATCGGAGTCATCCTGAGAGTAAGTGAAAATACCGTGAACTTTCACCTGAAGAACGCGATGCGAAAGCTAGAGACGAACAGCCGTACCCATTGCGTTGCCAAGGCGATTCGCCTCGGTCTTATCTGACGTTTCGGCGCCGCTGCCTCGTATCGAGCTATGCCGGAGTCACGAGCGAGCGATCTGACCAGCGTGACAATATGACAATAGCAGCGAGGACGTTCAGCCCAAGGTGCAGAAGATGCCGTTGCCGCGAATAGCTGACAAGCCTGTCATCTCGATCGTCTTCGGGAGCCTCGATGCGCATCCCGCCGAGGGTTGGTCGCGTCTTCGATGAGTGAGAGGTTCGCACGATTGCCTAAATCCGACGTGGACTGGCCATGACGGGACACCATTCGCCGCATCGATGACACGCGTGCGACAGTGATCTTCGCAAGCTGGTTGGTTGTGGATGCCGCCACTCGTCCAATATGGGAGCAGTTTTTGGGCTTGAATTGCGACAACCTAGTCGCCTGGGACCCGCCCTCGCAAAAAACAAGCCCCGGCCATGGGCCGGGGCTTCCGCCGTTCGTACTGCGGATCAATATTTCAGAAGAAACGGGCCGCCGAACTTATAGTTGAGCCGTGCAGTCAGAAGATCGAGATCCTGGCGGATGCGATCGGTTCCGCCTGCGGGCGTGGGGAAGTGCACCGCTCCGGGCTGCATGAATAGGTGGTCGTACTCGAGACTGACCGACCAGTTCGGCGCGAAACCGTACTCAATCCCAGCTCCCAATGCACCACCCCAAAAAATGTGGTCGCTCTTCCCAAGCTGCGCGCCCGTGAGGGTCGAGCTAATCTGATAGGTATTGCTCGTCACTGCGGCACCAGCTTTGGCGTAAAATAATACGTTGTCCACCGCATAACCGAACTGCCCCGTTACCACGCCGAACGCATCAACCTTGGTCTTGTTGATATCCGCAAACGCGACGCTGTCATTCGAGCCAGTCAAATCAGCCCAGTTCCCCTGGCCTTCAACACCAAGCACGATCTGGCCCATCTGCCTTCGATAGCCGATCTGGCCACCCACAGTAGCGCCGGTCGCATCATGGCAGCCCTCAGGCGTGCCGCCATTGAAGTCCCAGCAATTCGAGCTTGAGCCCAAGCCGCCGTTCATACCGACGTAGTAGCCGCTCCAGTCGTAGATCGTAGCCGCAACAGGCTGCGGAGCTTTGGTATAGAGAGGCTGGACGGGCTGCGCAGCCAGATCCGCGCCGAATGCGGGCGCCACTGCGCCAAGCGCCACAATGCTTACAGTCGCAAGCAACAAGTTCTTCATTTCTACTCTCATGTCTTGAGTGCCCCGAGCCTCGCGCGTCTTAACAACATCCGCGCGAATAGCTGTAGCTGCATCGCAACATTTGGGCCGAAAGGCATGCTTGAACCGAACCCTGCGTCAGGTTGCGGCGTTGCGGATCATCTTCAACTGCCTCGCTATGCTCCTTCGCGTGCGAACGTAGATTGCGTAAGCGTGGGCGAAAAGCGGGTCGCTGATCTCAGCGGATGAAGCGCACCGCAAGCGACATGACGCCCAGCCACACCGCAACCGAAAAGAGCAAAGCGCTTTGCAACGCCCTTGCTCTGATCCTGTGGCGCCATCGAAGGAGCTGCGATGAGCAACCGGTGAAGCGCCGACCCCGTACAACAGCTGTCACTTCATCGTAATCTGCGAACCGGAAGTGAGAGCGATGCTTGCGAATATACGCCAGCCGCTCACTGGGTGAGAGGCACTGTGCCCACACCTCCCCTGCCTCATCATCAAAACACGCGCTATTCTCAAGGACCTCGGCTAGGCGCTCGTCAGGTTTCATGAGGCATCCGCTGTACTGACTATCGCGGATCGAGTTCTAGGAGGGAAGCCTCACCTTCGAAACCTCTCAGTTTAGGTAGGCGAGTTCAGGTGAATCGAACTCGGCCAGGAAGCATTTGTCACGGTCATGCGGTGCTGATCCTGCGCGAGATGAAGGTCGAAGTCGTGCGATAACTCTGGATCTCTCTTCTCGCCCAGTGCAGATAGCCACGGGCATCGAAGCGGCGTAGATGCCGCGGGAGATGAAAGGTGCTCCTTGTCGATGCTGTCGCAATCGTGCTCGCCGTAGCGTCACGTCGTAGGAACCAGGCGTCCGCCGCCTCGCGCCGACCAACTAGTCAACCACCGATGACGGGAGTGTGACGTCGAAAGGACCGCACTTTCGCTACGCTTCTCCTTCAGCTTGAATGACGGCTGAAGAAGTTGATGTAGCGAGCCGTGCCGCCGCATAGAGGCGGCCCATCATACGCGCCGTCTCGACGCCATCGAAGCGGCCATAGCCCATCAGGCGGCGGACGACGGCACCATTTTTCTGCTCGACAAAGGCTTGGTCGTTCTTCTTATAGGCGCGCGAGCGAGTGACTTCGAGCTTCTGTTCGCGACACCATGGCACGACGACATCGTTCATGAAGGCGCTGTCGTTGTCAAAGTCCACGCCGCGCAACAGCCAGGGGAACAGGCTCTGTGCGCGGTTGATCGCCTCGACGACCAGCGAACCTTCCCGCGTCAGCAACGGCAGGCACTCCGTCCAGCCGTTGGCAACATCGAGCATCGTGAGGGTTTGGATGAACGAGCCAGCCACCGACGTGCTGCCATGGGCGACCATGTCGACCTCGCAGAAGCCGGGCACCGGGCTGTTCCAGTCATTGAACGTGCGGATCGGGACCTCGCGCCGGATTGCCGAATAAAATACGGCACGGCGCCGCCTGCAGCCGCTCGCCGCGATCTTCACATCGACGAGCAGGCGATCGATGGTGGCGGCGCTGATAGCCAGAACACGATCACGGTCCGACTGGCCGAGCTGCAATCGGCCATGTTGCTCAAGGGCAGGCAGCAAGGTTGGGATCATCACCTTGAGCCACTTGCCGCACACCCGATCCGACGCGTCCCACCGCGCCGTCAACACGTCCTTGATTGTCGCGCGCGGACCATTAAAGATGGGCAGAGAAGCCTGCTTCGGGATGCTCGAGAAAAACAGCCTGCAGCATTTCGGCAGCTGCGCACCCAAGCTTGCTCCATTCCCATCAGCTTCATAGCTGCTCAGGAGCTCAATCGAAGCCGCTCGGCTAACCAACGCTGCACAGCAAAGTGTCCGGGCAAGGGCTCGCTGGAGCGGGGCATGGATCAATGCATCTTGGGATGAGCGCTGCAGATACCGACTTCCTTAAGAGGTCCTTAGGGCGGCGCGGTTCTGGTCATGAACATTTTCATTGCAAAGTCGAGCGACCTGTATGCTCGATCGCGGACCGCCTGAGGCAAACCAGGAGTTGCGTCAATCGCAGCGCGCGCGTCGCTCATAATCTTATCTTTTGCGGAAAGAAGCTTTGCATCTAGTATTACATGAAGCGTCTCTCGAACTTCAGGTGAGATCGAGCTATCGCCATCGATCAGTTCTCGAAGTTTCCAAAACATGCGCTCGACTGCTACCATTGACCCGAGGACTGATATCAGTCTTGGTGACATCATTGGCTATCTCCTTCTCCAGCCAGACTCTGGCGACCATCCCAGCGAAATCAGACCTGTCCCCTTTGACAGCGGCGCGCTAGGCGACCTTGAACAGGCGAATGACTTGGATACATGTCCGCTGCTACGCCCCAGCGGGCGTGAGACGGACGTTCAAGATATGCTCAGGGGAACTCACAAACTGTGCGATTTGCGAGCAAGGCATTTATCTTTCCTGTGCTCTAGGCCGTAACACGGTAGCGTGCGGCGGCTCACGTGCAAAACTGACATCGAGGGTGTGCGCCGCTTTCCATTTGCCACAATGCATGCAGCGGCATCGGAGTTGGACTTCTGCCACGCATCCGTGCTCTTCCGCTTTCTCACTCGGATCGCTCTGTTGACGAGGCCGAATTGAATGAGTGATCCCGGTCACGCAAAGGTGGTCATCCGATATCCCGGTGCTCGGGGCGCCCACCCGTTTTGTGATTGCGTGGGTGCATCGAGATCGAGCCTTCCGATTTGGCGATGGTGTGTTGGTCGTGCGCCACGTCGACCTCGATCGATCTCTCGAGTCTCCACCGGCTGTCCGGTCGAGCTCAAAAAAGTTAGCGACTTAAACGCGCAGATCATTTCCATGTCCTGGATTCCCGATCTCGGATTGGTTCATTTCGTCTGTCTTATTGTCCTCGCCACTGCACGGCCATGCTGTGCAAACCGTGCATTTCACCCACCAGCGGCCACCGCGCTTCTCCGCGCGCAACTTGCCGCGGCGGATCCGAGAGAGCACGCCTTCGGGGCTTATGTGGTTCATCGCTGCGAATCGCTGAACAGTGAGGTAGTCCTCATGCAGAGGTGGAGGGGTGCTAATTCCGTGCGCAGCCAGCAGAATGCGCAGCGAAGCCAACTCCGCCAGCACGATCTCGAGCTTACGCGCGATCTCCTCCGTCTGGTCGGAGCGCTGCCAGGACCGCGTCACGACAGGCCCGCCCGGGTTATAAGCCAAACCTTGGATTTGTGTGGAATGCAATTGACGAACTGGCGCGCCAAAGCGTGATGTAGTCGAAAGGGTCTCATGCGCGTAAGAGCCATTTGAACCATAAGAGCGGCTTGACAAATGCATCCGGCTGCGGTGCTCACGGCCCTCGGTGTTGCCATTTATTGCCTGGTCAAGGACGAACTTATTGGAATCGATGTTGGGTCACCGTCAGTGCTCTGCCGCTATGAGCTCGGAGTGAATCGCAGTTGCTGTGCTGAGGCAGGCATCCAGTGACAGAGATCCAAAGGCGAGCTGGCAAAGGAGATAGTTGGCGCCTGCCTCTTCCACATGATCGAGAAGAGTTTGGCGCACCGAAGCGCGCGTTCCGACAACGCACAGTTCACTCTCAATTGCGGCATCCAAGGTTAGGGGCAGGTTGGATGGAGGCGGGATGTCATTGAGCTCGTACAGGAACTTAAAGCTCTTGAGCCATGTTTCGTAGGCTGGCGCGGCGAGGGAGCGGGCGGCTGCTTCAGAGCTGGCAATTACGATCATGCGGAGTAATGCGAGAAATGGTGCTGAACCGTTGGCGTCATGCTTGGCGTTCTGATGAGCGCGGTAGCGATCTGTTACCTTGCGAACGGTAGAAGAGGGCCCCATGCACGCCAGATTAGCGCCATTCGCCGCCGCCCAATGCGCGGACTCTGGCCGATTTGTAGCAATCCATGTCGGGGGACAAGGACGCTGATGAGGTGAAAGCGTCAAAGGAACGTCGCTCAGCGCAAAATGTTGCCCTTCGTACGAGAGCGGGCCGCCATTCATCGCGTTAACGAAGATTTGGGAAGCTTCCTCGTAACGGCTTGAGGCAACATCGGCTCCAACTCCAAAATAACTCAGTTCGATCGGTAGGGAGCCGCGACCAAGACCGACCTCGACCCTGCCGCTGCTCAGGTGATCCAACATGCAGATCTCTTCGAATGCCCGCAACGGGTGGTAGAGGTTGAGCAGCATGACCAATGGACCAACGCGAAGTCGCCGTGTGCGTTGTATGACGCTTGACAGAAACAAGTTCGGCGATGGACCGCGTCCATGGGGGGTGCAATGATGCTCCGCCAGATGATAGGCATAGAAACCGAGCCGGTCGTAGGCCTCCGCCAGCGCGAGGCGGTCCGCGTATTGCCGCGCGATATCGGGGCCGTCCTCGTCAAGATGATCAAAGATGCCGCAGGTCAGGTTTGAGGGAAGAACGTTTCTCACTCAGTTATCTCCTATAGAGAGGACCGGAGTCCTCCGGGTCTTGGGGTGCAAGAGGCGCTCGCTGGCACTGCGGTGCATATGCTGCGAAGCCGTTCTCAACAGCTCGCAATGCGCCGATCGGACAAAAACTGACTCCGGCTGCGTCGCGAAGCTTCATCATGTGTGGGTCCGGATCGATGACGAACGGGGATCTGTGACCTGAGTGCAAGGGGTCACTAGCCACGGCATCCCATTTTCTTAAGAATGCGGCCGACAGCCGCAAGAAACTCATCCATCTGGCGCGTTGTACCGATGCTAACCCGAATGCACTCTTGCAGGCCGGCATCCGGAAAGAAGGCAACGAGGACGCTCTGGTCTTGCAACGCCGCCTGCCACCATCTGCCACCCTGGCCCACCGGCACACGGGCGAGGAGGAAGTTCGCGTGGGAAGGCGTTACGGAGAACCCAAATTCAGAGAGGGCGGCCGCTACGCGCTGACGCTGAAGCCTTACGTGGCGATGGTTCTCCTCGTAGGCGTCGCGATGCGCAAGGATGCTCATGCCAACGGCATGAGCGACCACATTCATGTTGAAAACATTCTGGATGTTGCGAAGCCGCCCAATCAGCTCGGGATGGCCGAAACCGAAGCCGACGCGAATGCCAGCGGCGGAATAACTCTTGGAAAACGTGCGCAAGACCAAAAGATTCGAATGGCGCTCAACGAGGCGTAGGCCGTCCTCAGGTGCGAAATCGACATAAGCTTCGTCCAATACGATCAATCGGTCAGATCGTATAACGAGGCGCTCGATCTCAGCGAGCGGAACAAAGCTTCCGGTCGGATTGTTCGGATTGGCCAGCAGAATGAACTTGGCATGTTTAGCCGGACCGAAAAGCAGCTCGTCCATCGGCAAGCAGTCGGGTTCAGACCAGGGAATTTCAATGAACCGGGCCCCTTGCAACATGGCAAGCTTGCGATTGAATGAGAAGCCGGGCGACATCATTGCGATGCCGTCGCCCGGGGCAAGAAAGGCTCTGTAAATGAGACTGAGGAGTTCAGACGATCCATTGCCAGCCATCACGCGATCAGTGGCAATCCCGTAGGCCGCTGCGGCCGCTTGTCTCAAGCTGACATTGTCGTCTTCTGGATAGCGGTATTGCACCTCAAGAGCTGCAATTGCGCTTCGCATCACGATGGCTGGCAAAGGAAATGGGTTCTCATTCGTGTTCAGTTTCACGCAAGTATTATCCGGGGTGGGTCGCCCGGACGGCAGAGCATCCAATTCGCGAGCCACCGGCGAGAGCGAGGAAAGCATAGTTTGCAGTTTTGCATCCAATTTGGTGTTCTCCCTTTTGTCGGCGAGAGCAGTTGACGGCCTTCATCGAGCCTACGTGATGCGCGCGCTGTGTTCGGAGCCGGGAAGCGCAAGGCGTGCATGAATGTGAGGGGTGGGGTGCCATAGGCGGGCTCAGATCTAAGCGCCGCACCGGATCAGAGCCCGTCTCAAAGTCCGGCAGCGATCAGCACGGATCAGGCGGCGCGCGGCGTTATTCCAGCGAATACCTGTTTCACGAGGGGAGGCAACGCCACGTCCACTCGGCCGAACAGCGCTGCTAACGCTTGGCTTGAACTCGCATAATCCGCAGACAGACTGCGCACGACTGACATCTTGCCACAAGCTACGTTCCTTCTAAAGAGGTCCTGGCAGCTCACTCCCGAGAGCGAGGTGCGCATCAGTTTCACTAGCTGGAAGAAGTCACCGATGTTTGTCGGCCTTACGAATGTGGAAGTGATGCTCACTCTAGTGGCACCAGGCGAATGGGAACGTACTCTTCGGGCGGCCGTTCGGGCGTGCACGACAGCTTTGATAGCATTGCCGCGAGGGCGAGAAATGCTGCGACTGCGGCGACTGCGACGCACGTGAGCAGCGCGTAATCGCTATGTCGAGGATGGTTCATCATTCGAACGCTCCGTGCGTGTTGGTGCGGGCGGTCAGGTCTGCGCGACCGCTTCGATGGTATTGTCGCGCCAGCGGTAAACGATGAACCCAGAAGCGGCATTGTCTCCCTTCGAGTCGAATCGAACCGTGGCAATGGCCGTGTCGATTGAGCCCGAAGTAGGACCGCAGCGACCCGCGCGGCATCGAAGTGCCCGTCCGTTTGACCGAGCCTGCCCATGCTTGAACTGCGGCATCTAGAGCGTGCAACCTGCGTTAGATAGGCTCGTACCCTTGAGCTTGGCGACAGCGGCTGCCCCTGCAGCATTCGTCGTCGAGGCCGGCATAAAGGTAAAGAGCGTGCCGTTTGCGCAGTCGCCAGCAATGGCCAAAGACGATCATCTACCGACTTGTTCTCGCCCAGCGCTCTCACCGGGAATTTCCGAAAGTGATGCCGATCATTGGAGTCTCCGTCGGCCTAGCCGGCGCTCTCGCTCGCCCCGCCGCTGCGTCGATGCTTTTAGAAGGTACAATGTGACGCTACGTGCGAATCAAGTACTTCGAAGGGTGCTCGTCGAGGTTGATTGCCAAAATCCACAGTGCGAAGAACCCCAAAGAGTGCCGACAACGCAGATTCGCAGGCGAATTGCTACGGGCCAACGATCCTCAGTCAGACAAGGATCAGCATCACTTCATTGGGTTTAGAGACATTGCAATAACCGAGTCGCGGGCAACCGCGTGCGTCAACTCTTTCCCAGCTGGTCCTCCAGCGCGGCGAGGGCGAGATCCAGGTATCGCATGAGGCTCGCATCCCAGCCGGCGAGATTGTGTGGTTCGGTCAATCGCGTCAGCACCTTAAGTATCATCGAGACAGTCGAGTCAACTCCTGCGATCTCAGTCAGCAGCGAACGGGCCTGACGCGCGACCGCATTTGCCCGCTCACTGCATGGAGGCTCGCCCCGATCCATGCAGCTACGTAGCTCGTCCCGAATCTTCCGCCACCGATCTTCGCGGCTAGCGTTAGAGGCGCACGTGCAGATGGCCGAGGGGGTACGCTCCTCAATCCGCGACATTGCATCTAACGTGGCCGGCAACTCGTCGACACTGACTTCTGTCTCACCTTGCGTCGTCATATTGCGCAATCGATCCCGTAATAGTGTCGCCCGCGCGACTTGAACTTCGATTCGCTCCAGATGGTTGCGCAATAGGTCCGTGAGAGATGTCCGCCCCTCGATGGCTTTGCGGATCTCAGGAAGCGAGAAGCCGAGCTCACGTAGCGCGCGAATCTGAGAGACGCGTTGTAGGCTTTCTCGATCGTACATGCGGTGACCGCCATCGGTACGTTCCGAGACCGTCAACAACCCGGTATGTTCGTAGTGATGCAGAGTGCGTACCGTTACGCCGGTCGCCTCTGCAAGTTCTCCAATGCGCCATCGGCGCCGTCGTGGTGTGGCGTTTGTCATGGTCCTCAATTTGCAAGCCTACAACCTGACGTCACGTGAGAATCAAGTTATTTCAATGATCTAGATGATGGTCTCTTGCTGCGAACCCCCGGGAGGACTGAGCGCATGCTGTTGATCAAGCGGCCGAGACAAGTGCAAGCATCAAGTTCGCCAGCGACGCCAATTCGTCCCTCGCTGCGCGTTGCATCACAAGTCTGGCGATCGCCACGCGATTCTCGCTGGTTCGCATGCATGTCGGTAAAGACGCGATTGCTCGATCAAAAAGGTTTCCCAAGCTCGCGAGATCCTCCGGATCGTAGACTCCGCTCGGCTTATCCAAGAGTAAGCTCCTTTGATTGTCGCACCGGCGCCGCACGTGACGAAGCCGTTTGGCTGTGGTGGGGCAAAAAGGAGACGGAGCGGCGACGTGCGCGAAAGAATGTGACAGGACGTTCGTGTGGTGCCGTTGTGCAACACGGCGTTTGCTTCCCTTTTGTCCAACACTGCCCTAACCGAAACTGTGCAATTTCTGCTGGATGCTGCCGCAGCAGTGGGCCATCTGCTGTCTGATCGCCACGCGAAGCGAAAGCGGATACATGCAGCCCCGCTTGCTCTTGAGACACGGCTTCGCGAACGGCGGCCCAGACACAGTACTGATCTGATCAGATGGGCCTCTTTCGGTCGTATCCTTGCTTTGATGTCTATCGTCGAGCCGGCGTTGATTGGTCAATCATCGCAGATCAGTCTTACCACCACATCGTGACGCGGCCGCCCGCTCGGCGCCTAACAGCATTTTCGACACGATGCTAGTCCTGTTGAGATGGCTTTGCCGGCGCGAAGGCGTTGTTCGCGCATGGCAACATCGGGTTTTGGAATGCCACAAAATGATGGCTGCTCTTCAACGGCGCAAGTCCGCGACCCAAAGCGTCGGTAGAATGAGAGAAGGCGGGCCGCAAAACCATTCCCGGCATGTATCTCAACGCAAGCGCACCTCGCGCGGCTGGCGAAACGTTACTCGCGATTGAGGACCGAGCCTTGAAGGATCGCTCCGTATCCGTTGGACCTGGAGGCGCTCAAAACAGGTCAACAGGCCCCGGGCGCCGCGCGGCCGCGCCGGGAAAACGATGACGTGCCATAGCTCCTACAGCAATAACTCGCATATCCAGACGTGAGCCGGATCAGTGTTGGGCAGCACAGTCCAGCTGTCGCGGGTAATGGCTTGCTCGTCCAGAAGCTCACTCACTTTCATCCTCGAACAGTATCGCTTTGGTCTGCGAGCGCTGGACATAGATGCTTTGGGTAAGATAGGCAAATCATGTTACCGCACCGAAGTAGCTCTTCAGGGACAGCGGTGAGGGGCCGCAACTCGGGGCTAACGGCGGCGGCATCCCGCGCGCCACGCGCCACGACACTTTCGAAAAGAACACGACTGTCGCGAGATCCGAAAGGATGACCCTGCACCCACGATCCGATGTGGCTGGATTGACCATGTCGCCCGAAACGAGCAAAAGCTGTAGGTGGAGCAGGGCTTGGCGAATGGGAGCGGCGAGCCCTTCCGTGCGCCGGACATTGGCACAGTTGCCGTCCTCTCATCATAAACACTCATCCCCCAAGCACGCGCGCAGCGGGACAATGCCGCGAGCTCACGGCGGGTGGATCCAGGTTGATCCTGCGGCCAGCGAGTTTGCGGTTGCGCTCCGTCATGCGGGATCGAGTATAAGAGTAAGACAAGCCGTTGAGATGACGTGTCTCAACCTCCATGCCAACCTTGCGCAGACCTCTCACTTGCAGGTTCCGCTCTCCCGAGTTACGCCAGCTCGCGTTGCGCTTTCCGGACGCGACTGTGGACAGCATTGGCGTTCGGCAGAACAAGTTGGTTCGACGCGAACGAGCCGGCATCGACCCTGTGGGGCGGCCCGCCAAGAGGCGTTTAGCTACTGACGAGCTTCGGCATTACTGCTGCGATCGCCGGGACAGTGCGGCAAGGAGAATGCCCAACGGCAGGCGAGGAGCGGTGCGGGTGCGCTAGCAGTGTCCACGTTTGCAGCCTCGATCGCAGGTCTTGGTCTACAACCTGACGCGGTGTACGATTCAAGGGATTTTAGTGCCGAGGCCGGATCTCGTTCACCTGACTGGCCGGATCATTTCGCGAGCTCTGAGCTCAGCTCATGTAGAACAGCGCGACGCAGCCCGTCGGATCAGCGGAAAGTCATTGCGGAGCGCCGCCGAACGAGCTGTATGACGCGCAAGATCGTCACGCCAGCGCGAGATCAATAGCGCCGCCGACCCGATCAAACTACGCTCAAGCGCGCCAATCCGAACACCAGCGAGGACCGGTGCTTCGAGCCTGGCGTAGATCTGGTTAACGAAGAGTAGGTCGCAAACGGCCGAACAATCCTAGAACGGGCCGTGACATTGGTTGGTCTCGGACGGAGAGACCATCATGGATGCCTCTTGCAAGAACATGTTGCGCATCCAAATGCTTGCGGGATCAGTATTATGAATGGCCGGCCATTGGACGGCCTCGGTGAATGTGAGAAGTCGCAGCGGAGGTTCGATGACCCGCAGGGGCATCGTGTTTGCGAAATGGCTGACCAATCTTGAGGGCATGCTCGCTATACGGTTGGTGCCCAATAACATAGGCGGAATCATACCAAAACCCTGCACAGCGACCTCAGTGCGTATCTTGAAACCATGCTCGAGCAAGAGCCATTCGTGGAAGGAGGGCCTCAGGGAGCGCCCGAACTGGGCTTCCACGTGCCCGATCGACATGTACTTCTCGAACGTAAGTCGCGGCGCCAGCTGCTTGTTCATCGGGCAGCCCACGCAAACGAAAGTGTCCTCGAACAGTGCCGCCTTGGGATGCGCACTCGACATGAACATCTCCGGGTACATGAGGAAATCGACTTCACCGCGCCGGAGAAGTTCATCGGGTTCCTCTACGGGCGGCAGCAACTCGAAATTGATTGTCGGAGCTTCCCGCGCGACGCGGTCCACGATTCGTCGAAGAAACACGACAGTCATGAAGTCGGACAGGATGATCCTGAATCGCCGATTCGATTGAGACGGAGTGAAGCCGTCCGGAGAAATGATGGAGAGCTGAATGTGAGCGAGAGCCTCGCGAATCGGGACTGCGAGCGCTTGAGCCCGCGGCGTTGGGACAAGCTTCCGGCCCCTCATCGTGAATAGCTCATCGCGAAAGTAAGTGCGAAGCCGCGCGACGGCAGCACTCATGGCAGGTTGACTGAGGTTGATGCTTCTTGCCGCCGCAGTGAGATTGCCTTGCGTCACCAGGGCGTCGAACGCGACGAGGAGATTCAGATCGAGTCCCTTGAAACGCATAATCTTGAGTGATCCACCGTATGAATGTGTTCTATCGATACAATCGATTTTACCATTTGTACCGAATGAGGATAGCAAAGGATAGTTTAGCGAGATGTCAGATCTATCAGAATGGTTACAAATCGTAGCGCGTCTCAGCCCAGCGCCAGGGATCGATCAAGACATCTGGACCGTGCGGTCGCAGTTTCGCGCGTGTTGCGCAAGTCATATCTCGGCGAGCTAGCACGGTGGGGATCCGCAGATGTGCGTGGGCGTATAGGACGAGCAAACCATCGTATGCCTTCGCCAACCCATTCTATACCGGCCGTGTACCGCCGTAGAATTGAGCGAACGCTCAACCTGGCCGTAGATTTCCCTCCAGTTGGACCCCTTCGGTTGCGGGTGCCAAATGTGTTTTGGTCGCATCCGATTGCGTCCTTGCTGCGGAGAAATCGTGCGGAACATGCAAGCGAAGGCGTCCCTGGCGAATCTGATGCGAGTTGCGCACACGCTCGACGTCGTATCCATTGTGAATGCAGATCGGTCAGTGCGTGAAGCTCTGACAGATATGGTGTTTTCCGCGGGTTACGTACCCGAACCCTTCGAGAGCGCAGACGAGTTCTTAAAATCGGGCCGCCGTTTGATCACGTCGTGCTTGATCGCGGACATGCAGCCGAGCGGGATGAGTGGCTTTGAGCTTTTCCATCATCTTGCTGCATCCGGAGGCGCGCTTCCCACCGTTCTGCTCACAGACAACTCCGAAGAGGATATGAGGCGAGTTCTGCAAGCTGGACTCCAGTTCTTGAGCAAGCCTTTCCAGCGTAGCGAACTGCTGGCCTGCGTCAGGAGTCAGATAATGAATAGGAATTTCTCTCTATGAAAATGATCGCGCCCGAATCCAGACGAGGCGTTTCGGCGCGCCCTCCAGTTCGTTGGAGGCTGTGCTGGGAGAATGAGCTTCAACTTGCTGACCATATTGAATTGTCCGACTTCTTCCGGAAGACCTATGGTCCGACCGGGGCATTCAATGCAAAGCCCTTTGAAGATCATCGAAGCTGGGCCGGCGCAAGGCCTGAGATTCGGGCAATCGGCTATGATGATCGTGGCGTCGCGATTCACATCGGCGCACTGCGCCGCTTCATAAAAGTTGGTGAGGTCGATCTGCTTGTGGCTGAACTCGGATTGTACGGGGTACGCCCGGATCTCGAGGGGCTCGGCATCAGCCACTCTATCCGCGTGATGTATCCGGTATTGCGAGATCTTGGGGTGCCATTCGGCTTTGGCACGGTCCGATCCGCCCTGCAGAAACATATTACCCGGCTGCTCGGGCGACAGGGATTGGCGACTGTTTTGCCAGGGCTCAGTGTCCGGTCCACTCGTTCGGATATCTATCTCACTGTGCCTCCGACGCGCGTGGAGGACGTGGTCGTCCTCGTTCTGCCGATTGCGAGGCCAATGAGCGAATGGCCGGCCGGTGAGATGATTGAACGAAACGGGCCGGAACTGTGACGTCCGTAGACGACGAGACTGAAGCGCGGAGCGACTACTCCGACGGAGAGCACTGCGTCTATCTGACATTTGATGATGGGCCCAACCCGCATTGCACGCCGGCCATCCTGGATGTGCTGGCGCAGCATCGGGCCCCCGCCACCTTCTGCGTGATCGGTGCATATGCAGCGGGTCAGCCGGAGCTGATCCAGCGCATCATTGCAGAAGGGCACGAAATCGCAAACCACACAATGACGCACCCGGATTTATCCAAATGCATGCCGGATGAGGTGGAATACGAGATCCTCACGACGAACAAGATGATCGGAATGGCCTGCCCCCGAGCCTCTGTGCGGCACATGCGTGCGCCGTATGGGACTTGGACCAAGGAGGCCCTCGCCGCGTCGGCGAAGGCCGAACTGGCAGCCCTGCACTGGTCAGTCGACCCGCAAGACTGGTCTCGTCCTGGCGCCGAGGCGATTGTTGCCGCGGTGCTAGCCTCGGTCCGGCCGGGGGCCATCGTGCTCCTGCACGACGGGTGCCCTCCCGACGAGTTGGAACGCTGCCCTCACTCTGGTCGGCGCGACCAGACTGTGACGGCGCTCGCCCAGCTCATTCCAGCACTGCATGACCGTGGATTTGCAATCCGGTCGATTCCTCAAACTCACTGAATAGATCAATTCCCATGAGCCTGCTTGCCACCATCAGCACCGTTGCTGTTGCCTCCTACGCGTTGCTCTCCAGCGTTCATAAGAGCGCGCAGGCGCTTTATGCGCTGCGAACCGACGCCTCACTGCCGCCGTACGACCCGGTCGACACCGGTGCTCTGCCCAGCGTGGATGTCATCGTGCCCTGCTTCAACGAGGACCCGCGCACGCTGGCGGCCTGCCTGAAGTCTCTCGCAAGCCAGGACTACCCAGGGCGATTGCAGGTCTATGTGGTCGATGACGGCTCGGCAAATGTCGCTGCAGTGGCCCCGGTCCATGGGAGCTACGCATATGACCCGAGGTTCAACGTCATTCTGCTGCCGAGCAACGTTGGAAAGCGTAAGGCGCAGATCGCAGCGATACGCCGGTCGTTCGGCGATCTCGTGCTCAATGTTGATTCCGACACGGAAATCGCCAGCGACGTGGTCAGCAAACTCGTACGCAAGATGCAGGATCCAGCCGTCGGCGCGGCCATGGGGCAATTGACAGCCAGCAACCGGAACGACAGCTGGCTGACCCGATTGATCGACATGGAGTACTGGTTGGCTTGCAACGAGGAGCGCGCGGCGCAGACGCGCTTTGGTGCCGTCATGTGCTGCTGCGGGCCGTGTGCCATGTACCGCCGCTCCGCGCTGCTGTTGCTGCTGGACCAGTACGAGACGCAGTTCTTCCGGGGAAAGCCGAGCGACTTCGGTGAGGACCGCCATCTAACCATCCTCATGCTCAAGGCAGGGTTTCGAACCGAGTACGTTCCGGACGCCATCGCCGCCACGGTGGTCCCGGACAGGCTCTTGCCGTATCTGCGGCAACAGCTCCGCTGGGCGCGGAGCACTTACCGCGACACGCTGCTGGGTTTGCACCTGTTGCCCGCCCTGGACCGGTACCTTACGCTCGACGTGCTCGGACAGAACCTCGGGCCGCTGCTGCTCGCCATCTCATCGATTGCCGCGCTCGCTCAGCTCGCGCTCACCGGCACCGTGCCCTGGTGGACCGGTCTGACCATCGTCGCGATGACCATGATTCGATGCGGCGTGGCGGCCCTTCGTGCCGGCGAGCTTCGATTTATCGGCTTCTCGCTCCACACCCCGATCAACATCTTCCTCCTGCTCCCGATGAAAGCCTATGCGCTCTGTACCTTGAGCAACAGCGACTGGCTCTCGCGCAAAGTAGCGAAATCATCACACGTTGACGAATCGAAGGCCTCGATCGAAGACGCGACAACTGGACCAAGCCTTAACCCGGTATCGGAAACGCCCGGCTCAATTCGCGGGGCCGGTCTTTCGCGCGCTCCCTCGCAGCTGACCGCGTCTGATGGCATTGCGGCCGAGACTGACTGACAGCTTTATAGGGGCATTTAGTGGTGAGCGTGGACAAGACATATCAATCGTTGCAACGGGAGCTGACTAACGATGACCCGTGGCGGCTTGACGACAATCCGTTCGAACGTGAGCGTCACACCCAATTGCTACGGCTATCGCTGTCGAACGGCGCCGTCTCAACCGGGCTCGAGATCGGGTGCGCGGCCGGTGCATTCACAGAGAAGCTTGCTCCTCACTGCAAACGGCTCACGGTCATCGATGTTATGCCGCGAGCGATCGGTCGAGCGGTCCAGCGGACCAAGAGGTGGTCGCATATCAGCTGGGCGGCGAGCGATATTCTGCAGTTCTCGACCGAAGAGCTGTTCGATCTGATCGTGGTCGCCGAAGTTCTCTACTATCTCGAAGACATGACACGGATGCGTACCGCAATCGACAAAATAGTGAAGATGCTTGCTCCAGGTGGGCATCTGGTCTTCGGATCTGCACGTGATGCCACCTGCAGGCGATGGGGGCATGTCGCTGGCGCCGAGACAGTCATCACGATCTTGACTGAAGCGCTCATCGAGGTCGAACGCGTGCAGTGCCAGGGGCAGTCGGCTGACGAAGACTGCTTGTTGGTCCGCTTTCGCAATCCGGAGCGATCTTCGATCCGTCCTAACGGCCGAGCTTGAAAGGAGCCACTATGCGTATCTGCGGTATCAAGCTGACGCATGACGGGGCAGTCGCTCTGATCGAGCACGGCCGGGTGGTGTTTTGTGTCGAACAGGAGAAGCTGAACAACAATCCGCGTTATCAAACCATCGACAACCTGGATGCCGTTGTTAGCGCCTTGGCGGAGCACGGGCTGCATCCGAGCGATGTTGATCAGTTCGTTATTGATGGCTGGGATGGAGAGTTCGAGTCGCAGTTTGAAGTCCTTAGTGGGACGACGACCATCAAGCTCAAGGGCGCGCCGTATGTCGAACGGCTAGGCGATAGCCCCCTGACGTCCCGCGATGGCATCGGCCTCATGCTTGATGGGAAGCTATATCCCTATCAAAGCTATCCCCATGTCACCGGGCACGTAGCATCCGCATATTGCGCCAGCTCGTTTGCCAAATCCGCGCAATCTGCTTTCTGCTTGGTGTGGGACGGCTGCATGTTTCCACGCCTCTACTATGTCGAGCCCCATGGCATCCGGTTCATCGAGTGCCTGTTTCCGATGATAGGTCACGCCTATGCGACGGCAGGACATCACTTTGGACCTTACAGGCGGGCAGACCGCACCAGCTGGGATCTCGGTATTGCCGGCAAGCTGATGGCCTATATCGCGCTGGGATCGCCCGACGAGGACAGTATTAAGACGTTTCATGAACTTTATGAGGCGCACTTTGCCACGGATGCTGAGGGCGCTTGTCCTGATCTTGGAGAGATCAACAGCTCACAAGCGCCGCTTGAAGCTCTGCACGACTTCTTCGACGCGTGCGCAATGCGATTGAAGGAAAAGCAAGCCGAAGACGTCCTTGCGTCATTTCACGTCTTTCTAGAGCGTCTGCTGGTTCGCACCATTGCTGATGTTGTGGAGCGGTATTCGGATCTTGCGGGGGCGCGTAACCTCTGCATAGCCGGCGGTTGTGGCCTGAATATTAAGTGGAATAGTGCATTTCGTGCGACCGGCCTGTTCGATGTCGTGTGGGTGCCGCCCTTTCCGAACGACAGCGGCTCAGCCATTGGTGCTGCTTGCTCTGCATTGGCGGCACAGCAAGGCTTTAGAGCTCTGGAATGGTCGGTCTACAGTGGACCGGCGGTGCGTCCCAGCGAAGTCCCGCCCGAATGGGAGGGCGCGCCCTGCACTATGCGTGAACTTGCGGCAATCCTCGCTTGCGACAAGCCCGTGGTCTTCCTTGCCGGGCGTGCCGAGCTCGGACCACGAGCCTTGGGTGGCAGAAGCATTCTCGCGGCTGCGAGCTGGGAAGGAATGAAAGATCATCTCAACGACATCAAACTTCGTGAGCATTTCAGGCCGGTAGCGCCGATATGCCTGGAGGATCGTGCGGCGGAGATTTTTAGCCCTGGAATACCCGATCCGTACATGCTGTTCGATCACCAGACGCGACCGGAATGGCGGGACAAAATTCCCGCCGTCGTGCATCTCGATGGATCTGCTCGTCTACAGACCGTTTCCAGAACCTCTCAGCATAAAGTGGCCGAGCTTCTCGTCGAATACGAGAAGCTCACAGCCATTCCGCTGCTTTGCAATACCAGCGCCAATCTGCATGGACGCGGCTTTTTCCCGGATGCTGCCGCCGCGTGCGAGTGGGGAGGCGTCGATCACGTATGGTGTGACGGCCTGCTTTGGACAAAAAAGCGCGCAAGCGAGGAAGCGGCGCGAACAACGTCCGTCGCGATAGCGTAAGCAAATGTCAACCGCGGCAGTCGACCTTTTCCAGGTGAGCAAGTTCTATGACGACAGGGTCGTCGTGGACGCTCTTTCGTTTACGGTCTCGCCGGGAGAGTGCTTCGGTCTGCTGGGACCAAATGGCGCGGGTAAAAGCACGCTTGCACGTTTGATCCTGGGCGTTGCATCGCCCGACGCAGGTAAGATATGCGTGCTCGGCGAGCCAGTGCCGGCAAGGGCGCGCTTGGCGCGCCGGGGGATCGGGGTTGTCCCACAGTTCGATAACCTTGATCTTCAGCTCACGGTGCGCGAAAACTTGCTCGTTTTCGGGCGCTACTTCGCCATGAGCGCGGCTGAGGTGAAAGCGGTCACGCCGTCACTGCTCGAATTCGCGCGCCTGGAGAACAAGGCGGATGCCCGCGTCTCCGAACTGTCCGGCGGCATGAGGCGACGCCTGACGTTGGCACGGGCCCTCATTAACGACCCGCAGCTCTTGGTGCTTGATGAGCCGACGACCGGCCTTGATCCGCACGGCCGTCACCTGATCTGGGAACGCTTGCGCTCGCTATTAGCGCGCGGCAAAACGATCCTTCTCACCACCCACTTCATGGAAGAGGCGGAGCGATTGTGCGACCGCCTGTGCGTGCTTGAGCACGGCCGTAAGATCGCCGAAGGTCAGCCTCACGCGCTGATCGAGCAGCAGATCGGCTGCCAAGTGATCGAGATTTACGGCGGTAATCCGCATGAACTGCTGCCGCTGGTCAGACCCCAAGTGCAGCGCGCTGAGGTGAGCGGGGAGACGCTCTTCTGCTATGTCACGGATCCAGAGCAGGTGCGCCTCCGGCTTGCCAACCGCACGGATCTGCGCTTTCTGCAGCGTCCTCCAAATCTGGAGGATGTCTTCTTGCGGCTAACCGGGCGAGAGATAAAGGACTGAACGATGTGGCAACGTTTTGCGCCGGCGCTCCCTGCTAATCCATGGAACTGGATCGCGGTATGGCGCCGCAATTTTTTGGTCTGGCGGAAAGTCGCTCTGGCATCGATTCTTGGGAATCTGGCCGAGCCGATGAGCTCTCTGTTCGGTCTCGGGTTTGGCCTTGGAATGATCATAGGTGGTGTTGAGGGGACCTCATACATCTCGTTTTTGGCGGCTGGCATGGTCGCCACAAGCGCGATGGTCTCCGCAACCTTCGAAACGATCTATGCGGCT
Organism: Bradyrhizobium sp. 147; assembly: GCF_023073935.1. NCBI lineage: Bacteria > Pseudomonadati > Pseudomonadota > Alphaproteobacteria > Hyphomicrobiales > Nitrobacteraceae > Bradyrhizobium > Bradyrhizobium sp. 147. Next base: position 141,686 of record NZ_JADPKL010000025.1, on the reverse strand, counting down.
TATGCTCGCATGCAGACAAATTGCACGTGGGAGGCAGTGCTCTGTACGCCCCTTACGCTCGGCGACATTGTTCTCGGTGAAGTGGCGTGGGCAGCGAGCAAGGCCTTGCTCGCCGGGACAGCGATCACGATTGTCGCCGTCGCGCTGGGTTACGCAGAGTGGTCATCCATCCCCTATGCGTTACCAGCCATCGCCCTCACTGGCGTGACTTTCGCGAGCCTCGCAATGGTCGTTTCAGCCCTTGCACCAAGCCACGACTATTTCATCTTCTACCAGTCGCTTATTCTCACGCCCATGATGTATTTGAGCGGGACCATCTTCCCAATGAGCCAGTTGCCCGGTTCATTTCAACGCATCGCGGCCTTATTGCCGCTGACTCATTCGGTCGATCTCATTCGTCCGGCAATGCTCGGTCGGCCGGTCGACAGCGTCGGATTGCATGTGGGCGCACTTTGCATCTACGCGGCATTTCCCTTCCTCGTCTCGGCCGTGCTGCTTCGGCAGCGCCTGATGCGGTGAGAGGAACAAGACCTAAAGCGAAGCATCGCGTGTGCGAGATGCGATATCGGGCGTAACGAACTGCCGATGCGTGCGACGCTTATGTGAGTCTCGTCACGCTAGCGATGCCTGATCGGCCCCGCGGCGACGTGCGGCCTACTCCCAAAGCAAGCGATACGAAATAGGCCAACAGGCCTCTCAGGATTAACGGAGAACAAGATGCTGTGTCTAGGATTGAGTGGCGGCCTCGACAGGGTCTATGAAAACCCCCTCGGACTACCGAACACGTTTCTGCACGACGGCGCCGCGGTACTTGTCAAGGACGGGCGCGTGCTCGCTGCCGTGGAAGAGGAGCGCCTCAACCGGATCAAACATTCAAACAAGCTCCCGAGCAGTGCGATTGAATACTGTCTTGCAGCCGCGGGTGTGGAGCTTCGCGACGTCGATCGTATTGCGTTCTACGCTACTGAAGCCTATTGCAATGCGATGCTCGAACGGTTGTTCATCTCACAACCGGAAATCTCAATTCCGCTAGATGCCAATCTGCTGTTACGGCACCTTCTAGCCACGGAGTTCGGTACCCAAGTTGATCCTTCGCGGGTGTCATTCGTAGGCCACCATCAGGCCCACGCCGTGAGCGCTCTGGCGATGTCGGGTTTTGAAGAAAGCCTGGTCCTCGCGATCGACGGTTGTGGCGACTTCCTGTCGGGTCTGTTGGCGGTCGGGTCGGGCACCGAAATGACCGAGCTTATGACCTTTCCAGAGAATAACTCTCTCGGACTGTTCTATCTGGAGACGATCCGATATCTCGGCTACGGCCTGTTCGACGAGTATAAGGTTATGGGGCTGGCTCCTTACGGAGATCCCGCACGCTATCGCGAGCTCTTTTCCCAATTCTATGAGCTCTCCGCAAACGGTGGCTACCGCGTTCACCTCGACCGTATCGGTCCGGCACTGCTGCGCAATATTGAGGTCCGGCGAAAGGGAATGCCGTTCACGCAACAGCATCGAGATGTGAGCGCATCGTTGCAGGAGGCGCTGGAGCAGATCGTGTTTCACATTCTTCGGCATTACCGTGAGTCGACTGGAATGAAACGGTTGTGCCTGGCTGGCGGGGTGGCTCACAACTGCACGCTGAACGGAAAACTCCTGTATTCAGGCCTGTTCGAAGACATCTTCGTGCAGCCGGCTGCGCATGACGCCGGATGCGCATTGGGCGCGGCACTGATGGTGTCGAACGAGGCCGGGCAGCCTGCGCCCCGCGAGCGACTACAGGCGGTTTATTGGGGGCCAGATGTCGGCAGCGACGACAGCATCGAACAGGAACTGAAGGGATGGGCTGCACACCTGGAGATTGAACGGACCGCTGACGTCGCAACCAGAGCAGCCGAGTGGATGGCTGATGGCGCCGTGATCGGCTGGGTACAGGGCCGATCGGAGTTCGGCCCTCGCGCGCTCGGCAACCGCAGTATTCTTGCAGACCCGAGACCCGCGGCGAACAAGGACCGGATCAATGCGATGGTCAAGAAGCGCGAGAGTTATCGACCATTTGCGCCATCGGTTCTGGAGGAGGATGCGGGCGCGTTCTTTGAGTTGCCGCATGGTCGCGCAGAATATCCCTTCATGAATTTCGTCGTTCGCGTGCACGAATCCAAGCGTGCTTTGCTAGGCGCGATCACGCATATCGATGGTACGGCTCGGCTGCAGACGGTTTCCCGCACGAACAATGCCGCCTATTGGGAACTCATCAATTCGTTCAAGAGCCGGACAGGCGTCCCGATTCTGCTTAATACGTCCTTCAACAACAATGCCGAACCGATCGTAGATTCCGTTGCCGATGCGATTACGGCGTTTTTATCGACCGAGCTGGATGGTCTTGTAGTCGGGTCATTCCTCGTCAAGAAGCGGGCAACAACGCTCGAAAGCTGGACTGCACTCGCCGTATCACTGCCGCCCCATGTATCTCTTTACCGGGTTCGCGCTCATGCGGGCCGAGAACGCCAGGAGACAGTCTGCGAGATCCGCATGGGTCATTCCACCCAGGACAGCGTGCGCGTCTCGCATGACCTGTTCGACATGCTGATGCAGATTGAGAAGGAAGCTGTTCTTGCCGATCTTCTCGCCAGGGTCACCTCTGACAGGACTAGGCGAGAAGCGCTCGTGAACGAACTGCGCGGGCTCTGGGATCTGCGCCGTATTCGGCTGCATCCGTCACAGACTGCGCGGTCGTAAAAGGTGGGCAATGCGGAAGAGGGCTCCTTGGACGCTCTTGCATGACCTGCCAATCGCGGTGCCGTGGAGGAGGGCTTGCGGGTTGATCGCCTTGCGTCGAGGTGACCAGCCGTCCATTGGCGTGGATCGGAATCGCAAGAGTTGGTGCGCCACACAAAACTAATCTTGCGCAACGAGAAGGGTTTATAACTTGACGAAGGAACGCTTTGTTATTTCGCGCAGGCGTACCGGCTTTGGTGACTGCCTCTGGTCGCTGGCGTCAGCATGGTCGTACGCGCAGCGGACCGGGCGGACGCTCGTCGTTGACTGGCGCGGTTCCTGCTACATCGACCAACCGTTCAGCAACGCCTTTCCGGTGTTCTTCGAGCCGCTTGAGGACATCGCTGGGGTGCCGGTGATTTGCGATGACCGGATCAACCAGCTCTCGTTTCCCGGACCGTTCTTCCCGCGGTGGTGGAATAGGCCGTCGATCGACTGCATCCATCGTCCGGATGAGCAGATCTTCAAAGAACGTGACGAACTGACCGAGCTGTTCCAGGCAAGAGAAGATAACGAAGCCAACACCATTGTCTGTGACGCCTGCCTGATGTGGCGTTGTGGCGAGGAAGCCGAACGACTGATCTTTCGGAACATCAAGCTCAGGTCTGAGATTCAAGCGCGGATCGACGCCTTGTATGAGGAACACTTTAGCGGCCATAGCATCATTGGCGTTCATGTTCGGCACGGCAATGGCGAAGATATCATGGAGCATGCTCCGTACTGGGCCGATTCGGAGCTCGCCCTCCGTCAGGTCTGCATGGCAATCCGTAAAGCCAAGGCTTTGCCATATCCAAAGCCTGTAAAGGTCTTCCTGTGCACGGACAGTGCACAGGTGCTCGATCGCCTATCGGGTCTGTTTCCCGATGTCTTCGCCGTACCAAAACGTTTCCAGGCCGATCGGGCAGGGCCGTTGCATAGTGCCGAAATGGGAATTGAAGGTGGAGCTTCCGCTCTCATGGACATGTATCTTCTTGCGCGATGCGCTACAGTGATCCGCTTTCCCCCCACCAGCGCCTTCACGCGCTATGCCCGTCTGTTCGTGCCACGGATTATTGAATTCGACAAGAGCAAGCCGGAGCACTTGACCATGATCGATAACCCATACGAACATTTCGCGGCTTCATGAAGCGCCAGAATGTGAGCCTGAGGAATGGCGGGCTACATCATCGGTTTGAGACTGCTGGCTCGACACCATCGCGTTTCGCAACGTCTCGCAGGATCGGTGGATGGCGACTTCCGTCCCGCAAGCGACGGCTGACCGGCGCACCACCACGGTGCGGTGGGAGGGCGAACGCCTGCGAAGCGTAAGGCCAATGCCCGCGGGCACCGGCGGCCTTGCCCCGCAATGCTTCAGGCCCTCCTGTGTAAGTCGAGTCGCGCGGAAAGGTTATGGTTCTGTCATCCACCGGCCAAATCCGCCATCGCGGGCCAGACGGTGAAAAGCACGGCAATGGCGGTTCGGGTCGCCGAGGAAAATCTGACGTAACAGACAGTCACGTCAGAATGTCCCAGCAGCAAGGAGGCGCGTCCGGTAGATGGATCGCCTTTGCTGGGCACCCCTTTTACGGTCAGCTCGTTTTCTGGACGACGGCCTTGTTCATGCGCCGCTCGCAGAGTCCTTTCGGACGGAGGTGGATGAACCGCGGGGCCGGCGGCCCGTCGATATTGCTCAAGAGCCGCATGTGCGGCCGCGCGTACCATGGCCGAGAGCAACTTGGACGAACTGGTCATTAAATCCTGATCTCCGCCAAAGGCAGCTTACCTATCTCGTCCAGCCCGCATGACCCACAGACCACTCATGGAGGACGACGCAGTCAGCTCGCGATGGAAACACCAGCCTCTCGGCTCGAAGGCTTAGCGCACGCAGTGGGCAGCACCCGGGAGCTCGACGACAGCCATTGCTGCGTGGTTGGTGTCGAAAAGCAAACAGGCCAGATGTTCGGAACCTGCCATTTGCGTCCTACAAGCGCGCCACCTGTGCCCTGCATCGCTCTGGCCCGGATCCTGCACCAGGTGCACAGGCGAGGGGAGCGGAGGGGAGTCGCGTGTGAATCTAGGTCTACCCGATGACAATGCGGTCACAGCTCAATCGTCGGAAACGGACGCTCGCGGTCCAATTCACGCCGATGGAGGGGGCCGTCCGCTGCGTGAGCGGAAAACGCTGGTATTGACCGGGGCATCGCGCGGTATCGGTCGCGCCACGGGAAGATTGTTTTCGGAAGCCGGTTGGCGCATCATTTCTTGCGCGCGCCAACCATTCGAGGCGGTGCGCTGCCCATGGGACTCAGAGGGGGATAGCTATATCGAAGTCGACCTGAGCGATCATCGGACGTTACCGCGCGTGATTGCCCAGATAAAGGAGCGCCTTGCCGGCGCACCGCTGCAGGGACTGATAAACAATGCCGGAAACTCACCAAAAACGCCAAACCGTGCCCGGCTTACGTCGCTGGCGACCTCAGTCGATACCTGGATGAGCGTGTTTCACCTCAATCTGGTGGCGCCGATCCTGCTCGCTCAGGGTCTGTTCGATGAGCTAAAAGCGGCTTCAGGCTCGATCGTCAATGTGACTTCGATCGCCGGAGCGCGGGTGCATCCATTTGCAGGAACGGCATATGCCACGTCGAAAGCTGCGCTCGCTTGTCTCACGCGCGAAATGGCGCACGATTACGCCTCACATGGCATTCGCGTCAATGCGATCGCGCCCGGCGAAATCAAGACGGACATTTTGTCGCCTGACACGGAAGCGTATCTTGTGCCAAAGATCCCACTACGCCGGGTGGGTACACCCGAAGAGGTCGCCAAGGTCATTTTCTTCCTATGTTCAGATGCGGCGAGTTATGTCACTGGCGCCGAAGTGCCGATCAATGGCGGGCAACACTTGTGAGTGAATTCGTCCCTGAACCCGGCTAACTGAGTTTCATCGGTGGAAGCCATGTTGGCCGGGGCGAATCCGCGCAGCGAGTTGGAAAGAATAAAGCGGCAAATCTAGCACTGTAAGTGCTGCCGGCGTGCCATGAAGAGGCGTCATCTCTCGCCCCGCCCTGAGAACCGGATGTCAGATCGAGGCAGGCATGCAACACGAGTCCAACAAGTCCGATCGAGGTGATGGGGAGGATCAAGAAAGGAACGGAGAAGTCATTATGCTGGACAGCGTTTCCCTGCGCGAAAGACCAAACTCAACCTCCGACGCGGGCCCTTCCGCTTCTGCGGACCCTTCCGCTTCTATTCTGCCGTCGCAAGAGAAATCGCTAAGCACGATCTTTGAAATAGCGCACACGCTCACCGGCCTATGCCGGCTCGAAGCCAAGCTGGCGAGCGTCATCGAGCGTCTGCCATCGCTCGTGCAGATGCGGCGCGGCATCGTATGTCTGTTCGAACATGACGGGGTGCCCCAGATCATCGTAGACGAGGGCCGGAGCGCAGGGCGCGACGCGCGTTGCGGGGGGCGCTTGCCGCAAGGAGCAATTGATCAAATTGTGGCGACGGGGCGGCCGCTCATCGTCGAGAACGTAGCGCTGCAGCCGATCTTCAGTTCTTCGGACGTCGAGATGCTAGACGCCGCCGATAATACGTGTGTTGCGTTCATCGGCGTTCCCATAGAGATCGACGAGAAGGTTGTGGGTACGCTGAGCATCGACCGCATCGCAGACAACGGGACGCACGCGCAGCTCGAGGACGACCTCCGCGTGCTGACGATGGTCGCAAGCCTTGTGGGCCAGACGGCGAAGCTGCATTGCGTTTTTGCGCGCGATCGCGGGCGGCCTATGGACGAGGAGTTCCGGCCGCAGAAGCAGCTGTCCGAACTCAAGCCTCATGGGTGGGAGCGTAAGAAGGTCCAAGTCGATGGAATTATCGGCGACAGCCCGGCTCTGCGCGCGATGCTTGAGAAGATCGAGCTGATCGCAAAATCAAATAGCACCGTTCTGTTGCGTGGCGAATCGGGTACCGGCAAAGAGCTGGTCGCGAAGGCTATTCACGAGCGTTCAGCGCGCGCCAAACGCCCCTTTATCAAGCTGAATTGCGCAGCCCTCACCGAGACAGTGCTGGAATCCGAATTGTTCGGTCACGAGAAGGGGGCGTTTACGGGCGCATTCAACGCGCGGAAGGGGCGCTTCGAACTCGCCGACAAGGGAACGTTGTTTCTGGATGAGATTGGCGAGATCTCGGCCTCGTTCCAGGCGAAACTCCTGCGCGTACTTCAGGAGCAGGAGTTCGAGCGGGTGGGCGGCAATCAGACGATCAAAGTCGACGTCCGCGTGATTGCAGCCACGAATAAGAATCTTGAAGAGGCGGTGGCAAGGAAGGAGTTTCGTGCCGATCTCTATTATCGCATCAGCGTGGTTCCTCTGCTACTGCCGCCGCTGCGCGATAGACGCACTGATATTCCGCTTCTCGCCACTCGATTCTTGAAGAACTTCAACAATGAGAACGGCCGTGCTCTGGTCTTCGAGTCAAGTGCGGTTGACGTTCTTATGAATTGCGGATTTCCCGGTAATGTCCGCGAGCTGGAGAACTGTGTGCAGCGGACCGCGACCCTGGCGCACGGATCATCGATCGGAAGAGACGATTTTGCCTGCTGGCACGGGCAATGCCTGTCGGCCACGCTATGGAAGTGCGGGCCGGAGCAAGTGGCGCGACAGCCGAGCCCGATAATCTCACTTCCCACAAGGCTGAGCATGCCGCCGACACATCCTGTGGCACACGATCAGCCGGTCGGTAGCGAACTGACGCCGCTAGAGCCACCCGGCCGACCTAGCATAGGTGCCGCCAAGGTCACAGATCGCGAGCGTGTAGTCGCGGCGATGGAAAGGTCCGGGTGGGTACAGGCCAAGGCGGCGCGCTTGCTTGGACTGACGCCGCGCCAGATTGGCTATGCCTTGAGAAGGCACGGTATCGAGATCAAGCGTTTCTGATTAAAAAGTCGGGCTCGCGTCTCTCTCGCTCGCCCGGGCGCGGTAGGAGAACGTGCAAGAGGCGGTACTCTGGTCCATGAAGCGGATACGAAACCGATGTGCTCTGCTTGGGGGTGGCCATGCCGGGAAGTGTAAGCCCTCTTCGCGTCAGCCGGTGCTGGTCATCGTCCGCTTGCAATGTATTCGCCCTATGAGAAGTGATTAGGTGTCGAACTAGCGCAAGATCGCGGCCGCGCCGTTTATGGCGCAGCTCAGATCAGAGAGATCACGTCCGCTTTACGCAGCCCGTCGCAGTCCCCAACGGTCTCACCGTCAGTCGCCAGCTATTGCATTCGTCTCTCATAGGCGAAATGCCTGGGGTGGTATGAGAGTTGCTATTCGTGGGGAGCCTGCTCAACATCTTAGGAGAAGCATATGCACAGCATCGTCTGCATCAAACAGGTCCCCGACTCCGCACAAATCCGCGTGCATCCTGTCACGAATACGATCATGCGTCAGGGCGTGCCGACAATCATCAACCCATATGATCTGTTCGCACTGGAAGCTGCGCTCGAGCTACGAGACAAGTTCGGCGGCGAAATCACTGTTCTCACAATGGGCCCGCCGTCGGCTGAAGAATCTCTCCGAAAGGCGCTGACATTTGGTGCCGATCGTGCTGTCCTGCTCACTGATCGTAGTTTCGCGGGCTCCGATACGCTGGCGACGAGTTACGCGCTGGCGTGCGCGATTCGCAACATCGGGAAGGAATATGGCCCACCAGACGTCATATTCACTGGCAAGCAGACTATCGACGGCGATACCGCGCAGGTGGGACCTGGCATTGCGAAGAGGCTCGGGGTCCAGCAGCTTACTTATGTTTCGACAATCAAAGCGTTGGACTTCAAAGCACGCACGATCGATGCGGAACGGCGCTGCGAAGGAGGACTCCAGGTGCTGCGTTCCAAGCTTCCTTGTCTCATCAGCATGTTAGAGGCAAGCAATCAAATTCGGCGCGGTGCAATGATCGATGCCTTGCGTGCGGCCCGTGCCTCAATCGTAAAATGGAGCGCTCAAACTGCCGGCGTGGATGACATGGCCAAATGCGGTCTGAGGGGGTCGCCGACCGTCGTCAAGCGTGTCTTCGCGCCCTCCGCACGAGCGGAGAAGGCGACGTGGGTGGAAGCGGCCGAGCAGCCGGCGCAAGCGTTGATCGACGCCATGTTCAAGCGCAACCCTACGCTCGAGACGGAGCTCGCACAGCTTGCGCGCGGTACCTCATCCGCGCAAACTAGCGGTGCGTGAAGTCGCGGCTGATCGAGCGGAGCCAGCGCCGGCCTGGGTCGTGGTCATGCATTGGCCCGTCGCTCGGTGCACCAGGCACGATTCAAGCTTTTCGAGCTCTCGCTAAGGTTTGGCGAGCTGCGATACACCAGTCCACTGGTATTCATGCAGCCTTAAGACTGCCCGTTTAGTTTGCTTGGCAGTGCACGTGGAGCTCGCGCGAGGGATGTGTCTCCCTCGCGCGAGCTCTGCCGTGTTTCAAGTAGCCGCAAAGTGCGAGCATTATCAGCGCGCCGCTCGACCACAGAACGAATCGAGCATGCCGATAGTGCTCAGCCATTCCCGGTCAACATCAGCCACGGCTCGTCCCGATACTGCTCGACATCGCATAGGAAGAACCGTGACCCGCAGAGTGGCACGCGGACCACCGCGAGATCACCGCAAGGACCGCCACGCACCCCGCTCAGTTCAGTCTTGGACGTGAAGGTCCCCCCGTGGGCGCGCTGCTAATGCGTGGTAAATTGCGCGCTTACGGCCCGGTTAGAGCGCTCGGGTCGCGACAGCTTCGCAACTCTCTTGGTGTTTCCTGGATAAATCGTGAGCGCGGCGATAATGCCGAGCAAAGCTGCAAACATCAACCAGAAGCCCGGCGAAGCCTTGTCGTCGGTCCGATCGATCAGCCAAGTCGATGCGAGCGGGGTAAAGGTGCCAAAGAGAGCTGCGGCGAGTGCGAAGGCCAAAGAAAAGCAGGTTGTGCGAACGTGCTTCGGTACGATTTCGACTAAAGCGCCCAACATGGCGCCGCTATAGGTGCCAAAGTAGAACGAGAACATCATCTCCACTACCAGCATCTTGCCAAAGCTTGGGTCGGTCACAAGCCAAGACAACGCCGGATATACAGTCACCAGGGCAAGGCCGGCAATGGTCAGCAAGACCGGCTTCCGACCGATTCTGTCAGAAATCGCGCCGCCAATTGGGTTCCAGATGAAGTTCGTCACGGCGACCAAAAGCGTCACCAAGAGCGTGTTCTGCGAGGACAGCTGCAATACGTGCTTGCCGAAGGTAGGCGTGTACACTGTGACGAAATAGAAGGTCGTGGTCGTCAGCATCGCGATCATCATGCCGAGAATGACAATGCGCCAGTTCGCAACTGTGGAGGCAAAGACCTCGCGGGCCGTTGGGTGGGTCTTCATGACCAGAAACTCCGGAGTTTCCTCCAGCGTCCGGCGCAGGAAGAAGATAAGCGGAACGATCAAGCAGCCAAGGAAGAATGGGATCCGCCAGCCCCAGGCCGCAACCATTTCGGCCGGAAGTGCTTCGCTCAAAAAATACCCGATAAGAGCCGCGACAAAGATCGCAACCTGCTGGCTCGACGACTGAAACGATGTGTAAAAGCCGCGGTTGCCCGGAGTGGCAATCTCGGAGAGGTAGACGGAAACGCCGCCAACCTCAACGCCGGCAGAAAAGCCCTGCAACAGCCGTCCGAACAGCACGATCGCGGGTGCGGCAATGCCGATTGTTGCATAGCCGGGACAAAAGGCGATGATGACGGTGCCAACAGCCATGATCGAAAGCGTGATGATCAGGCCTTGCCGACGGCCAATCTGGTCAATATAGGCTCCAAGCACAATCGCGCCAACCGGTCGCATCAAGGCCCCCAACCAGAACACACCGAAGGTGTTAAGCAGTGAAGCGGTTTCGCTTCCTGATGGAAAGAACGCGTTTCCGATGGCACTGGCGTAGAACCCGAACAAGAAGAAGTCGAACTGCTCGAGGAAGTTGCCGCTCGTCGCACGTAAGATGGCGCCAATGCGCGATTTGGCATTTGACGCATGCGCGATGGACGCTGGTGACATGGCGAGTTTCCTCTCGGTTTGAAATGGCCGGTTCCAGAGAAAATCTCACGCCAGCCCAGTGCAGTTTCATGGCCGCGAATCTGCCATCAGGGCACTATCGACCAACCCGTAAGCGCCTGACGTTTCCGGCATATTTTCGGCAATTGCCGCAAACTCGCACAGTTTTTCGGGCGTTATTCCGCTCGCACGGCAGGAGTGACTCTCAAGCTACTGAAACCTCGGGCAATTCTCGGTGACAAGGTTGTTGTCTGTGGCGTGGCCGAATTCGCTCATTGAGCGCACCGACATGCAATGAAAAGGAAGGACGAGATGCATGGCATTCGAGCGGCAGGGAAGAGCTCCGTGAGATGTCGTGCTAGAACAGCTCGCGAGCCTGCGATTGGGGCCGAGGTGCGTTAGCATCTCACCCCGACGTCCAGCGATTTGGCCTCGAGTTGCTCAAGTTAACCTGAGGTTTGACGGAAAACGTTTGGTGAGCGTGCTGGCGATCGAGCCCGTCCGATAGCGCCGATCGCCATGCTCGGCAAGTGTCACGTTGTCCTTCGAAGCGAGGCGCGCCTCGTACTTCGAGGGGCGCTGCGGTCCTAATGCACTCCAAAACCCGTTTTGAGGGGGAAGAACGTAGCGAGCCTCCTTAGCGATAACCGAGCATTCGTTTGGATCAATCGAACAGGTTCATCTGGCTTCCACGCCGTACGAAAAACCTAACGTTCGTCACGAATTATGACCAGGTCCAAGCAATCGGAATGCCGTGATAAGTCATACGCGACTCCTTGCTTGCCGGAGGCAACGCCACACCAGCCTCGTAACCTGATTGGCCGTAGATTTTGCACATGAGTCTCGGCCTCCGTAAGCAAGCGCTATGAACCGGCACAAACCATGCTGTGGCATCGGGCCAGGAGCCGGGCGGCACATCGTAATTCGATCTGACCGAGACTTGTGCGCATTCAGAATCTGACCACGACACTTCCAGGCCGCATCACCCTGCCTTATTCGACGGTTACCGATTTCGCGAGATTTCGGGGTTGGTCGACGTCCGTGCCCATCAGGATGGCCGTGTGGTAGGCCAGAAGCTGCACCGGAATCGCATAGACAATCGACGTAAACGTCGTACCCATCTCCGGCAGCACAATTGTCGCGAGTGAATCCATGGATACCTCTGCGGCTCCCCGAGCGTCCGTTATCAAAAGAATCTTGCCGCCGCGTGCGGCGACCTCCTGCATGTTCGAGATGGTCTTTTCGAACACCCGGTCGTAGGGAGCAATGACGATTACGGGAACGTTCTCGTCGATCAAGGCGATCGGGCCGTGCTTGAGCTCTCCGGCCGCATAACCCTCGGCGTGAATATAGGAGATCTCCTTTAGCTTCAGTGCCCCCTCCAAGGCCAGTGGAAACGACGTGCCGCGACCAAGATATAGCACGTCACGCGATTTGGCGATGTCGCGTGCGATCTTCTCGATCTGCGGCTCGCTGGCAAGCGCCGCTGTAACGAGCCGCGGAATTTCGATCAGCGCTCGCACGAGATCGACCTCGTCGCTCTCCGGCAATTCACCGCGCGCCTTGCCAGCAGCGACCGCAAGCGCCGCCAGGACAACGAGCTGGCATGTGAACGCCTTGGTCGAGGCAACGCCGATTTCAGGTCCGGCGAGTGTCTGCAACACTGTCCCGCTTTCGCGCGCAATGGTCGAACTCAGTACATTTACGATCGAGACGGTATGCAGGCCTTGCGATTTGGCATAGCGGAGCGCGGCCAGCGTATCGGCCGTCTCGCCGGACTGCGAGATGAAGATAGCAAGATCTCCCTTGCGCATCGGCGCCTCACGATAGCGAAATTCGGAGGCGACATCGAGCTCAACCGGAATACGAGCCAGCCGCTCGAACCAGTATTTGCCGATATGGCCGGCGTAGCCTGCCGTGCCGCAAGCCGTGATCGAGATGTGTCCGATCTCGTTGAAGTCGAACGGAAGCTCCTGCGGCAGTGCTACCCTTTCGTTGGCGATATCGACGTAATGCGCCAGCGTCTGCCCGATCACCCCTGGCTGTTCGTGGATTTCCTTCGCCATGAAGTGGCGGTAGTTTGCTTTGTCGACGACAACCGACGACGCGGCAGATTTCACCACCTGCCGGCGGACAACTGTGCCTTGTGCGTCGTAGACCACGCTGAAGTTGCGGTTGAGCACAGCCCAATCGCCGTCCTCAAGGTAGGTGATCAAGCCGGTAAGGGGCGCGAGCGCGATAGCATCCGATCCGAGATACATTTCGCCTTCGCCATGCCCGATCGCGAGTGGTGAGCCCTTGCGCGCACCGATCATGAGGTCGTGTTGACCCTTGAACAGGATTGCAAGCGCAAACGCGCCGACTAGCCGCGGCAGGGACGCTTTTACTGCCTCCTGCGGCGAGCAGCCATCTTTCAGATAAAAGTCGATGAGATGCGTCACCACCTCGGTGTCTGTTTCAGAGGCGAAACAGGCGCCATGCTGTTTTAGCTCCGCTCGCAGCTCGCGGAAATTCTCGATTATGCCGTTATGGACGACTGCAACATTGTCCGTTGCATGCGGATGAGCATTGTGCTCCGTCGGCTTGCCATGAGTAGCCCAGCGCGTGTGCCCAATCCCGACATGGCCTGAGAGCGGATGGCACTGAACGCGTGTCTCAAGGTTCCTCAGCTTGCCCTCGGCGCGTCGAAGCTCGATTTGGTTTCCTTTGAGCGTTCCGATGCCCGCTGAGTCGTAGCCGCGATATTCCAGTCGCTTCAGTGAATCGATGAGACGGTCCGCGACCGGACCGCGCCCCAAGATGCCGACAATTCCGCACATGCTAATCAGTTTACCTCAAGTTCAAAACAGAGCGTCCCGCAAGGCGCGCCTGACCAATTCGCTCGCTATAGTTATAGGCCAATCGAGCCGTGCCTGCCCTCCATCGGGCACGCGGCACCCGGAGGTGCGCGGAGCTCCAATCAACACAGTCGAATTCGCCGGAAGATCCTAAAGCAACTTTCTGGCAATCGGACAATGAGCGACGTCAGCAGTTAGCAGCTGCATGAGTCTCACGTTTTGTCCGATGTACCCGATACCGCCAAGAAGGCCTGGTAGGTCTGCCGCATTCCATCTACAAGCCTTGTCCTCGCGCGCCAGCCGAGCCTGGCGAGACGGCTGACGTCGAGCAGCTTGCGCGGCGTGCCATCGGGGCGCGACGTGTCGAAAGTGATCTCGCCGCCGTAACCGACGACCTCAGCCACGACCCGCGCGAACTCGGCGATGGTGATGTCCTCGCCGGTGCCGATATTGACAAGATCCGCGCTCGAATAGCTCTTCATCAGGTGCACGCAGGCATCCGCCATGTCGTCGACATAGAGGAACTCGCGCCGCGGCGTGCCGGTGCCCCACACGGCGACGCTCCTTGCGCCCGCGACCTTCGCCTCGTGGAAGCGGCGGATCAGCGCGGCAACGACATGGCTCAGTTCGGGATTATAATTGTCGCCGGGGCCATAGAGATTAGTCGGCATCACGCTGATGAAGTCGCTACCGTACTGGCTGCGATAGGCTTCCGCCATCTTGATGCCGGCGATCTTGGCGATCGCGTAGGGCTCGTTGGTCAGCTCGAGCGGGCCTGATAGCACCGAATCCTCGCGCAGCGGCTGTGGGGCCAGCTTCGGATAGATGCAGGACGAGCCCAAAAACATCAGCTTCTCGGCGCCGTTTTGATGCGCGGCCTGGATCACATTCGCGGCAATCGCGATGTTGTCGTAGATGAACTCGGCACGCAGCGTGTCGTTGGCGACGATGCCGCCGACTTTTGCGGCGGCGAGGAAGATCACTTGCGGCCGCGTTTTCGCGAACCAGTCGAACACGGCGGCCTGGTTGCAGAGATCGACCTCGCGCCGGTCGACCGTGACGAGCTGCACGTCCTCCCGCGCGAGCCGGCGCATCAGCGCGCTGCCGACCATGCCGCGATGACCTGCGACGTAGATGCTCTTGCCCTTCAGCTCAAACGGTGCGTTTGCCATGGGCCACCTCCCGTTTTGCTTCCGCCAGATCGCTTGCCATCATCTCCTCGACGAGCTGGACAAAGCTGCGCTTCGGCTTCCAGCCGAGCACCTGTTGCGCCTTGCTGGCGTCGCCGACGAGGAGATCGACCTCGGTCGGACGGAAGTAGCTCGGATCGATCCGCACCACGGACTTGCCGCTCTTGGCATCAACGCCCGTCTCGTCGACGCCCTCGCCGCGCCATTCGATGCGGCGGCCGACTTGCGCAAACGACAGCTCGACCATCTCGCGCACCGAGCGCATCTCACCAGTCGCCAGCACGAAATCGTCGGCCTTGTCCGCCTGGACGATCAGATGCATGCCCTCGACATAATCCCTGGCATGGCCCCAGTCGCGCTTGGCCGAGAGATTGCCGAGATAGAGCGTCTGTTCGAGCCCGACCTCGATACGCGCGACGCCGCGCGTGATCTTGCGGGTGACGAAGGTCTCGCCGCGGATCGGGCTCTCATGGTTGAACAGGATGCCGTTGCTCGCGAACATGCCGTAGGCCTCGCGGTAATTCACCGTGATCCAGTAGCCGTAGAGCTTCGCCACGCCGTAAGGCGAGCGCGGATAGAACGGCGTGGTCTCCTTCTGCGGGATCTCCTGCACGAGGCCGTAGAGCTCGGAGGTCGAGGCCTGGTAGAACCGGGTCTCCTTCTCCATGCCGAGGATCCGGATCGCCTCGAGCAGCCGCAGTACGCCGATCCCATCGGCATTGGCGGTGTATTCGGGGCTCTCGAAACTGACGGCGACGTGGCTCTGGGCTGCGAGATTGTAGATCTCGGTCGGCCGGATCTGCTGCACCAGGCGGATCAGATTGGTCGAGTCCGTCATGTCGCCGTAGTGCATCAGGAACGGCACGTCCCCGAGATGCGGGTCCTGGTAGAGATGGTCGACCCGCGCAGTGTTGAACGAAGACGAGCGCCGCTTGATGCCGTGCACGATATAGCCGAGCGACAGCAGATGTTCGGCGAGATAGGCGCCGTCCTGTCCAGTCACGCCGGTGATTAGAGCGACCCGCCGTTTGCTCTCTTGGTTTGACAAATCGTTGCTCTGCGCAGGCTAATGTCGGTCCCCGATCGACGACGTCAATCGGTCTGGCCTCTTCGAATGCGGAAGCGTCGCGCTCTCGAACCGCCGAGTTCTGGACTCTGTATAGGCATTGCATCAATTGCTCAACTGTACGGAGGTAACATTCCACATCGAAAGGGTTTTGAAGGACTATACGAAAGTTTGTAGCCCAGAAGATTTCGTTCGGCCTTCGTCAGGCGTTTCTCTATTGCGCGGGTGCAATTAATGAAATTGCGGACGCGGATAGGAGGTAAGCAGACCCGTTTGGCCGAGAAGCGTTCCACAGTCCCCTGCGTGGTCAACTCGCGCGTTGAGCCAGCGAGTGTCCCTCATTTCGTGTCCTTACCTGAGAGTTTTCCAGTCTGCTGTTCATCCAGTGCAACCGCGAGCAAGCCGGGCAAACAAGGCATTGAAATTCGTTCGCGCGCAGTACTTATCATCATCGATCCATTTCTGGACAATCAAGTTGGTGATCTGGCAAGCAAAAGTGAAGGCGCGCATATTGACTCTGTGCTGTTTGAGTTCACAGAAAAACGCTGCATGAATGAGGCCAGTGCTATATGGGACCTCAAAGGGGTTTATCGCGACGATCAGTGTGCCCTGCGCCACCGAATGACGAATTCAGTAGCGAAAAGAATCTGGCGGTTCATTGCTCGCGAGTGGCCACGGAATCAACAACAATCGTGCGTTTAGCGCGCGGACGATATGGCTCAGAAGGTCAGTGCTCGGTTCGGCGACCATTCGGCGCGGGGGTGTTTTCCGCGCTCGCAAGCATGTCTTTGGGCCGGCCGTAGTATGACTAGGCAAAGCCCGCATTGCGTGAATAGGCTCGCCTTGAGCACGTGCCGCTGCCATTGAAACTGGCGGTTTGCTGGTCCCGAGCGCCCCTTCTCTTATCGATGCCCGCGGCAAAGTCCCGGTTCTTGAGCAAGCATTCTGCGGACAGCAGCCTGAGCTGACGGATCAACTGCGTTCTACCTCAATTATCACATTTGATTAGCAGCCCCTCGGCAGAAAGAATTCGGATGAGCTGCTCGTGGAGAGGTCGACCCGGGCCTTTAAACCACGTGCCACCCGCTCGCATGCGCCGAAAGCAGCGTAAGCTTTAGAGGCGCGCCCTCGAAATGGATCGCCGGCTTATCGGCTTCGAACGCGGTGTTGCCCTCAATCAAGGTGCGAGATCAATCTTCAGTCCCTCGCGGGTATACACTTCCACATCATTTCTGATCCAAGGCGCTCACATGAGTTTTTACTCGTTCATCAGGTCTTGATGGGTCTCATTGCCTGGATCGGCGTTCGGCCCTGGGGCAATCGTCAGGCCTGCACGTCGCGCAGATCCAGCTCGCGGATCTATCGGCAGCTCTCTTGCTCCCGCGATGACCGCTGCCCATGCCTAGCAATTGCGCGCGCTCGTCTCGGATTACTGTTGGTCATCTAGTCTGCTTTCCTTCAACGACGCTGCGTCCGTCCGACCATGGCGTGACGTGCATTCGGGAATGGTGATAAGCGCACCATGATGACAGCTTTTGGCGAGGTCCCATCACAACAGGTTCGCCGCACATATATGCGGTTCCAGGATCGCCATTCTTGAAGCCAACAATGGCCCGGCATTGGCCCTCACAGTGATCGACGAGCAAGACCCTGTTGGATCCATCGGGTCCTCTCACATGTCCGCTCCGGGATAGCGCATCAATCTCGTAGCGGCTGGTTGGGCACTCAGTGCCCGCAAACGTATTTCGAAGCCCCCAAGGCTGGATTGGTCCTTCTTACATGTGGGCGATCTTGTCTTCATACGGGCCGGCGATCTGCGTGAACAGGACAGAAACAGCGTTCTTCGCAGTGAGCGCGATCCTCAGCCGCTTTGGCAGAAAAGCTCTCATCGCAAGCAACCGGCCTGCTCCGCTTTAGCACAGGAATTCTGAAGCAACCGAACATTGGTGCTCCCTAGGGGGCACTCTACAATCTGACGCTACGTACGATTCAATCCCGCTGCGGGCTTATCGCGTGAATATGTCGAAACCGTCTTCGTTCGCCAGGAGCCAGCCGCAAGACGAGGAGGGCGGGAGGCGCTTCACCAAGGCAGTTGGCTTTCTGTATTCGTCGTCTGCGGAACGCGCAGCTCGGGTCCGCTCGAGTGTGCGCGCATAGCTACGCCCAACTGTGAGGCTGCTCGTCGCCGGCCACGAGTGATCAAGCGAATCAGTCAAGCTTACTTGAATGTGTGGATAGGAGCTGCCTCGGCGCCGGAATCAATCGTCCATGGCTGAATGCTCTCTCGAGTCTGTGCGAATTGGTTTTGTCTATCCAGCCGAGCTCTCGCGCTGTCACCATCATAATAGGGCTGCTTCCCGGGAGTTGTCGGTGCCGTGGCGGCTGAGCAGAATAGGAACGAGATCAATCGGCAGCGCGTTAATCTGGTCAATGAGCCAAACTCCCGTCAAGGCACCTAACAGTGACTTCGCCGTTCTAGATAACTTTGAACTATGGACCGCGAAAGGCGGCGTCAGGTGCAGGCCACGCGGGGTTGATCATCGCGGGTTCGATACTTGTGGGAAGATCTGCCGGGCGTCACGTTGGAAGCCCGCGCCAAAGCGGTACTCAGCCCTGGTCCCGTTGAGAGCGTCGCGGCTCGGGTCCAGATTGGCGCGTTTGCTACAATCGTTGTTGGTATCAAAGAGTTGCTATGCCGACTACTCCAGGTCGGCCAGGGGACAGACGGCGTTTTGAAGGCAATCAAGTGGCTGTTGGAACGAGCGGCGCAGTTGGCCATGCTCTCTGATGGACGGGCGGGGCCTTGTAGCGGCGCCGATCGGTGTTCCTCCCATTCATCTTGAGGCGCGAGCGATTGTTAGGCCGGCATTCTCCAGCACATCCAAAATCCTGTCGGCAACCGCCCGCGGATCTCGCTGGTCCTCTTTGCTCACGTTACAGGCCAAGGTAGCTGCGATGATCGCGTGCGCTGCTTTGCGCTGGAGGCAATCGTACTCGGCATATTCACCGCAAGTATTGCAATTGATCACTGGTCGGCCGCTCCAGGGATCGTGCATTGCGATCTCGCACCAGTTATCTGTGTGACATTTCGGACAGGGCATAGATCGAGATTTCCTTGTGGTCTGACCTCGCGCGCTCCATGGCCGTCAATTGAACGACTGCTTGGTAGCCAAAGCTGCAGAAGTCATTGCTACTCCGGAGGCCGTGTTGCCCGTCTTTGGATACGAAAAACATGATGGAGGCGGCGGCGGAGTCAATCCAGGCACCCGAAGGGGGCTCCGGCATGAGCGACCAGTCGACGCATCTCTGGCGAGAATGCTGGCAACCGTGTATGCCTACAGCTACCTGTTTCGGCGTGAGCAAGCTATTGCAGGTTCGCCGCGGCCGCATCACGGCTATGTAAGATGAGTATGGCCTCCAACTTCCATTCCACTCTGAGCTGCGAGGCCCCGATCTCCGGACCGCGACCTCTGCGTGAGCAATCTATCAAAGCGGGCAATCGCCACGCGACGATGCTGCTGCGATCTTAGAATCCGGTTCTCCTGCAGCCTGGCTTCATCGCGACACGTTGCAATGATTCGCCGAGGCGGCTTCACTGCGGCGTCCGAGACAACGCGGGCCTTCTGCAATCTGGCTCGCCAAATGACACACTCGAAATTGTGTCGCCCGGAAGCTGTTGTACGGCCAAGCACGCTCGCCACCTGTAAGAAGACCCTACAATCTGACGCTACGTACGATTCAAGCCCTAATGTCGAGAGTCGCGCATTTCGCGCCCCTCGCCGCGCTTGCTGCGAGCGGCTTGTCGCATCTCAGACATCAACAGAGCGGTCGGCAGATAACGGCAAATGAGGTGCTTTTGCGACAGCCAACCTACGGGATCTTACGTAGGGCATGTGTCGCATTTTCTTGATCTAAAAACTGCATCGTCTTCCGCATGAAGCAAAAAAACCTGTTCTCAGACGCCAAACATTGGCGAAGCCGTGCTGAAGCGACCCGAAGAAAAGCGGAGTCGCTCGAGGACGACACATCCAGATGCAGGCTCATCAAGGTCGCTGAGGAATATGATAAGCTGGCTCGCCTCGCGGAGGGGCGGCAAAGAAATGAGGTTGACGGGCAGTTCTGATCGACCGGGCGGACGGTTGCACCGATCGTCAATGCTTGTGACCCCGGCGCGGGGTGTCTCTCCGTTGGAGCTCACAGCCCGCTAGGGCTGAACTGCGTCATGCGGTAAGGCCAATGAGCGAGGCTGCTGAACGAGTGCGGTCCGCGCGTGCGAGCCTCTGACCATGAATCCATTCTGAGTCACGGTGCCGGCCACATAGATGACGCATTGACGGTGTCTCAGGCGGCAAGCCGGCTAACCGCTAGACATGAGAAGGAATGAGATGAAAGCCCACCGTCAGATCGTCGAAGTCAAAGCCTCTCGCTCGATGAACTGGCGAGGCATTGGCGTCGCTTTGCATCATGTGCTGAAGCCAGCGACATTTGTTTGGGTGGCAAAGTAGCCGGTTCGCCGGATCATGCCACGCGAATTGGCTTCCGCCGCCATTAAGCGTTTCAGTCGAATTCTGGCATCTTGCACCAAGCACGGCGAGCTCAACGCCATACGTTGCGGACTTGTTCAGGCGACGAGGCGAGCAGAAGCTCCTGCGGGCACGGCTTGCCAAGACAAGCCATCGTAGATGTCTGCGCAGATTGTCTGCATGAGGCCTAGTTCGCAACGAACGCGCGAATGACGAGAAAGTTTAAGAGAGCTCAGATGTCGAAAGATAAACCCAAGAGAACTCCCCGGTGAACGATGCGGACAGAACCGATGTTCTTCATCCAAGTAAGTCGGTGCAGATGATCAGCGGCAGTTGGGGCCGCCCATGCCAGGGTACCAGCCGTTCGATGTACGAGTCGGACAACACGACTGGTGCCGGATGCAACTCTATCGGCCAAAAGAAGAAGGAGGACGCATGAGGAAGCAAAGTGTAGAAAGACTCGAAGCGGGGCGCGTCCGCGATGGCCGATTCGCCACCGCACCGGGGTCTGGTCCTTCCGGTCTCTTCTTCGTGCAGGGGCCTTGTGGCTGCCAACTCAAGATCGTCGGCTTCATCCGTCCGGGATGGGAGCATGTCTCTGTGTCGACGCCACGGCGATCTCCAAACTGGGAGGAGATGTGCTTCGCCAAAGATATGTTTTGGGATGAAGAGGAATGTGTGATGCAGCTGCATCCTCCTCATTCGCAGTATGTGAACAATAGTCGCTACTGCCTGCATCTCTGGAGGCCGACCCGTCAGGTCATTCCGATGCCTCCGGCAGCCTTCGTGGGCATCGTCGGGCTCGGGCCGTCTGAAGCGGCAATTCTGTTTGCGCAGATGAGTGCGACGTCTTAGCAGATCTCGCCGCGTCGTGCCAAGTCGGGCGGCGACGACGTGATCGAGAGTCCAGCGGAGTTGCTCACCACAGCCAGGGGCGGCGAGCAAGCCTAGGTGGCCACAGACCCGCCAAGGGCGCGCCGGGCCGCTACTCTGCGCCCCAGAGCCCAACCCGCTGCGCTTCTGGAGGCGGCGGGAGGTAACGCTCGCAGAGTCGGCTCGTCCGGGCCACCGTTTATTGTACGGGGATGTGACGCGCATAACCACACCATCGTGGAATCGGCCAGGTGAGCAGATTCGTGGATCCGTTGTACACGGCGCGCGGCCAAATACATTTGTATCAGGAGAGGCTCCTACGGGGCGCAACTACCGTACGCATCGGCTAGTTACCTGAGTGAGGCGCGTCGAGGAGCGTTGTTGCGCTTGTCTCGGCCTCGCGAGGAAATCCTGCATGAGGGAGCGGCGATTAGCCTGATACGAGCGCCATGCCCGCGCAACTCGGCGATATTTCTCGTCAATACCGGGCAAGAGTGTTGCTTTGCGAAGCTACGCACGACGGTGTCGCCTGTATGATCGACCGAAAATCTTGGGGGTGCTGTGGAAGTCGAAGGCAATAGCGGCCGCAACAGCGCGCCGGTCCGCCGCGACTGGGAACGTGCCGAGGCGGAAGGGGTTTACGCGCAGCCATTTGCCGAGCTCCTATTTCAGGCCCAGACCGTTCATCGCGGCAATTTTGACCCAAACCACGTCGAAACCGCAAGCCTGCTCAGCATCAAGACGGGCGGCTGTCCTGAAGACTGCACCTACTGCGCACAGAGCGTGCATTACGACACTGGCCTGAAGGCGACTCGCTTGATGGATCGCGCTGATGTGGTCGCCGCCGCGCAGCGCGCCAAGGCGGCCGGGGCGAGTCGCTTCTGCATGGCCGCGGCGTGGCGCAGTCCAAAGGACCGCGATCTCGATAAGGTCTGCGACATGATTGCCGCCGTTAAACGTGTCGGCATGGAGACGTGCGTAACGCTCGGCATGCTCACGCCAAAGCAAGCCGCGCGGCTCGCCGACGCCGGCCTCGACTTCTACAATCATAACGTGGACACTTCGCCGGAGTTCTACCGCAGCATCATCACTACGCGGACCTTGCAAGATCGGATCGACACTCTTACGCGCGTGCGCGAGGTGGGGGTCAAAGTCTGCTGCGGCGGCATTATTGGCATGGGTGAGCACGTCGATGACCGTCTCGGTATGCTGGTACTGCTCGCCAATCTTCCCAAGCATCCGGAAAGTATACCGATCAACCTGTGGAACGAGGTGGATGGCGTGCCGGTGAAGGTCACGGCGGAGCGTTCCGATCCGATTGCACTGGTGCGCCTGGTGGCGACCGCGCGGATCATGATGCCCAAGAGCGTCGTACGGTTGGCCGCCGGGCGCCAGTATATGACTGATGAACTCCAAGCCCTATGCTTCTTGGCGGGTGCGAATTCCATCTTTGTCGGCGATGTGTTGCTGACTACCAAAAACCCGCAACTTGACCGTGATGCAAGTTTGTTAGCCCGGCTCGGCATTACGTCTGGACTCGCTTAAGTCATCAGAACAACGGCGTGCTGCGTGCAAGCTATCAGCGTAGGTAAGAAATGCAGATTATCATGATGAAGGGAAAGATTCATTGCGCCTCGGTAACTGAATCCGACCTGCACTTTGAAGGCTCGATCTCGGTTGATCGCGCACTGCTGGACGCGGCCGGTATCCTGATTAACGAACGCGTCGAACTCTACAACCTCGAGACGGGGGCACGCTTTGCAACGTTTGTGACGGAAGCGCCACAAGGGTCCGGCACGGTAGACGTGAACGGTGCGGCGGCGCGACTGGCGATGCCCGGCGATAAAATAAGTATCGTTGCATACGCCTCACTTGACGAGGCGGATGCAAGAATCTTCAGGCCGCGCATTGTGCTGGTTGATCGACAAAATCGCATCGTTCCGGTTTGAATCCAACAAGCTAGCCGCCGTAAGACCCTGTCGTTGGCGACCAGTTGGGAGTTTTGCTGCGTCCATCCTTGCTCAGCGAGTGAAGAATGAATTCCATCATTGCGGGTAAAGTCGCCAGCTATGCGGCAGGCTTAGATGCGCTTAAAAACGACGACCGCCTGCGGAGTCTCAGGCCGCGCACCGGGATTGACTTTTCATCAAACGATTATCTGGCGTTGGCGAGCGCGCCGCGCATGAAAAAAGCCATCGTCACCGCGCTCGAAGGGGGTACTCCGATCGGAGCCGGCGGATCACGGCTTCTGCGCGGCAACTGCGAGGAGCACGAACGCCTCGAAGCAGCAGCGGCGCGGTTCTTCGGCGCGCAGACCGCGCTCTTCTTCGGCGGTGGTTATGTCGCAAATTTTGCGGTGCTGACAACGTTGCCGCAACGGGACGACCTGCTCGTCCTTGATTCCCTGGTTCACGCCAGCATTCACGAAGGAGCACGAGCTGGCCGAGCCGCGTTTCGAATCAGCGCCCATAACGACCCCCAGGTTATCGAAAGCGCAATTTGCGACTGGCGTGCCGCGGGCGGAGCGGGGCGGGTCTGGATCGTAGTCGAGAGCCTCTACAGCATGGATGGCGATTTCGCACCGCTTGAAGACCTGCTCGCGATCGCGGACCGGCACGATGCGTTCTTGGTTGTGGACGAAGCTCATGCCACCGGCGTTTACGGCGAGCAGGGGCGAGGGCTCACAGCGGCCTATGAAGGACGCGAAAATCTCCTGGTTATTCATACCTGCGGCAAGGCGCTGGGAGCCGCCGGCGCGCTTGTCACCGCCTCTGGCGTGCTGCGCGACTTCATAATCAATCGCTGTCGCCCGTTTATCTTCGCGACCGCCCCTTCGCCGTTAATGGCGGTAGCCGTACGGGAGGCTCTCGTGATCCTGCAGGAGGAGCCGGAGCGCCAACAGCGGCTGGCGAGGCTTGTCGCGTTCGCGCATCGGGAGATGGTTGCGCGAGGCGAGAGAAGTCCTTCGAACTCGCAGATCCTGCCCTATATCGTTGGCGAGAATGCCCGCGCCATGAGGCTAGCGTCCGCGCTACAGGCTCGCGGATTTGACATCCGAGGAATCAGACCGCCAACGGTGCCGGCCGGCACGGCCCGTTTACGAATTTCACTGACGCTCAACGTCGGAGAGAATGAGGTGCGTGCGATGCTCGATGCCCTCGCTGAGGAGACGAGGGGCGGATCTCGATGAGTCAGCGGATCGTGGTGACCGGCACAGATACAGGGATCGGCAAAACTGTCTTTTCGGCAGGCCTTGCCCATCTTCTCGGCGCGAATTACTGGAAACCAATTCAGGCCGGTGTTGAAGGAGAGACTGATAGCCAGCAGGTCGCACGACTGAGCGGTCTTCCGGCCGATCGGATCGTTCCGGAGCGTTACCGCCTTAAAACGCCCGCTTCCCCGCATCATGCCGCCGAAATAGATGGAATTCGCATCGACCCCGATTCGCTCGTCCTGCCGCATACCGGGGAGCGACCGCTCGTCATCGAAGGCGCTGGCGGGCTGATGGTGCCGCTGAATTCTAGCGCACTCTACATCGATATCTTCCAGCGGTGGCGACTTCCCGTCGTGCTTTGCGCGCGCACGCTACTCGGGACCATCAATCACTCGCTGCTCTCGATAGAGGCCTTGCGAAAGCGCCAGATCGACATTCTTGGGATCGCATTCATCGGGGAAAGAAATTCTGAAACTGAGAGCGCAATTTGTGACATCGCGCGGGTGCGTTGGTTAGGACGGCTGCCCTGGATTTCTCCTTTGACGGCAGACAGCCTACGGGATGTCTTCAAAGGCTCGTTTGTTCAAGGCGATTTCAAGCCATGAAGCCGAACAAGAGGTGGCCAATTTGGCATCCATTCACGCAGCATGCTCTTCACAACGAGATGACCAAGGTTGTGCGTGGCGATGGTGCTTATCTCTACACTGCGGATGATCATCGAATCATAGATGCAATCTCATCCTGGTGGGTCGTCACTCACGGCCATTGCCATCCGCAGATCGTGAGCGCGATTCAGGAGCAGGCCGGCAAGCTGAACCAAATCATTTTCGCCGGCTACACGCATGATCCGGCCGAGGAGGTCGCTCGGCTCCTTTTGAAACTCACACCCCAAGGCTTGGACCACGTGTTCTACTCGGACAGTGGCTCAGCCAGCGTGGAAGTCGCCTTGAAGATGGCGCTCGGCTATTGGCACAATATAGGCGAACAGCGAACACGCATCGTTGTCATGCAGCACTCCTATCACGGGGACACGTTCGGTGCGATGTCAGTTGGTGCCCGCGGTGTCTTCAACGTAGCGTACGGACCTCTCCTGTTCGACGTGACCTCAATCCCGTTCCCTGCGAGCGGTCGTGAGCGGGCGACGCTTGATGCGCTTGAGTCAGCATGTCGGAACGAAAATCCCGCAGCCTTTATTGTCGAGCCTCTGGTGTTAGGGGCAGGCGGAATGCTGATGTACCCAGCTTGGGTGCTAAGAGAGATGAAGCGGATCTGCGAGGCGTCGGACGTCCTGTTCATTGCCGATGAGGTCATGACGGGCTGGGGCCGCACCGGAACAATCTTCGCCTGTGAGCAGGCCAATGTTGTGCCAGACATAGCGTGCTATTCGAAGGGTCTCACGGGAGGGGCGCTGCCGCTCGCGGTGACACTCTGCCGGGCGGAGATTTTCGATGCCCATTATTCAAAAGACCGTACGCGCACATTCTTTCACTCGAGTTCGTACACGGCAAATCCGGTGGCCTGTGCCGCCGCTAAGGCTAACCTGGATCTGTGGAAAGACCAGGAATGTCACCGGCGCATCGCTGCGGTTGCAACCATGCAGGAGCACGCAATTGAAGCATTCCGCGCCGATCCGCGCTTTGCAAACGTTCGCCGTAGCGGCACCATCACAGCACTCGATCTGAAGACGAGAGATACCGGCTATCTCGCAGGCATCGGCCCGAGGCTTCACGCCTTCTTTAAAGACCGTAATCTCTTGCTGCGCCCACTCGGTAATACGATTTATGTGATGCCGCCATATTGTGTAACAGCAGGTGACCTGGACGAAATATATGCAGGCATTTGTGACGCTGCCGATACACTGGCCTGAAGACGCGCGCGGCAGCGCAAGATCAAGGATCCTGAGCTGTCGTCGGCTTCCCGAACGACTTGAGAGAGCCTTGCCATATACCTACGAAATGGACGATTGTGACCTCGCATCTGCAATGTGGGTGCTGCCGGCCGGGCGAGATCGCGGGCTTCGCCGGGCCGGTCCACAGTGTCATCGCGCGTTCGGTTTCAGTCCGATCGCGTTATCGCGATTGGTTGCGTGTTCATCTGTGTGGATGCCTGCGCGAAGTTTTTACAAAATCATGAAGTTATGCGTCCATTGGTGACGGCCTGTTGCGGAAGTTTCGCCGTTATTTCGATTAGATGAGATTGCCTGGACGGCAGGTCTTATCAAGCCTCTACGGACGCGGAGATGCTGGACACGTCATCCGCATTCCGGAGTTTGCGGCAGCCGCGCGAGCGCTGGTGCATCTTTCCTATTTCCCTCGCCTGGGTCGCGGTCGTTTGCGGAGCCTGCAGTCCGCCGAAGCCGCGGCTTTAAGCGCCAGCCCATCCTTGTCAGCAGCCAGAGGTAATGGACATGTCGCCTTAAGGGGCCGACAGCGGCTTTGACACGTAGATCGCAGCCTCATAAGCACATCCAATATTGCCGCTCGCGTGCGTCGTCTCCAGGCCGCCGTTTTTGACGCTCAGAATGTTCGGATGGTCAGTCCCAGGAACACCGCGCAGAGGACATGTTGAAAGACCTTATTTGCTGACCGCCCAATCATTGGAAACTTTGTGCTTCCGACTTCTCAGTGACGCGCCTTTTCGGGCTCCCTAATGACAGATACCTTTCGCTCTCCAAGGGGAAGGCCATTTCCAGAGACATGCGGGGCCGGATCAGATCGACATGAGCCACATTTCGCAGCTGCCGGTTGAACGCGTCACGATTCCAGTTCTGCAACGACGCAAGGAGGAAGGGCGCGCCATCGTGATGATCACGGCTTATGATGCGGGTAACGGCACGCATCATCGATCCTGTCGTCGACGTCATTCTTGTCGGCGATAGCGTCGGCAACGTATGCCTTGGGTTTGATGACCACTTTACCGGTCAGCATGGCGATGATGAATCACCACCTGGACGTGGTCGCGCAAACAAGGCCTGGCGCCCTGCTTGTAGCTGACATGCCGTTTCTCAGCTTTCATCTCAGTTCCGACGACACGATACGCAACGCTGGAGGCGTCCTGCAGCGTGGCGCAGACGCCGTCAAGCTTGAGGGAAGGGGTAAGCGTGTTGAGATTGATCCGAGCCTTGGTGAATTGCGAAATTTCCGTAGTGGGTCATCTTGGTCTCACGCCACAAAGCGTCAACGCGATGGGTGGCTTCAAGGTACAAGTTCGGAACGTGGACGATGCCCTACGCCTGCTTGACGATGCGCACCAGCTACAGCAGGCCGGATGCTTTGGCCTTGTCCTCGAAGGCGTCCCGGCCGAGCTCGCTGCGCGCGCGACTGAATCTCTGAGCACAACTGGCTCGCGATGAGCAATCGCCTCGCCATCTCATCGAACAAGAACGGCTTGTTCGTTGCTGAGGGCCTTTTACTTCGGGCAGCTGCGGGCCGAGACGGAGATTCGAACGACTGGACGTCTCGGGTTCAGTACGGCACTCGAAGAAACATCTCGCCGAGTGTGATTGGATTAGGTTCGATCGCCAGATCTGGGTCGAAACCCGGCGGCTAGACGACTGGTGCAGCGAAGCTAATCTCACGACAGTCGATCTTATTTGGACGGACGCAATGGGCTGAGTTCGCCGGTGCCATACAAACCCTGATCAATACACGCTTCGATGGGGTTGCTCTTATGCCGATCACCGGCTCGACCGGCGGCACGCCGTCGCCGCCGGATCTGGGCTCGAACGCCATTCCCGCGGCGTCACAAGCCGATGCTATCGCCATACCCTGCCGTACAAACGTCAAATGCATACAGCTAGTTCATTGCAGGTTTGGCTTGCGGAAGACCAGAGCGTGGCGGCATTCCAAGGACGAGCTGCGACAGATATGGAACGCCGCGAACAATCGAGCGCACCGTTAGCGCGATCGCAATAATCGCGGCCCCGAGCATACCCGCGATGATCAACCGGATCGTGAGATCCCAAAGTTCTCCGAACTGTACGAAATCCATGAGACGGAACACGGTACCCTGGACCAGGTAGAGTAGCAGCGTGGTCTGGCCCAACTCCACAGCGATAAACCGGGCAATTCGATTTGAATGGCCAACGCTCCAGCATTGCAGCAGGAGTTCGATAGCGATTGCTGAGGCAGCTGCAGAGCCAACAAACATCAGAAGCACGTTTTTAGCCGACCGAAAATCGTGAATTACCCCAAGATTATTGTAGACATAGGTATCCTTGCCCCAAGCTAGAAAGCATACGCAGGTCACTATCGAGAGAAGTAAAATTAGGAGCGGCTTGTGATGTCGCGATGTACGCGTCCATCGTTCTCTCGATTGAGCAAGCAAGAAGCCGAAGCAGAAGAACGGGTAAGTGAATCTGATCAGGGGTGATATGGAGAATGTCAGAGGCGCGAGTGCGACCAGTATGGCTAAGCCAGATATGACCCACGATTGGTGGTTTAGCCTGGTAGAAATCTTGAGGAGAAGGTAGGAAACAAACGTGGCCCAGATGAACCAGTATGTGCCAGCGAAATCGTCTACAAATTCCAAAAGTCCGCTCGTTAGGCTGGGCGCGCGCCACAATGCGGCCAGCTTAGCTGTCTCCATGAACGTCCACCAAAACAGCATCGGCAGCAAGAGCTGCTTCGCACGGTCGCTGGCGGCTCGAGTGAACGACTTTTGCAGCAGTGATCGAGAAGAAAGATATCCGCTTATCGCCATAAAGAGCGGCATGTGAAACATATAGATCGATTTGTAGTACGGCGAATACCAAAACCCGTCGTCTCGGTAGATGACATACTGAATTAGGTGCCCAACGATCACCAAAACAATGAGCGCACCTTTCGCGAAATCTAAGCTTAGATCTCGATCGTTTGCCTCTGTCGTGCGCGAGCTCGGGGCGATCGTTCCAGTCACGCGTAGCAATGTGTCAAACATCTAGATATCTGTTGTTGATGAGCCGGCGGCCCGTTGTCCGCTTCTTCTGCCTCATTTTTGATCCAAACGAAAGGTGATGGCGGGAGTTTTTGGAACGGGAATAGTCAGGCCTTGAAGATGGAGCTGGCTGAGCGTCTCTGAATGCCTCGCGGAACTTTGTGGCAGGGCAGATATCTAATTTGAGATACTGGTGTAGCAGTACGGGCACGGCATACTATTTGCAGACGCGGTTCTGGGAGGAAGACTGTCGCGCTCAGCCTTCCACTCAGCCCGACGCATCTCGGACCCGGCAGATGCGTCGGGCTTCTTCGGTTGGCCCAGCATAGTTGACCTTTGGTCCGTCAACTTCGCTTGCCGCCGAGGCGCTCACGCCAAATAGGGGCTTCTGATAGCTGAACTCGGGCACTCGCCCGCACTTCCGCAAATGCTTCGTCCACAGCGCCGGTCGCCGGCCAACCAGCCGGTGTGATATCTCTCGTGATGGCGTTGCTCTCCTTTGGAATCAGCACCCCGAGCCTACCGGCTCAAGGTGGCAACGCCGACCTCTTCAGAAATTCAACAGAACCCGGGACATCCCCCACCGCTCGTTCCTTGACGGCTTTCGTCGCAAAGCCGGCCGCCGGAGTGATTGTTGCTGCACCTGTGCTGTAAACGGCTCAGGCTGGATCGCTGCTGCACAATCTACGGTCCTAACAAAGTCCGCACCCGTGCGGCTGGGCACGTGGCCACCAAGAAGCCATACCACACCATTTGACTCCATTCCGCTGCGAGCTCACCTTCGGCAGACCTCAGAGTGGAAACTTAGATAAGCCACCTCGACCAGAGTCGCTCGCGACTGCGAGGTTCTATGGTCAAGGTGCTGCTCGCACTCACGTGTTGTGGATCAAGGAGGGCAGCAGGCGTTCTCCGCGCATCAGCCGACTCGGCGGGTCACAGATAGTGTTGGCCTTCAGGCTTCACCTTCATGATCATGGCGTCAAAACTCCTGACCATTTCGGTGTGTGCGGCGATGCGGTCGCTAGCAACAGTTTCTCTCGTGTGCCTACAAGTTTAGCTTGCTCGGGCTGAATTCAACGTTTCGGTCAATGACTCCTCGAATATGTCGAGGCCTTGTCCCAACGTTTCTTGCTCGATCGTAAGTGCAGGCAAGAACTTTACAACCTGATCGGTCGGTCCGCATCGCTCGATAATCAATCCCTTCTCAAACGCTCTATGTGACGTCGCCTCTGCGATTTCGGTCGTTTTGCAATCGAATCCGCATACCATGCCCCGTCCACGAACAGCAAACCTGTTTCCGTGCTGGTGCGCGATAGCATCGAGTCGACGCCGCATAAATGCGCCCAATCGTCGGAGCTGTTGCGAGAACGTCTGGTTGCGCCAATACAGATTCAAAGCCGCTTTGCCAGAGACGAGTGCAAGGTTGTTTCCTCGAAACGTCCCCGTGTGCTCGCCTGGTTCCCATGCGTCAATCGCTTCTTTGATCAGGAGCATCGATAGTGGCAAACCGTACCCACTCAGCGATTTCGACAGTACAACAATGTCTGGCGACAACGCAGCGAACTCGAAACTGAAGAACTCGCCTGTACGGCCACAGCCCATTTGGATATCGTCAACTATGAAAATAGCTCCGACCTCTTTTGCCAAAGCCTGAATTGACTGCAACCATTCCTCGCCGGCGACGTTAATGCCTCCCTCTCCTTGCACGGTTTCGACGAGAATGGCGGCTGGAAGATCAGTGCCACTGCTCTCGTCCATTAATACCTTTCGCACGTAATCCGCCGCACTGTGAGCGGAGCCAAGATACCCATCATAGGGCATGAACGTTGTGCCGGATAAGGGAATGCTGCTGCCTTTGCGGTAAAAGCGGTTACCGCTCGCGGCTATGGCTCCCAAACTTTGGCCGTGATATCCATTCGTGAAAGAAATGACGTTGTGACGTCCTGTGATCTTACGCGAGAGCTTTAGAGCTGCTTCAATAGCGTTAGCTCCCGTAGGCCCCGTAAACTGAAAGCAGTAGGAAAGATTCCGTTCACGAAGGATGACAGAGCTAAAGGTCTCCATGAATTCGATCTTTGCTGGAGTGGCCATGTCCAAGCCGTGGACGACCCCGTCCGACTCCAGATACTCGCTGATTGCCGATTTGATCTCCTGATTGTTGTGGCCATAATTTAGCGCTCCAGCGCCGGACAGAAAGTCAATGACCTTTCGGCCACCCTCTGCGAACATAATCGAGCCGCGCGCCCTGCTGAAGACAGCAGGAAAGGAACGTGAGTACGAGCGCACGTTGGACTCTAGCATTTCGACTGTCTTCATTCTGTGCGGCTCGTGTCCTCCAACCATGTGGTCGTCTCCTCGACAAGAAAATCTGCTCGACGAACAAGCGGGCGGCCAACATCGTACAGGATTGGCAGACCACGAGCGCACGGTTCCGGCGGCTCTCGGCGTCCTTTGGGCTACGTAGGGCGTCTGAAAATCAGCTCCAACGGCTTACCCGAGAACCAGGCGGAACAAAGCTACTATGTTTAGTAGTTTCGTCCCCATCCAGCGAGGGCCCCGGCTAAGTCGTCCTTCGCGGGCAAACTTGCTTAGCCGCGCGCGATTGAAGAATTTGCGCATACTGCGCGGTTAGCTTGGAAACGGGAAGTATGTGGGCCGAAAAATTTCATCGCGACCAGAGCGGCCGATGCGCTCCGGCGACGGCGGAGCCCGCCAGCCGGAAGCGTGTGTTGGATGCTCACGCTCACGGTCCCGGCGAGTAGAAGGGACACGGCCGCCGCAGATCTGGCCCGGCGCGCGGCTTATCGCGCGTCCAGAGCCCCGCTTTGGGCCTTGCGTTTGGCCGGGACCGGCGCGGAGAGGCGTGGATGCGTTCGGCAGCAAAGGCGTGGGCTTGAAATCGCTTCGACCAGTGGCATTTGTGTTGCCCCGCAGCGGATGCGTAGGTTTCCGGTGCTTCGGCCCGCCGAAGGGTTGCTGGGAGCGAATGCAAGTTGGCGAGTTTGGCGTACACCACTCGATCCTGCGAAAGCCAACATCGCCAAAATGCGATCTTTGTGGCTTTTGTGAATTCCGCACCGATCGTTTCGACCGACTGCGTGATTTTGGCCGCGATCGCCGCGCCTTTCCTCCCACAAACTCCGGTGCCCGACCTATCTGGAGCGGTCGCACAAGTTTTAGGTGAGTTCTTTGTTCTAACGAGGTACTGCCGGCAAGCCGGTGCCGTGGCACTTTCGCGCTAAGCTCAGTCGTAGCACTGAACGTAGGGCGCTCCTTCGTTAAAGCGAGGAGGGCCTCGCCTCGTCTGATTGCGTGATCATACCAGAGGCGCTTTGTCAGGAGCCCGACGAAGTGTTTCAACCACATGCCGAAAGTGCAACAACAACGACAGGAATGCGGCAAGATCGAAAGGCGAGGATCGCCACTGGCACGCGGTAGCACGGGCAATCGCGCATTGATCGACATCGTAAGCGCCGCGCGGGTGCGGCTTGGTCCAGACTGCTTCCCCATCTTTCACGCGTTCGTTCCACCACGATGCTCGCTAAGCGCTTCATCGACGCAGGCGATCAACTCCAGGCTGGCAAAGGGTTTGGCAAAAAAGCCGGTTACGCCGGCGCTCAACGCGCGGGCTCGCGTGCGATCATCTGCGAAGGCAGTCATCAGGATGAATGGCGCAGCGTGGCCCTGGGCCCGCATCTGTTCCAAAAGTTCAAAGCCGCTCATCATGGGCATCTGCACGTCTGCAATGACACAGGACGTATCGTTCAATTGAGATGACCGCAAGAATTCCTCAGCCGATGCAAACGTACGAACGTTGTGACCCTGCGATTTCAAAAGGTTGTTCAGTGCGGCACGAATCGAAGGATCGTCGTCGACAACGGAAACAGTTGAATACCTAGACAAGACGACCCGTTCTTAGTTGGGCGGAGGCGCTGGCGAAAGCATGACGGCCAGCAGAAGGATGCGCTTGCACGACGAAATTGTAAAATCATACCTAGGTTTGTACCCTGAAACGGTCGGTCCCAATTCCCAGCCTCTCAGTCATCCTGATCAAATCGGCCAGCGATCGAGCTCCCATCTTCTTCATCACGTGACCGCGATAGATTTTGACTGTAATCTCGGCGAGCCCGAGTTCCGCAGCTACCTGTTTGTTCAATAGGCCGGCGGCGACTAGTTTCAATACATCCTGCTCTCGTGGACTTAGGGCCTCAAACAAGGACTGCAGCCTCCTGACCACCTTGTCTACACCTCGTCTCTTCCGATCCTGTTCGATAGCTGCGACTACGCCATCGAGTAGTTCCTGATCGCGAAACGGCTTGCTGAGAAAATCGATTGCTCCACTCTTCATGGCTTTGACAGTCATCGGAATATCGCCATGAGCGGTGATGAAAATAATAGGAATGTGAATCTTCAGTTTGGCTAACTCACTCTGGAGCTCAAGGCCGCTCAATCCCGGCAGCCTGATGTCAAGCACAAGGCAGCTAGGAACATCAGGGAGCTCGCTCTGGAGCATTTCCCGGGCCGATCCGTAAGCAACGACATCCAGACCGATCGAACGAAATAGGTTGACCAGCGATTCGCGCATTGAGAGGTCATCGTCGACGAGGAAGACGCTCGGCCTGACCTCCGGCCCTACGACATTTGCGGCTTCCTTCCGCGGTTCAGAGCGCTTGGTCACGATCAGAGCCTCACTTGTACGATTTACAGTAGAATCGTCGCCTCACTACGACCTTTGATTGAACTTTCGAGGACTTTCGCGCAGTGCAAAGTTTGAGATTTTCCAGGTATGTGACGGGTCAGCCATTCGCGCCAGCGTCATACATTACAGGAAAGTCTAGCAAAAACCGCCCGACTGGTCGAGAACTGCCTTTCGCGTCTGTCCGCCGTCGCGTCGGATCGGCCCCGCGGCATCGATCAAACGATCAGCAGCGATCGAGAAGCACCGACTCCAGAACTTGAGGCGCTCGCTTTAGCATGGCGGCGCGTGTCGCCTGGGCCTCGCGAATGAGGCTGCAGCGGACGACCCATTATGCGGCTGAAGGATCAGAATGCCCGGCGCCTTGGTAGTTGAACGCGGGGGCGCGAGCTGAGCGAATTGGCGCTATGGTGCCTGTGCATGCGCCGATCCCGCCGGCGTTGAGATCGGCAAGCGGCGTAGACTATCGCACCCATACTAAGGAAAATAGACATCAGAACGAGTAGCAGCGGCATCAGCACATGAACTTTTCTTTTTCTCAGAGCGCCTGTGAGTTGCTCTTCGCGAGGTTGAGGAAAGCACCTTGCACCGACTTCGTACAACCTGACGCTAGGTCAGATTCAAGTCCTTTCCGTCATGTTTGTCGTAAAGATGCTCGAACTCGAGCTGCTGCAGGGGCGCTCACGTGCGTTCGTGCCGTTGCTTCCTTCACGAGGCTCGCACCCCAAGATGAGGCGGCGTAATCTGAATGGAGAGGCGGGACACACTCCATTCGGTGTCCAGCTGCGGACCAGTTCGCCAAAAGGCAGTAGTATTTGCTCTCCTGCTTCAGCCAAACAACCGATGATCCAGCGAAAGAATCATTCTCCTACCAGAATTGGCGGACATCACAGGTCCGTGCCGGGCACCTTGAAGATCCACTCTTTGACCTACATAGGAACGACAAAACGCGCCCCGAGCGTCAACCTGAAGCTGTTGTCAGATCTGCCAGTAGCTCATCGATTTGCTCAGGGCCTACGGCTCAGGCAGGGTCATTACGGGCGGCCCGATGCCCTCCGTTGAGCAGAAAGCGCGTCGGGCTCGCCCCACATCGCCAGGACATCCGTGGTGACGCTGCCTCGAATGGAGCAACCAGCGCGGCAAAACTGAGGCTCGCTCAGCAAGGCAGCGTAGGTAGTGACTGCCTGCTACTTCGCACCGGCCAGGAAGGGCTTGAATCGTTCGTAGCGTCAGGTTGTACGATGCCGGTGTACATCTATTGGCAAAGAAGGCGTTCCGCTGTTCTTCATTTTAATTGCAGTTCTCTTCACCGGTTTTGGGGTAGCTTACGCCTTTCTTGAACAGCGGTTCAAGCAGCGAACCGCAGCGAGCGGCATTCCGATCAGCGAGAGCCTATGCGGCGCCCGGTGAGCATCAGGGGTGCCTTTGTCGCGGGTCAGTTGCTCCATCAATGGGAGCAACAATGAAGAGAATAGTTATGAGCGCGGTTTCGCTCGCAGTGGCTCGCAGATTTGCCCTTGATGCTGTGGTTCAGAGTCGATCACTGCATGGCGCCTCCAACATGGAGCCAGGAGTGAACGTCGATCTCGAAAACGGCACCCCGCTTGTCGGCCGGATTTCTAGCCTGAGCGCCCTTGCGGCGTTTATGTTCAGCGATTCGACAAGCATATTGCTTCTCCTCGGGCCTTAGAAGCACGCCTTCATGGGCGATTGTGGAGCAAACTTCTTTGGCGACAGTGCTGTTAAGCGTGGGTGAATTCTCGGGACCAGCTTCTGTGAGAAAGGGTCGTTCGACATGCCAGATATCAGCAAGGCGATCGCCGAGCTCACTGATCGTCTGATCGCATTCAGAGCGGTTCGCACAATAGTCAACCAGGGAAGCGACATTCCGCCGGTCAGCGTAAGTGCCCTGCCGTCCGGTATTCCTCGGCCGGTATCGACCTCAGATCTAGGGACTGCCCGGAGATCGACAGCTTCGTGCCGGCCTCGAGGGGAATAGGCTGAGCTGATACCGCGCCAGTGCGGTTTCAGCTCGAAAAAGCAATATCGGCCGCTTATGTCCGCGGGGTAGCCATCGAAGCGGCGGAAAGGTCCAGCTGTGCGACTTGCTGCAATGGACCGAGCGCTCCCAGCCCTAGTACATCCGATTTCGAGGGGCTCATGCAACCAAGAAGCTGCTTCAGTTCTTTGGCCCAAGTCGCTCGATCAGGCGTTGTCGTTTATTGGTCAATGTCCAAACGCGCCGCCGCATCATTGGATGCGTCTCGTTGGAGCGAAGTCTCTGCTGCGATCGTGAATCAGGCTCGTGACTAGCGTCTGAGAGGCGTTGTCGAAGGGGCAGCCTTCCTCAAGTCCAATGTTGTGCACGGCGAGCTCCTTCAATATCGTGTCGGATACACAGGCTCTGTGCTTCCTTAGCTCGGTGGCGACCTCAGTGTCGCCGCGCTGCTTGTTTCATGGGGACAGCAGGATCGACATTTCACAGATAACGCCGGGACGGACCGGGCGCACGCTAAGGTCCTGATAGCGCGCGCCGGGTTGTGGCGCTCGGGGCTTCAGTTCTCGCCAGGAGATCTCGCAATTGGCTCATGGGATGGCGTTGCGCATCGCGGCCCGGACGCTCAGGCCGATGCAGCGCTCAGAAGCCGGCGTCCAATGGCCTCGCGCGTTGTGCCGATCATGGGCAAACCGATCAGGTTTCACATGTCATTGTCTGCTTGAGCGGTAACAGCGATCTGGGCGCTGCTGCACGTCGCGCAGTGGGCCGTGGTCGGGTAACGGGCCACGAGCCGCTCTATCGAATACAATCCTTCGCCCACATACTGCGCTAGTCGGCAGCGCCCGCCGCCGATGCTGTGCAGGCCCGGCCGGCGCGCACGACTGGGCTGGATCGACACGATCGGGCCACGCATTGGGTGTGTAAGTCGCATCTCGGCGTGCCGCGGTCCACTCTTTGGCGGCCTTAATCGGTACTCGCGCCGTTTTGCGAAGTCCCTTCACAAGCTCGCCCCATATGTGTCAGGTTTCGGCTCAGTCCTTATTGACCGGGCGGGCAAATGCCGCGGGACCCCCTCAGCCGAACTCTGTTCGGCTCAAATGTCGACAGTGACATCCAGCCCCTGTGGGAGGACGGTGATCGCGCGTTCTGCCGTGCGTGGCGCCGGCAAATCCACGGCAGCAGGGCTGTCGTGCTTGTCGTGCGGCCCATCACGGAAGACCCAACGACGCTCGACCGCCTCGCCCATGAGTATGAGCTGAGGGAGGAGCTAGACGAGGCATGGGCGGTGCGGCCGTTGGAACTGATCCGGGAAGCTGGTCGGACTATGCTGGTCCTGGAGGATCCATGCGGCGAGCCACTGCTAAATTTACTCGGGGTCCGTATGGAACCCAAGCGCTTCCTGCGCCTCGCTGTTGGTATCGCCAGGGCCGTGGGCAAGCTTCACCGGCACAGCTTAGTCCACAAGGACCTGAAACCCGCTCACATTCTGGTCAATTGTCCTGACGAACAGGTACGACTCACTGGTTTTGGTCTGGCTTCCCGTCTTTCCCGCGAGCGCGTGCCGCCTGAGCCTGCCGAGTTCATCGCCGGCTCGCTGCCCTACATGGCGCCCGAACAGACCGGACGAATGAATCGCTCGGTCGATTGTCGCAGTGATCTCTATTCACTTGGCGTGACATTCTACCAGATGCTGATCGGCGCGCTGCCGTTCACGGGCTCAGATCCCTTGGAGTGGATCCATTGTCATATTGCAAGAAAAGCAATACCGCCCGTCGAGAAATCACAAAACCTCCCCCAGCCGATATCTCAGATTGTGATGAAACTCCTCGCGAAAACCGCCGAGGAACGCTACCAGACTGCCGCTGGCCTTGAGCACGATCTGCAACACTGTCTCGCAGCATGGGCCACCCACGGTCGCATCGACCCGTTTGAGCTCGGCACAGACGACACACCTGATCGGTTGCTCATCCCCGAGAAGCTCTATGGCAGAGCCCTTCAGATCGAGGCTTTGCTTGCCTCTTTCGATCGCGCGGTGAAGAGCGGCACGCCGAGGTTGGTGCTCGTCGCCGGTTACTCCGGCGTCGGTAAGTCTTCGCTCGTCCAGGAGCTACACAAAGCACTGGTGCCCTCGCGCGGGCAGTTGGTGTCAGGCAAATTCGACCAACTGAAGCGCGACGTTCCCTATGTGACGCTAGTGCAGACGTTTCAGAGTCTTGTCCGTCCTCTTCTCAGCAAAAGTGAGGGCGAACTCGCCACCTGGCGGCAAGCGCTCCGGGAGGCGCTCGGCGCGAATGGACGACTGATGGCCGAATTGATTCCCGATCTGAGCCTGATCATTGGCGAGCAGCCCGCGGTTGCTGAGCTTCCAGCCCGGCAAGCGCAAATTCGTTTCCAGCTGGTGCTTCGTCGCTTTATTGGCGTGTTCGCCCGGCGAACCCATCCTTTGGTGCTCTTCCTCGACGATTTGCAGTGGCATGATGCCGCAACGCTCGACTTGATCGAGGATCTCCTGACCCAGTCGGATCTGCACCTGCTGCTCATTGGAGCTTACCGCGGCAACGAACTTGATGCAGGCCATCCACTCAAACGCAAGCTCGACTCCATCAGGGGAGCCGACGTAAATTTCGAGGAGATCACGCTCTCGCCGCTCACTGCAGACGATGTCGCGCAGTTAGTCGCGGATACCCTTCGCTGCGGACCAAAACGCGCTGCCCCGCTTGCAAAGTTGGTGCATCAGAAGACGATGGGTAATCCGTTCTTCGCCATTCAATTCCTTTCTGAACTGGCCGAAGAGCAGCTGTTGACGTTCGATCACGAGTCGGCGCGCTGGCGATGGGATCTCGAGCGTATTCACGCAAAAGCGTACACCGAGAACGTCGTGGATCTGATGCTCGGCAAGCTCATCCGCCTGCCCGAGGAAACGCAGGACGCGCTGCAACAGCTGGCCTGTTTCGGCAACATCGCCGGGACGGCGGAGCTTGCGATCGTGCTCGAAATTTCGCAGGAGCAGGTGCACGCGACCCTGTGGCCGGCGATCCGGCAGGAACTGATCGCGCGCCACGGAACAGCCTACCGCTTCCTCCACGATCGCGTTCAAGAGGCGGCCTACTTGCTGGTGCCAGAATCCTCGCGCGCTTCTGCCCATCTGCGGATCGGTAGGATGCTGGCGGCACACGTCCCTGCGCACAAACGCGAAGAGGCTATCTTCGACATCGTCAGCCAACTCAATCGAGCTGTCGCGCTAATTGCCTCCGGTCAGGAGCGTGAGCAGCTCGCAGAGCTGAATTTAGTCGCAGGGCAGCGTGCCAGGGCGTCGGCGGCCTACGCCTCGGCACTCACATATCTCACCGTCGGTGCTGCGCTGCTCGCGGAGCACTCTTGGCAAAGGCGCCACGAACTCGCGTTCGCACTGGAGACAGGCCGGGCCGAATGCGAATTCTTGGTAGGCCAGCTGGACATTGCAGAGAGCCTCCTGTCCGTACTGTCGAAGCGCGCCTTGAACGCGCCCCAGCGAGCAACGGTCGCATGTTTGCGGGTCGATCTTTACTTGACGCTCGGTCAGCACGGGCGGGCAGTGCTCACAGGGCTCGAATATCTTCACGACGTCGGGATCGAGTGGTCGCAGCATCCGACGGACCAGGAAACATTAGCCGAATATCAGCGGATGTGGTCACAACTGCCCGACGCAATCGAGGATCTTGCTAGTTTGCCTGCAATGACAGATCAGACCACGCTTGCCACGCTTGCCGTCTTGACCCGGATTCTTCCGCCCGCAGGTTTCACGGACGCCAATTTATCCGCTTTGGTCATCTGCAGAGCTGTCACCATCAGCCTCGAATACGGCAACACTGATGCTTCTTGCGCCCATTACGCATGGCTAGGCCGAATCTTGGCCGGGCGCTTCGGTGACTACCAAGCGGCTGACAAATTTGGTCGTCTTGCTTGCGACCTGGTTGATCGCGGTGAGTTCTCCCGTTTTCGGGCTCCCGTCTATTTGGCCTTCGGGTGCAACGTCATCCCGTGGACGAAGCCCCTAAGAGGTGGCCGGGTTTTGATTCGGCGAGCGCTCGCAGCTGCGGTCAGCAGCGGCGATGTCATCTATGAGGCGTACAGCTTGCTTCATCTAACCTCAAATATGATCATGGCCGGAGATCCCCTGAAAGAGGTACAGAACGAGATAGAGAAAAGCCTCGCTACGATACGGAATAGAAAGGTTCAGTTTGCTGCTGATACCGTAGCCGCTCAGCTCGCAATCATTCGAAGCATGCGCGGCCTCACGCGCTCATTCGGTTGCTTCGATGACCAACAATTTGACGAGCTAGACGTCGAGCGATCGTTGGCACGCAGTCCGGAGCTGTCACCTAGCGAAACCATCTACTGGATCCGCAAACTTCAGGCGCGATTTCTAGCCGGCGATTATGCTGCGGCTGTTGATGCTCGCTCCAAGGCGGAGCCCAAATTATGGACCATGCCGACAGAGCCCTTGATCGCGGAGTTTCACTTCTATGGTGCGCTGTCTCACTCATGTTATTGCGACAAGCCAGGCGAAAGCGAACAACACCAACATCGGGATATCATTGATGCCCATTACAGACAGCTGCAGATATGGGCGACGAATTGCCCCGAAAACTTTGAGAATCGGGCCGCCTTGGTCGGCGCTGAAATTGCAAGGCGGGAATACCGCGATACAGACGCAATGCGACTGTATGAACACTCAATCCAGACCGCAGCACGTAACGGTTTCGCCCACCACGAGGCAATCGCTTGCGAACTTGCAGCGCGCTTTCATGCTGCGCGCGGTTTTGACAGAATCTCCCGGGTTTACCTGCAGGACGCGCGGCGCGGCTACCTTCGTTGGGGAGCAGATGGCAAAGTGCGTCAGCTCGACGAGCTGAATCCCCATCTCAACCATGAGGAGACCACTCCTGCCGCGAATGGAATGAGGATCGGAGCTCCGGTTGAGCATCTTGATCTCGCGACGGTGACAAAAGTGTCGCAGGCGATTTCCGGCGAGATGGTTCTTCAAAAACTAATCGACACGCTTATGCGGACTGCCATTGAGCAGGCCGGCGCCGAACGAGGTTTGTTAATTCTGCTGCATGGAGGCGAGCCGCGGATCGAGGCGGAAGCCGCAACGGTAGCGGATGCGCTGCTTGTAAAGGTGAATGAAGAACCCGTAACTCCGATGGCACTTCCCGAGTCCGTGCTGCATTTCGTCCTACGTGTCCGCGAAAACGTCATTCTCGAAGATGCTGCCGCCGAGGCTTCATTTGCGGAAGATCCGTATATCCGTGAGCGCAAAGCGCGTTCTATTCTTTGCCTGCCACTGATCACGCAGGGCAAGCTGATCGGCGTACTTTATCTGGAGAATAATCTCGCCGCGCGCATATTCTCGGCTGCCCGCAACTCGGTGCTGAAAATGCTTGCCTCGCAAGCTGCAACAGCGCTGGAAAACAGCCGGTTGTACAGCGAAGTTCAGCAACGGGAGTCGAAAATCCGGCGCTTACTCGACGCTAACATCATCGGAATATTTATCATCCGCGAAGGAGGCGAGATCATCGAGGCAAATCAAACCTTCCTCACGATGGTTGGATACGACCGAGAGGATCTCGTCGCGGGGCGAGTGAACGGTCTCGACCTGACACCGCCAGAATGGCACGAGCGCACACTGGATGCTGGAACAGAAGCAAAACGGACCGGAGCTGTTCAGCAGTTCGAGAAAGAGTATGTCCGCAAGGATGGCAGCCGCGTGCCGGTGCTAATTGGCCTCGCCGTCTTCGATGCGCGCGACGACCAAGGTGTTGGCTTCGTCCTCGACCTGACAGAGCGAAAGAGAGCGGAAGCGGAAGCCCGTGAAAGCGAACGACGGTATCGCGAGACTCTGATGGGGCTGGCACACGCCAATCGGATCACGACAATGGGACAGCTGGCCGCCTCAATCGCCCATGAGGTCAACCAGCCGATTGCCGCGATCAGCAGTAATGCGGGGGCGGGGCTAAATTGGCTCGGTGCTCAGCCGCCAAATCTGGAAGAAGTTCGACAGACCTTCGGTTTGATTGTCCGTGACAGTATGCGTGCAGGGAACGTGATCCGTCGGATCCGCGCTCTTATGAATAAGGCTCCTATG
This sequence comes from Bradyrhizobium sp. 147, assembly GCF_023073935.1. NCBI lineage: Bacteria > Pseudomonadati > Pseudomonadota > Alphaproteobacteria > Hyphomicrobiales > Nitrobacteraceae > Bradyrhizobium > Bradyrhizobium sp. 147. The sequence goes on along the minus strand of NZ_JADPKL010000025.1, from coordinate 99,452 downwards.
CAAACGGAGCTTCTCGCAATTGACGAATTGATCTTAGAGGTGCTGGCGCTAGTTCGCGCGGAACTTGCGAAAAATGATGTATGGGTGCAAACGCGACGGGCTGAGGCGTTGCCGCTCGTCCGCGCGGATCGCGTCCAGCTCCGGCAGGTGATTCTCAATTTGATCACGAACGCCATCGAGGCCATGAGCGAGATCAACGAAGGTGACCGCGAGTTACTGATCAGTGCGCGGAGAGATGACTCGAATAACGTAGTGGTCACTTTTCGGGATACGGGTCCAGGACTCGATCCGAACAGCGCTGACCGCCTGTTCGAGGCGTTTTACACCACCAAGTCCGAAGGGATGGGCATGGGGCTCGCTATTTGCCATTCTATTATTGAGGCGCACGGAGGCCGGATGTGGGCGGGCGCCAATGATCCTCGCGGGGCCGTCTTTCAGTTCAGCATGCCGGTTGCGCCGGAGGGCGTGGATCGGTCGGAACAGGTCTCTTCAACGTCTTAGGCTCGAGTTCGATATCGAGCAGGGCGCTCCGGGAGCCCCGATCATCGTGACAGAAGCGAGCGGCGAGACCTCGAGGATTTGAGACATTCGCGTTTCTTACTGCCCATCGGGGAGTGTTGGAACGAGCGCAGATTGTCGCGAATTGTCAGAAGATCTACAGTCTGACCGTAACATCAGATTCAAGACGCTTTGACTGCTTCCTGCAAGTCTCTTGAGACTTGCAGGGCGTCAATCCGATCTCAATGCAGAGCATTCCTGTCATGCGCCGCCGAAGCAGGCCCCGGATTACAACCGGTGTACCGCTCTTCTTCTCCGGAGTTGGCTTGGGGCCTCGCGCCGCTGCTGCCGCTCGCAATAGCTGACGCGCAAGCGATGGCGTCGTGTATGGTTTTCTGTGCTCTGTAAAAGCGCCTGAGGCGAGCAGGAACCGACCGCCGCCGGCGCATCGCTGCGCAGAAGGAGAGCAGTCGAGGATATGGAGAAAATCCAGGTGATACCGCGTCGTTCACAATACGTCGTGCGAGTTCGTCATCCTTTCGCAATGAGGTGAGCCACACGACGGTCGTCGTCACGGTCGCTCTTCGATAACCCTTCGATGACGCCGGCGCGATCCGCCGCGTTGCGGTTCTGGCTCATCTTCCGCGTGCCATCGAGCCGTGTAATTTGCAATCGCAGACCGACAATCCCCTTAAGCTCCGTTTTGATGAAATCGGCAGGGGCGTCAGAAACCGCCCAGCGGTCTTTGCCCGAGCGCTCATGCACATCGGTCAGCCGCGTGACCACCGTTCGCAGCCGATCGGCATCATCGAAGAATTCGACCGGCCCGTAGGCATGCACAGCGACATAGTTCCACGTCGGTACGGCCTCGCCTCTCTCGTGCTTGGTCACGTACCAGGAGGGGCTGACATAGGCCTCCGCTCCAGCGAAAATGGCCATCGCCTCGCCAGTCGGTGTCAGCTTCCACTGCGGATTCGCACGCGCCACGTGGGCGTAAATCGTGCCCATGGAGCCTTCGCGCTCGTCGAGTACTACGGGCAGCATCGTTCTAACAAGCCCTTCGTGAGTAGCGGTGATCAGTGTCGCCGAGCGTGCCTGGCGCATCGTCCGATGAACGTCGGTGATATCGACAACTTGGAAGGAGGGCGGCGTGTACATCGACGAAGCTCCCCGGCAGCCCGAGGGAAAGCCGGGCGACTCATGATTCGGACTGGGGTACACCTCATGCTGGATCATAAAAACGATCAGTTTTGGTGGGTGGTTTCATTCCTCCGCGCGCGCTAGGCCCTGGGGGCAGCAAACCTATGATGCGTCAAAGGTGCAGGTGCACATCGGAGGGTGCGTTTGCACGCTGGTCAGCCGTTGCCTTCTATGCGCCCGCTTGCAGACGAATTCGGCTCTTCGTGCCGATGACTGCAGCACATGAGCAGCTTCACCTTAGGGCTGTGAGTGGGGACGACCAGAATTGCGGCTGAGCCCTGCCGCATCAGCTCGAAGCGCCGCGAGTCGCAGGTTGGCGGTGACTGGCTGTGCTAGATCCGCCCCTGGCACTGGACAGACAATCAAAAACAAGGAAATCGTAGCCATTCCGGCGGCGTGATGATTGCCGGTCATGAAATCGATAGGAGGCGTCCGTCCGTGTGATGTGTCTGGCACGCGACATACGGGGCCAATCTGGCCCATCTATATCGCAGAAGAAGGGGCCTGACATCCGACGTGCAATCCAGGAAGACGACGATCCCAGCCGCGCCGCCTATCTGTTTCCCGCGGATGCGAATTATCATGCATCACGCGTTCTGGCGCTGGTCGAAAATGCCGAAGAGCTCAAGCGCCTCCCGCCGGTCCAGCAAAACGTCAAGAGCGACGGCCCATCCTCCCAGGCCAGACGTGTTGCGCCTTAGTATTCCGCTGACGGGGCCTCGAAGCATCGACCGCTGCTTTCATCGGCCGTGATTGGCTCTATGGCTACCCAGATCCATCACAGCTGGCGCGGAGCCTGCGGCTGCACACTTCGGCTGTTGCGTAGCATGGTTCCGATCTTCCGATCCTGCCTTATTGAGGACGATCTGATCGCGTTAACGCCGCATGCTGATGGCCTATTCCAGTTCAGCATTTCAGTTCGAGAGTTCAAGTCCTCGTGCGGATTTTCCGGGTAAGAGAGAGCATATGCCTATGAAGGACACGATGAGCACATCAAGCGGTCGTTGCGCGTGCTCGGTGGACTTGCTGTCGTCGTCGGCGTCTCTTCCGTGCTCGGATCGAACAATGTGCGATCGGAAGCCCTCAAGGGCTTTGGCTCTGCAGCGACGGGCGCCCTTGGAGGCGAGGTAGTTCAGGTCAGATCAACCAAAGCTCTGAAGTATGTGTCGTTCGTACAGCTACGGGCACTGCAATGACAATAGTCCGCGCGAGATCCAGGTAGTCGGAAAGGTACGGAAGGGAAAGGCGAGGGGCAGGGTTGCCAATACGGCCGTGCTTGTTCGGCACCTTACAAGAGTGAGTCCCTTCTCCTTATAGACGGCAACGATGCGCATTGCGATGGCAAGGAGAAGACATTGGTCGGCTTCGACAGGGCCGGCAAGCGCCCGCTGGAGATTGGCTCAAACAAGACGGTGATCGGCGTTGGCCTGAGCGCTACAATCAAAGGGAAGGGGCTACGCCTAAATGGGGTCAGCAACGTCGTTATTCGCAACCTGACCATCAGTGATATCAATCAAGGCGTGATATTTGCCGGCGATGCTATTGCAATTGCACGAGCCGACCTGGTTAGGATCGATCACAACCGATTTCACAATATCGGGCGGCAGATGATTGCCGGCGGTTTTGGCCCTACGACGAATATTACGATTCCTGGAACGACTTCGATGGCAGCGATACCTATTCCTCCTATTGTAACGGGGAGCACCATTGGAATCTCCTGTTTCTTGGTGTCCCGCAGACGATCACCATCGCAAATAACTATTTCCATGAGATCTCAGGGCGGGCGCCGCACATTGACGGAGCGCAGGCTATTATTCATCTCCTTAGCAATTACTTCCGCAACACGAATGCGCAACAGAGCGGCGGATTCTTCCATGCAGTGGATGCTGGACCATCTGTGCAAGTACTGATCGAGGGCAACTACTTTGACAACATTGAAACACCTATCAAGACTGGTAGTGGACATATCTTTGGCTTGTTGAGCAAACCGAGCCGGACCGTGCAGAACATCTGCCTCGCCGTGCTCGGACGTCTGTGCATCGAGAACATCGCGATCCCAGTGCCGCGGATCAATGGCTTTCGCCTCAGCCGTAGTTCATCGTTTGGAGCTCTTCCAAGGTCATCTATTCCTCTTCCATTTCCAGCCGATGATGTTTCGGCAGTGATCACGGCCAGGGCAGGTCCCGGACACCTTGAGAGCCGGTGACGGCCCGTTCGCAGAGGCGGCTCGAGACTGGCCGACTTCCGCAAACTGTTGAGCGGAGGGCGCATACTGGACGAGAACAGCACGCACAGCTGGCTGCCCGACGTTGCACGAGGACCGTATGGCCTTTCTCTTCGGGTGCCGAGCGGTACATTTCTTGTCGATTATGTGCCCTATGCCTTTCGCCGCCAACCCGGGTGGCGTTGGCAAGAGGGTGGAGGTGGCATCGAGTTCCTGGCAAACTGTTTGACTCGAATCCGATCCTGTACCTGACGGACGTTCACAGCTCCGTTTTCCGACTGGCATGGTGCTTGCTCGAGAGTACCCGTAGCGCGAGGCTCGCCTTCGAAACCGAGTCACACGCGCCCTTGTCCGCTTGAAGAATCTGCAAAGCTTGGAAAAATTCGCAATGAAACAAACGGCTTCGACCGAGAGTGTCATTCCACTGACCGACGTCGTCAAGCGCGCACCGCGCATCGGTGTTGAAATCAGAAATATCACGCTCTCGGGTGATTTACCGAGCCAAACTATCGCTGGGATCAACAGCTTGCTGCTCGAACACAAGGTGATCTTCTTCCGTGATCAGGGGCATCTTGATGACGCGGAGCAGGAGCGCTTTGCTGCTTGTTTGGGAAGGCTGGTGCCGCATCCGACACTCGGTACGATCAATGGAACGACCTCGATCATCGAGCTTGATTCCGCGCGCGGAGGTAGCCGGGCTGATGTATGGCACGCCGATGGAACCTTTCTCGCGGCGTATCCTAGACTTGCGGTGCTGCGAGCCATTGTGGTCCCATCGTCCGGTGGCGATACGATTTGGTCAAACGCTGTGGCCGCCTATCTGGATCTGCCGCGGCCGCTCCAACGGCTTGCCGACGAACTCTGGACCGTTCACAGCAACGCCTTCGACTACGCCGGGACCTGCCGTGTTCGCGAAATCGACCAGAAGCATTTTGATGAGGTCTTTACCAAAACGATCTATGAGACGGAGCACCCGGTGGTCCGTGTACATCCCGAGACCAGCGAGCGCGCGCTGGTGCTCGGCGATCTGGTGCAAAGGTTTATTGATATCCCAAAACGCGACGGTCAGAAGCTGTTTGATCTATTCCAGTCTCATATCACGGCACCCGAAAACACCGTACGTTGGAGCTGGAAAGAAGGCGATGTCGCGATCTGGGATAACCGCGCAACGCAGCATTATGCGGTCAACGATTACGGTGACCAGCATCGCGTCGTTCATCGTGCCACAATCGATGGTGACGCGCCCGTCAGCGTCGACGGTCGATGCAGTGTAACGCGCCTCAAGACGACGAAGCACCCGTCCACGAAGGTTGCCTAGCAAGGCTCGGCAAATTCACCGATAATGCACTGCTCTTATCGCATGTTCGCGCGAATAGATGATTGAGAAGAGAAGGAACCCAGCAGAACGCCACGCGCAATTGGATGGGAGGGCTAACGCGCCGCAGACTCGGGAGGCGACCTCCTTGCTGGAGTAAGATGCTAAAGCTCGTCTCGACCGGCGAAAATGAGTCAGCATTCGAGTGGCGCACGTCATCCGGCCGCGTCCGGTCGATTTGCCGCCGAAGGGGGGCACGTGTCCGCCGACCTCGCGCATCGCCTTTCGGCCAGCGCCACGACCGTCGGACAGATATAGCGATTGCCGTAGTTGGGTAGCTTTGGCACCTGTGTCGCGGTTCCGCTTACCACACCTCTTCGGCGTGAACTAAGCTCCGAGGGCACGATTTCGGCTTGTCATGGCAGAGTACGAGCTCGGACGCGAGTCTGACGAACTGCACCAGCAATCATCCAAAAGCAATGTCGCTGCCGCAAGCTCAGCACTCAATTGAACAAATGAGCATCGAAGATCATTCCGCGGCCGGAGGGTATAGCTCTTGCGCAAGTACGATGTCGGCCTATCGCTCGTAGACCGAAGCAGCAGGCTCTAACCTACCATTCCCAACAGCATGCTACGTTGGATATCACGGCTCAATTTTACGGGGTACCCGGCTTCGCGTCAGGAGCACAGCGGATACCAAAATCGCCGTGATGGGTGGCCCACACCGTTGAAAAGGGCGAGTGGGGATATCGACTACATGACGGTCCGCGCAGTCCTGAGAGCCTAGAAGAATACCGACGTAGATACCAATATATTCAGGGCGTGTCCTGTTTGCGGCGTGTAGGTAATGCTTGTCGGGTGATTGATGTACGTCAGTCCTACGGTTGTATATATCCCGGGCGCCAGATGCGCCGTATACAGTCCCGAAATTGCTGTGCTGTCCCGGTGCGCCAGCTGCTCTTTCGCCAATGCAGCGTCCACCGCGAAATGGCTCCAGATGGTGTTGTTGACAACAAGACTCATCTGATCAGTGGGCCGGCTGTCAAACAGGCCCTTCGCATACAGGCGAAGCTCGTAGTACTGACTAGCCCTATTTAGGTCAGGCGGAGCGTACATCGCAGAGAACCCGCCATAGATTCCGCGAGATGCCGAGCCATGGACGGCAGACTGCCAGAATTGCCTATCCGCAGCTACATAGTAGACGCTGTTCGCCTTGGCTGTCGGTTGCGTCGGATGCTGTAGGTCCGTGTAGCTGCTGTTGTTAAAGCCCGCGCCAGCCCGCAGCCAAGTCTCGGGTACCCCGGGAGCAGGCTTGTTCTTATAGCAAACTTCATCAAGTAAAAGAATGCCCGCGTCGCGCGTGCTCCAGTTCAAGCCAGTGGGATTTTCGCTTACATGCGTATATTGACCGGCTGGACTAAGCGAGCGCTGGATTGAGAGCTTGTTATATAAGCGATCGTCAAAATTGTACTTCAGATTAAAAGCCGGCGTTGGCGCCCAATTGTTGCTCATGCCTGCTTGGAACAGCATCTTCGACGAGGGTCCAAAAACTTTTTCTCCGGCACCCGCAAACTCATGTTGGTTCCTGAGGTAACCCACTTTGAGTTCGATCTTCCTTTCGAAGAACGTTTGATAGTAGGAAACTGCATTAATTCCCAGTCGGTCTGGCCCGGCGCTCTTCCATGTCCAATATTGATGCTCGGCTCCCACGACGATCTGACCGTCGGGAATTCCAAACCGAGCGAGGTCATAGGTCACGATCATAGAGTTGACCGTACTAAATGTCGGATTCTGGCCGACATATTGTTGATTGGCGATGGTGCTTCTGGCGGCATTACCGAGTTGATTGTTGACGAACGTGTTTAGGGTCCAGCCGGCGAATCCAATCCCGAGATCCGAAAGCTCGGATCTGACAGAAGCTGTATCCTGATCTATGGTGTCCGCAGGACCAGGCCCAGTGAACGCCGCACCTTTTTCGCGGAGCTTCTCGAATTTTGCGAATGGGTCAATCTGCTTTTGACTTCTGCTCTTGGCGGTGACCTCCGCACTGTCGCGCGTTGTGGTAGACCTAGCTGCTTTTGGCAGCGAGTTCCCAGAAAGGCGCGCTGCTCCTTTGGGCCGGCCGCTTCGGAAGGTTACAGCCGGATTCGAGATTGTTTGGCTTCTTGCTTCGGCGAGCTCATCGGGGCTGTGACTTCTAGGGCCAGAGATATCACCAGGTTCTGCCTCCGCCGAACTGCAGGCGAGACTAGCTATCAGGGAAAGGAGAATACGCCCTCTTGACTTCGCACTTGGTCGAGAGATGAAAGCAACTTCGCCAGCCGAGTATGTCCGCATGGATACTGGCGCTATACCGCAACAATGCATCGTGATTTCCACGTCCGTCGATTTGAATAAGGTGCACGTCCATCTGACGGTCTAGACCGGTTCGGGATCCTAGTGCTCAAGGCGGACTAGGTGACGCTTGAGGCCAGGCGGCATCTCTATGCCAACGAGACCCGCTCAGCCTTCCGCGCTATCACCACTGCTGGCGCAGCTTGGCCAACGTGGTGGTACCCAGCGCGACGCAACCCAGCCGCTCGATCGCTAATCGAGTGCAAGCATCTGCTGCACCGTGTCGAGACGGGGTGTGGCCTGCTCGATGTGACGTTCGCTGGCAAGAGATTGGCGGCCAGCGCCGGAGCCCAGGGATTCTCGCGACAAATCCGCTGCCACGAGGATGTTCTTCAACAGAGAGCCGCGCTAGCTGAGCTCGCATAAGAACACGCCGGACCCTAGAAACGCCCGCAGCTCGGTCCATGGGATGAAGCACAGGCGGGCAGAAGGGGCTAACATCTTTTGACGCCCGTAAGCTCGCTGAGGCCGGCACGAGGCCTTGATTGGCTCTCATGGGAAGATGGAGAGCGCGATTGGAGGCGTTTTGATAGCTGCGGGACCAGACAGAACATCCATCAGCTCGATTGGAGTTACCGGATCTATATCGCATCGCGACTTCGTCCTTGATGTGGCCCGAGCGAGTTTCACCGGCACTGACTGGCATGTGTCCGTCATCTCCATCAATTGCTAGGTTTGGTAGGTTGACCGGGCGCGGGACGTCGGCCTCGCTGTGCGAATCTGTCGTGCCGCTCGGCGCGAGACCGTCCCGGCGTCAGGGACGAACTCCGGTATGGCAGCATCGAGGGGTGCCATTCGGGAAGGTCGCTTCGATTGCGGTTGCGCGAGGCTCTTACGGGAAACTTGTTTCGATCCCGCGGGATCCGGTTCTAACTGTCGTGCTCGATTATCGTTGGCGCCGTGTCGCGCCGGCGCCGGTCCTTTTGTGCTCTTTGGTCTAGCTCATCGCGTCGACCAGCTGCTGCTCTGGATTGCACGCAGCGATCCGTAGCGATTCCGGTCGAGCGGCGACCATGCACATCAATAGGATCCGTCGTGCATCACCACGAAGCGCTCCTCTTTGCTGGGAGTTCGTATCCAGCGTAGACCGCAGGCTGATTGCGGTATCCCGGGCTGCCAGCGCTTGAGGAGGTCGAAACATCCTCGTACATCCGGACGAGCTCGATCAGGTTTTCGATACCGAAGTCGCTGAACGCCTACATCTCATCTTCTCCGACGCGGTAGACCCAAATGAAGCGATCGCCATTTTGTTGGCGACGTCCCGCAGCCAGTCGTCGTCCTGGTCGAGGTCCGCGGCCACACGGGCAATGGTGGTGATGTGATGAACTTTGTCGGTCACGCCGCTTGAGCGGACTGCGTTGCAGTCGGGGGCGTCCAATTCCCGGCAGCAACTCGCCTAGCTGACTTCGCGGCTAGGGCCGGGCCGGCTCTCGTCGCACAGCTGCGCACGGCGTCCTTTACGAATTTGGCGCTGTACGTGAGTGCACCAGGTGAGCGAAACTCGTTACCCGGGCTTCTGGGCGCGTAACGGAAGGTAATGCATTCATACGATCAGCGCTCCTTGGCTGGCCTTAACAGAGCGGCGCGCCGAGATAAGCATCGAATGCGGCGGCCACAGCGCGAGTTAGAAAACGATGCTCCTGCCTCACGCGGATGAATCCCTTGTCCACCTCCACGATCCCATCCTCGGCGAGCATTGCCAAGCGTTCGGGTGAACCGAGGAACGGGACCGGGTCAAATCCATGAGCAATGCAAATTGCCGGCACGTCGACCTCGAAATCGCACATCAGCCGCTCGATGATTGCGGCCCGGACGCGGTCTTCGAGGCTGAGACAGTAGCCCTTTGACGTCGCCAGACGGCCGGCTTTGATTTGGCCGCTGTAAGAACCCGCTGCAACTTCATTCTGGACGTAACCATCGCCAACTCGGCCGATGGCCGACGGGCCGAAACCGATGACTTTATGGCAGGTGTCGGCCGAGTAACCCAGTGAGTTCCGCCGCAGGCGACCGGCTTTCTGCGCCAGCGCGAGCTCATCGTCCGGCAAGGCGAAATGGTCAAGTCCGATTTGGCGGTAGCCCGCAGCAATCAGTGTATTGGCCATTGCCGCGGCCTGTTCTGCACGGGCAGGGCTGTCTGGCAGCGCTGCCTCGTCGATCAGGCGCTGATTCTTCTTAAAGGAAGGAACGTGCGCGTAGCCAAATACCGCAAGCCGGTCTGGTCGCATGGCCACCGCCGTAGTCGCGGTCTGAACGCAGGACTGCACCGTCTGATTTGGCAGACCGTAGATGAGGTCGAAGTTGATGCGCATTACTCCATGCTGCCGCAGCATTTCGACAGCGCGCTCTGTTTGTGCCTCACTCTGAACGCGGTTAATGGCCTTTTGAACAATTGGATCGAAGCTCTGGACGCCCAGGCTCGCGCGGTTCACGCCGGCAGCCGCTAACGCTTCGGATGTGGCGAGCGTGAACGTGCGCGGGTCGATCTCAACAGCGATGGCGGCCGTTTTCGAAACCGCAAAGCGGCGGCGCAGAAGTTCCATCAGTGCCCCGAACTGCGCGGGCTCGATGAGGGTCGGCGTTCCACCGCCGAAGTGCACGTCGCTCACAGGCAGCCGTTGCGGCACCTGCGCGGCGACCAACTCGATCTCCTTACGAAGAACCGCCAAATATTCTAGGATGGGTGAATCCCGGCGAGTGATGCTTCGAGCGAAGCCGCAATACCAGCAAATCGATCGACAGAACGGAACGTGGAAATAGAGCGACACGGACTCATTAACCGGCAGGCGCTGCAGCCATTTCTCAGAGGCTTCGGCGCCGACCACCGTGGAGAACTGGGCTACAGTTGGATAGATGGTGTACCAAGGAAGGCGAGCATCGCAATACTTTTCCAGGACCGAGGTCTGCAACGATTGTTATCCTATGTTTACGAAGTTTGTGGTCGCAAGCGAAGTCTTTTGCATTCCTTTTTGCCGACAGTAGTCCGGAATGTCGCTAGACAATTGGAAGCTTGCGTGACGGCCGATCTGCTGACGAAACGCGGTGTGGGATAGCAAGCCGTTCCTCTCGAAGACAGAGAACAACTGCTGCAGGCGAGATACTCGAATCAACACGGCCACGGCGGGGCCCCAGATTCAACTCCGCTTCGCTAATCTCCGACGTTCGCCAACGAGACATCCACCGGGGCTGTTGACGCTGCTAGAGCTCGAACTGCTCCACGACCTGACTCGTGCGAGGTTCATCGATCAAAATTGATACGTCGCCTCGCAATCTTCATCAACTTACAAGGTTTGGTAGTTGACTTCTGCCTGGCGTATTCCCCATCCACCCAGGGATCCTGCGCCGCCTCGGGGACATCCCGGTACATAGTCGAACTTCACCAATGCGAGGATCGTCGGTGTCGCGCGGCGCCACGGCTGTTGGCGTGAGTGTGTTCTCGCAGTTGGTATGGAAAAAGTAATGAGCCGGGTAGGCGAGCGAGAAGTGATCGATGCAATTGAACAGCCGTTTCAGACTTGCCACCGGTTTTGCACAGATCGTCAAGGCACCTATGGTGGGTGGTGGTCGTCTTCGCGTGTCTGGGCACTGCAGGAGTCTATTTTTGACCGACGTCAGACAATATGTCGAGAGCTCGGCGGTCCGTGAAGTTGCTCCAAGGCTGAGCTTGTCACCGACGCCGGGGCGGTACCTGTCGGAGGTTCCATCGGGACAGGCTCACGGTCAAGCGGCTTCACCCGAGCTCGCGTCCTCGTCGGGCACGGAGTGTGCAGAAACTTCCAAACACGGCGCAACCAGGACGTCGGGCCCCGAAGACGCATAGCCGAAAACGAGGCTCAAGAACCAGAACGCATTCTTCTTCTAATTCAGTGCATCCAGCCTCTTGAGATTGGATGACTTGACCTACGATCGAGCCTCCGCCGCGAACATTCTACTCGACGCCACTGTTCGTCCCATAGCCACAAAGCGCGCAAACCAACAAGCAAATCGTCCGGATGGACCAAGTACGGCGCATAGCCCGGGAGATCGCGGCGCGCCTGATAGTTCTACGCGGTATTCCTGACTGCCTCAGCTAGCATCGCGTAAAGCTGCCGCTTGCTCATTTCCTGAGGCTGGCTATCTAGCGCCTTTTGCGACAGCTTCTTTCCGACGCAATCGCGACCAGCCGCCATCGCCGTCGGCCCTCGCTTCGGGGCGGGTCTAATCTTGGGTTTTGCTGTTGGTGGCTTGTGACCTCGAGTGAGGCCCAACCGAGCTAGCCTGCCGCAAACTGCGTTGCGACTGCACTCGAGATGACGCGCGATCTGCGCGGCACTCCGTCCCGCGGCCCAGAGCTTTTCCAGCTGTGCCAATTCTCTTTTATTCCAGCGCATGGACGCTACTTTAGTGCCAGTTGTGACGTCAGGTTAGTTTACTCTTCGTCCGGCTCGCGCACGATCGCCGGTTTGGTCTCCTGTTCATTCATTCTACGAAAGCCCGCATCGCGAGTGAAGGAAACGAGTGTCCTTGGCAAACCGCGCTCTCTTCTTAGTCCCTACCGTGATTAGGGTCCCATCTGCTCGCGCAATATAAGTAGTCGAGTGGCAACCGGGCGTGCCGCTGGGTGCCATCGCGGCGAGTGCTTGCGCCTGATGTTGACTACCACAAAAGCGAGTTCGCGCGCCTCCCCAATCTTGATAGGGGAGCTTCGCTCGCCTTTCCACTATTCTTTATCGACGGGGGCCGAACCAAGTTCCCAAGTAACTTCGGCCGTAAGGTAATTTCAGAGTTCTGACGATTGTGCGAGCTCTCGCGAAGCCGAGCCATGGACATGCGTCACACATTGTTACTGTAGGGCCCAGCTCGTTGTGTTTCGACCGAGCTTCCATGCGAGTGCAAATAGCGCATGAGCCGAGCTTTCAAAATTGCCGCCAATGTCCGCGAGACAATCATGACAGACTTATCGGCAGAGAACGCTTGCGAGGAGGCTGACATCCCGCTGAGCCGCCTTGATGTAAGCGAGCCCAAGCGCTTTGAAGATGATACCGTTTGGTCTTGTTTCGAGCGGCTGAGAAGGGAAGATCCCGTCCATTATTGCGAAGACAGCCCGTACGGTCCATATTGGTCGATAACGAAATACCGCGACATCGTAGCCGTGGATTCAAATCACACAATATTCTCGTCAGAGCGAAGCGTCACAATTGTGGACCCGCCGCAGAAGTATTGGAGTCCCAGTTTTATTAAGATGAGTCCTCCTGTCCATGCTCAGCAGCGTAAGACTGTCAGTCCGATCGCGGCATCGGAGAACCTGGCGAAGCTTGAAGGCTTGATCCGCTCGCGGGTTCAGAAGATCTTGGACGGTTTGCCGCGCAATGATACCTTCAACTGGGTCGATAGAGTCTCCATCGAGACGACCCAAATGCTGGCCACGCTGTTCGACTTTCCATTTCAAGATCGACGGCTGCTGACCTACTGGTCGGACGTAGCCGCCTTGAGTCCACAAATGGGCCACCAGATCGACAGCTGGGAAAAGCGAAAGGCGGTGCTGTCCGAGTGCTTGGACTATTTCACACGGCTTTGGAGCGAACGGGCAAAATCCGAGCCGCGCGCTGACCTAATCTCTATGATGGCGCATTCACCGGCGACCCGAAACATGGAGCCATGTGAGTTCCTGGGCAACCTCATTCTGCTGATTGTTGGAGGTAACGATACTACGCGCAACTCAATTACGGGTGGCGTCTTGTTCATGAGTCAAAATCCGTCCCAACTGCGAAAACTCCGCGATGATGCTTCGCTAATGCCGGGGGCGGTATCCGAGATTATACGATACCAAACGCCTATCGCGCATATGCGCCGGACCGCTGTGGACGATTTCACGATAGGGCACAAGCAAATCAGGCGAGGCGATAAAGTTGTGATGTGGTACATCTCTGGCAACCGAGACGACGACGCTATTGCTAGCCCCAACAGCTTCATCATCGATCGAGAACATGTACGGCAACATCTCTCTTTTGGCTTTGGGATTCATCGTTGCATGGGTAGGCATCTTGCAGAGCTGCAGCTGAAAGTCCTGTGGCAGGAGATGCTGAAGCGATCTCTGGAGGTAAAGGTGGTCGGCGAACCGGAGCGAGTTCAATCCAATTTTGTGCACGGTTATTCCGCACTGCCGGTGCAGATTCCAGGTTAGTCTCGGTTGCGAGCGACATTCAACACTGGTTATATCGTGCAGAACCAGTTAGGACCTCGTGGAGACCAGTTGTCTCGGTAAGTTCACCGGGGTTGCCTTGCGGGCTTCTGGGTGTTTTGACGATTGCCGGCAGGGCCACAGCGTCGCTATCCCGCCGAAGACCTGGCCGGGCGGTTGCGATATTCATCGCGCCACCCCCTGGTGCCACCTCCGACGGCCTCGCTTTCTGTGTCCTGGTTGTGCTCCGCCGAGCGGCCCTCTCGCCTTGTTCTGGGCGAAACGGTCGCTCGCGTTCACCTTGGAGGGATGGTGAGCGGATCGGCTCTCTCCGAGAAGCCCCAAGTGGCGGACCGATCCGTAATGGCTTTGTTTCCATGGGCGATCGCCTGCCGGAACTTTCCGCCCCGGTCGCTTGGCTTCAAAAAGCGCGTCCCACCCGACAGTTCTGTCATGCGATATCCCCTCGACATGCCTGAGCGGGCAAGGCCTTTTTGGCGGTAGGCTGATCGCGCTTAAGCGGCGTGAGCGGCGCTCTGAGGCTGTTCGATGCCCAGATTGACGACCGGGTGCTGATGGAAGCTTGCCGTGAGGCCGCGTCGTGGAACCGACTCTTGAGGATCGCCGTCAACGTCTCGGCCGCGCAATTCCGCAGGGAGAACCTCGATGCGCAAGTCCGAAAGGCGCTGGGCGAAAGCGGGCTGTCGCTGGCCGGCCTCGAGCTCGAGATCACCGAAGGCGTGCTGATCGAGGATGTCTTGCGCGCGAAGAAGACGATGCAATCGCTCAAGAGCCTCGGCATCCTGATCGCGCTGGACGACTTCGGGACCGGGTATTCCTCGTTGTCCTACCATCGAGGCCTTCCCTCTCGACCGGATCAAGATCTATCGGGCATCCGTTGCCTCGCTTGGACAGAACGAGCGATCGTTGGCCATCGTTCGCGCTGTCATCGGCTCGCTCAGGGTCTTGGCGTGCCGGTGCTTGCTGAAGGGATCGAAACGAAGGTCCAAATGTCGCTCCTTGTCCAGGAGGGCTCTGATGAGATGCAAGGCTACTTGATCGGACGCCCGTAGCGTCTTGCGGCGGAAAGTCGGTCCAAGCCGAGGGTCCCATCTGTCGTCCAGTCGGCCTCATAGGGGAGATTGCGGCGGGCTCGACAAAGTTGTCTTCAGGATTCGGCATTGAAGGACCCGGACTGAGATCCAGACCAGCGTCACTGGTGCGAGAGCTGCCAGCAGGCCCAGTACCGCGAAAATCAGGATGATCTAGAGGACGTCAACATCCGCGCCGCATTCGCCTGCGCGCACCGTAACGTCAGGCCGGCTGCTAGGCCACAACCTGATGGGAGAGGTCGAACCGGTTTGGTCGTTTTGGGCTTCAACTCCGCCGGAGCAGTTGGCACACGTTTTGGCAACTCTGATCCTCTTGGCCGGAAACGCAGCCCGCGGCTTGATTGCGGCAAGAAAGGCCCACCAAAATGCGTTCGGCGGGCCAAGTCGGAGAGGAGAAACGCGGCCGGGTGAAAGCGATCAGGCATCGAGATTGTGCAGGCGCTGGCGGTTGCGCAGTACGATCTGGCGGGCGCCGGAGAAGCCGAGTATGCGCTTTGCGTGAAGCTGCGAGAGCGCGCGCGACACGGTCTCGAGCGTGAGGCCGAGATAGTCGCCGATATCGCGCCGACACATCGGCAGTGCCATCATGCCGGCGACGGCGAGGCGGCGATCCATTTCGAGCAGGAAGGTTGCAACACGCTCCATCGCCGTCTTGCGCCCCAGCAGCAACATGTGATCTTCGGCGTGACGCAGCTCGCCCGCCGTCATGACCCAGAGCTTGCGCGCGACCTGTACGTCGGTGCTGGCGGACCTTTCGAGGCTGGCTCGCTCCACGAGGCGTACGCTGGTAGCGATAATCGCTTCGGCCGCAAGGCGATGCGTCTGGCCGGGTTCGAGGCCGAACACGTCACCGGGAAGATGGAACGCGCCGATCTGACGGCGGCCGTCGGAGAGCAGCTTGTAGCTGCGCACCGCGCCGGAGACGACCTGATAGACATATTCGGCGGGCTCATCCCCGCCATAGATCTCCTCGTCCTTGCGATAAGAGAACTCGGTGGCAACGAGGCCGGCATGTCCGGCGATCGCGCCGAATTGTTCGGAAACGGAACGCGCGGGAGCGATCTTACCGCCGGTTTGCGTCTTAATCGCCTGGGTCTTGAGCGTCTGGGTCAGCATCTGCGCCATCTCCGTTGTGATGGTGCATTGGTACGCGGGATCGCGCGATCCGGAAATTTCGAGCGATATCTTAAGGAGGTTTACCTACGGAGAATCCCGTAGGTCAGTGGCCGCGCCTGTCCTGGATGGCGTGGCGGATGCATTTCGCCAGGTTTTCATCGAGGAGCGGCTTCAAAATCACGTCCGTGATCCCTGCCGCCGCTGCCTTTACCGAGATATTTCCGTCGGGATAGCCGGTGATCAGGATCACGGGCCTGTCGGCGTCGGATTGGCGCAGCCGCCAGGCCAACTCGATGCCATTGATGTCAGGCATCTTGTAGTCGATCACGTAGCAGTCCGCGCCGGGCGGGGTCGTCGCATTGAGCAGCGCCGGAGCGCTCCTGAAGGTCCGCACGGCAAAGCCCTCGGTTTCCAGCAGGAAGCGCAGGGATCCCAGCACAGCGGCATCGTCGTCGACCACGTAGACGGTGGGCTTTGCCGATGCGCCTGGGGGCCGCTGATGGGGCGAGCCGATCTCGATCATGCCTGCGTGGCTACCACAGGCCCGCACACGTGCCTTGACCTGCCTCAATCCTTCAGCATGCCGGCGCGCATCGCCAGCCGGACCAGTTCCGAGAGGCTGTTGGCCTGCATCTTGGTCATCACATTGGCCCGGTAGACCTCGATCGTGCGCGGGCTGATGTCGTATTCGCGGGCGATCAGCTTATTGGAGAGACCTGCGATCAGCCCCTCCATGATCTGGTGCTCGCGCGGGCTCAACGAGGCCACACGGGCGGCCATATCCTGCGCGATAGCCTCGTTCTTGGCGACCGGTTCGGCCCGGCGGATCGCGGCCTCGATCATGGTGACGAGGCGGTCGTCCTCGAACGGCTTTTCCAGGAAGTCGACCGCACCAAGCTTCATCGCTTCGACTGCGAGCGGCACGTCGCCGTGACCGGTCATGATCACGATCGGGAACGGACTGTGCTGCGCCTTCATGCACTTGAGAAGCTCGATTCCGTCAACGCCCGGCATGCGGATGTCCGAGACCACGCAGCCGAAGGCGAGGCCGGGCAGGCCGCCGAGGAAGCCTTGCGCATTGTCGAATAGGGTGACGCCGAAGCCGCAGGAATCCAGCAGGAAGTTCAGCGAGTCCCGCATCGCCTCGTCGTCGTCGATGACGTAGACATGTCCCTTGGTTGTCATGAATCAGTTCTCGTCGGCTGCCGGGAGGGTGAAGCGGAATGTTGCGCCACCCGATGCGTTGCTCTCGGCCCACATGCGGCCGCCGTGAGCCTCGATGATGGAGCGGCTGATGGACAGTCCCACGCCCATGCCGGTCTCCTTGGTGGTGAAGAAGGTTTGAAACAGGTTTGAAATGACGTCGCCCTGGAAGCCGGACCCGCTGTCGGACACCTCCACTTCGATCACATCATCGGCGATGCGGCTGTTGCCAATAACGAGCTCGCGCCGCGGCGACTGCGCCATCGCTTCCAGCGCATTGCGAAACAGATTGACCAGGACTTGCTGGATCTGCACCCGGTCGGCGAGGACGAGATCGGCGTCCGGATCGAGATTGAAGCGGAGCTGCACGTTCTGCTCGCGGGCGCCGGCAAGCCCAAGCGCGCCGGCTTCCTCGATCAGCTTGGACAGGCTCTCGACCCGCTTCTCGGACTCGCCGCGAGACACGAAGTCGCGTAAGCGCCGGATGATCTGGCCGGCGCGCAACGCCTGTTCGGCGGCGCGGTCCAGCGCGCTTTCGATCTTCCGTGTGTTCGGATCGCTGCTGCCGGCGAGCAGCCGTCGTGAGCCCTTCATATAATTGCTGATCGCCGCCAGCGGCTGGTTGAGCTCGTGGGCGAGCGCAGAGGCCATCTCGCCCATCGCGGTCAGCCGCGAGACATGGACGAGCTCGGACTGCAATTCCTGGAGCCGCGCCTGGGTCTGTTGATGCTCGGTGAGGTCGCGGATGAATCCGGTGAAATAAGGCTCGGCGCCCGACTGCATCTCGCCGATCGCCAGATGCATCGGAAAGGTGATTCCGTCGCGGCGCTTGCCTGTCACGATACGCCCGATGCCGATGATATGCGGATCTCCGGTGGTGCGGTAGCGCGCGATGTAGCCGTCGTGGCGGGTGCAGTCGGGCTCAGGCATCAGGATGCTGACGTTCTGGCCGATGGCCTCCTGCTCGGGCCAGCCGAACAGGCGCTCGGCCGCCGTGCTGAAGAGCTGGATGATGCCGTGGCCGTCGATGACGATCATTGCATCGGGAATGGTCTGGAGGATCGACTGGAGGTGAGTCTCGCGGGTGCGCAGTGCCTCCTCAACCTGTTTCTCCTCGTTGACGTCGAGAAAGATGCCGCTGAGATGGCGGGCGGCACCGGCGTCGTCCCGGATGAGACCTGCCCGGGCGCGAATCCAGCGCCCCAGGCCTGAGGCATTGGCAACTCTGAAGGATACGTCGAAGCCGCCGCCGTGGTCGACGACATGCTCGATCGCGCTCTCCAGGCGCGCGCGGTCCGCGGGACCGAGGCGCGAGAGAAGGAGTTCATAGCTCGCCGGTTGATTCCGTTCGATGCCGAGCAGCATTCTCGCGGTTTCCGACCACTCCAGCTCGCGCATCCTGAGATCGAGATCCCAGGTGCCGACGCCAAAGCCTTCGATCCGGACGCCGAAATGCTCGCCGCGAGCGTCCTCTGGCGGATGCGTTACGCGGCTCAGCGACAAGCTATTGCTCCCATTCTCCCGCGGAGGGGTCCCGTGGCGGCAATTTCGCCCAAGGCCGGACCGGAGGCAAGTTCGGATGTCTGATCGGCGGATTTCTCCCAACTGGGCGCCGAAAATTGATCTACCTCATCCTGCCTTGCGTCGGCGCGGCTAGATTTCCACAGCAACGTACTGCCCGGAGGCTCCCGATGACATATCCGACCGTGGTGGTCAGCCTGGCGCTCGATCAGCCCAACGAGGCACGTCTTCAGGTCGCGGGCGAACTCGCCGAGCGGTTCGAGGCGACCATTGTCGGCGTTGCCGCGGCGCAGTTCGCTCCGCCGCTCTATTTCGCAGATGGCGCCGAGGCCCTAGGCTGATCGATCGGGAGCAGGCTTCCGTCAGGAACGCCTTGCCGAGCTGGAGGCGCAATCCGCGCCGCGACGAAGGCGCGCGGCGGACACTCGGAATGGCGCAGCGCCCTGGATTTTCCCAGGCGGTTTGTCCTGGCGCAGGTGCGGTGCGCCGACATCGTCGTCAGCGGCGGATATAGCCCGCTTTCTCCGATGCCTTTTCGCTTGCAAGCCTGAAGGATCTGGTAATGCAGGCTGGCCGGCCGCTCCTGATGATAACCGACGGAGTCAACTGGCTCGATGTGCGTAGCGTGCTCATAGTCTGGAAGGACACGCCCGAGGCACGGCGGGCGGTTGTCGATGCATTGCCGAGGCTGCGCAACGCGAAGGACATAACCATCGTCGAGCTTTCGGAATACGCTGGCGACGGCTCGGCCGCGATGGGGCGCGTCACGGACGTTGCCACATGGCTCGCTCGCCACGGCCTCGCTGCGATCGCGCGCATCCCGGAAGCCGCGAGAAACCAAACCGCCGCCGCGCAATTAGAGAAGATCGCCTATAACATCGGCGCCGGCTTGATCGTCGCCGGCGCCTACGGTCATTCGCGCTTCCGCGAGCTGATCCTCGGCGGCGCCACGCATCATCTGATGACGCAATCGGCCCGCTGCATGTTCCTGTCGCACCGACGGCCGGCGAACCCAGACCAATCCAGGAGGACGCGCCGTGTACAAGTCTCTTGAACAGACCGTCGGCGGCTACATGACACGCAACGTACGGACGGCTCAGTGCGATCTCGACCTGCTCGAACTCAGCGAGATGTTCGAGCGCGACGATTTCAACTCCTATCCAGTCGAGGATGACGGGCAGGTGGTCGGCATCGTCACCAAATTCGACATCCTGAAGTGTTTCGCCTTCACGCCGAGCCAGATGCTGCCGCGCTATCCCGACCTGATGAGCCGCAAGATCGGCGACGTCATGACGCCCGAGTTCATCTATGTCAGCCCCGACACAACGCTGACGCGCGTGCTCCAGATCATGGTCGAGCATCGCATCAGGAGCATCATCGTGCTCGACGGCGCAAGGAAGCTGGTCGGCATCATCGCCCGCGAGGACGTCATCGCGGCGCTCAAGGCGACGGCGCGGTACTGACGAAACTGCCTTGATTCCCGCGATTTCAAGCTCCGTGATCTCCCGGAGGCAATGCTTCGCGGTGTGCGCCGTGCCGTGCGCAAGCAATTGATACTACTCCCTGATCCGCATCGGTCTCACGTCAACGGAAATCCAGCTAGCTTGATTTCAATCAATTCCCCGCGAGGGCGGATGTGGTTTCTGGCGGCGTGTTCTTTCAGAGAGAATCCGCATGAGCCAGCCCGCCCTCTCCAAATCCATGACGTCAGGTGAAAGCGGCCTGGCTGTCGTGTTCGCAATCACCGCCTTCTTGTGCGTGATCGCCTCGGCCAAGGCGCTCGACGCGCCCTTCGCCTTCCACGCTGCGCTCAGCGCGGCGGCGAGCCTGGCGGCGGTGTTCTGCATAATCAACCGGTACTTCGATCGCCCGGCGGCATTGCCGCCGGCGGAGATCAACGGCCGCCCCAACTACAACATGGGCCCGATCAAGTTTTCCTCCTTCATGGCGATGTTCTGGGGCATCGCAGGCTTCCTCGTCGGCCTGATCATCGCCTCGCAACTGGCCTGGCCGGCGCTGAACTTCGATCTGCCCTGGACCAGCTTCGGCCGTCTGCGTCCTCTGCACACCTCCGCGGTGATCTTCGCCTTCGGCGGCAACGTGCTGATCGCGACGTCCTTCTACGTCGTCCAGAAGAGCTGCCGCGTGCGCTTGGCCGGCGACCTCGCGCCCTGGTTCGTCGTGATCGGCTACAATTTCTTCATCCTGACCGCCGGCACCGGCTATCTGCTCGGCGTCACCCAGTCGAAGGAATATGCCGAGCCGGAATGGTACGCCGATCTCTGGCTGACGATTGTGTGGGTAGCCTATCTGCTCGTCTTCCTTGCCACCATCATCAAGCGCAAGGAACCGCACATCTTCGTCGCAAACTGGTTCTATCTCGCCTTCATCGTGACGATCGCGGTCCTGCATCTCGGCAACAATCCGGCCCTCCCGGTCTCGGTGTTCGGCTCCAAATCCTACGTCGCCTGGGGCGGCATCCAGGACGCCATGTTCCAGTGGTGGTACGGCCATAACGCGGTCGGCTTCTTCCTGACCGCCGGCTTCCTCGCCATCATGTACTACTTCATCCCGAAGCGCGCCGAGCGGCCGATCTATTCCTATCGGCTGTCGATCATCCACTTCTGGGCGCTGATCTTCCTCTATATCTGGGCCGGTCCGCATCATCTGCACTATACGGCGCTGCCGGACTGGACGCAGACGCTGGGCATGACCTTCTCGATCATGCTGTGGATGCCCTCCTGGGGCGGCATGATCAACGGCCTTATGACGCTGTCGGGCGCCTGGGACAAGCTGCGCACCGACCCTGTGCTGCGCATGCTCGTCGTCTCCGTCGCCTTCTACGGCATGTCGACCTTCGAAGGCCCGATGATGTCGATCAAGGTGGTCAACTCGCTCAGCCACTACACCGACTGGACCATCGGTCACGTGCATTCCGGCGCGCTCGGCTGGGTCGGCTTCGTCTCCTTCGGCGCGCTCTACTGCCTGGTGCCGTGGGTCTGGAATCGCAAGGGCCTCTACAGCCTGAAGCTCGTCAACTGGCACTTCTGGATCGCAACCCTCGGCATCGTTCTCTACATCTCGGCGATGTGGGTGTCGGGCATCCTCCAGGGTCTGATGTGGCGCGCCTACACCTCGCTCGGCTTCCTCGAATATTCCTTCATTGAGACGGTCGAGGCGATGCATCCCTTCTACATCATCCGCGCCGCCGGCGGCGCCCTGTTCCTGATCGGCGCGATGATCATGGCCTACAATCTCTGGATGACGGTTCGCGTCGGCGAAGCGGAAGTCCAGAGGCCCGTCGCTCTTCAGCCGGCGGAATGAGGAGTTTTCCATGTCGTTCTGGACACGCCATCAAGTCTTCGAAAAGAACTCGATCATCCTGATCGTCGGCATCCTGCTGGTGATCGCGATCGGCGGTCTCGTCGAGATCACGCCGCTGTTCTACCTCAAGAGCACGATCGAGGCGGTCGACGGTGTCAGGCCCTATACGCCACTGGAGCTCGCAGGCCGCAACGTCTACGTCCGCGAAGGCTGTTATCTCTGCCACTCGCAGATGATCCGCCCCCTGCGCGACGAGGTCGAGCGCTACGGCCACTTCTCGCTCGCCGCCGAGAGCATGTTCGACCACCCGTTCCAGTGGGGCTCCAAGCGCACCGGTCCCGATCTTGCCCGCGTCGGCGCCAAATATTCCGACGACTGGCACGTCACCCATCTCACCAACCCGCGCGCGATCGTGCCGCAGTCGGTGATGCCGGGCTATCCGTTCCTCAGTCAGACGGAGGTCGATCCCGACATGATCGCCGACCACATGCGTACGCTGAGAACCGTCGGGGTGCCCTACACCGACGATCAGATCGCGAGCGCCGGCGCCGATATGAAGGCCCAGGCCGATCCGGACAATTCCGGCAGCGATGCCTTCAGCAAGCGCTACGCCAAGGCCGTCGTGCGCAATTTCGACGGCAAGACCGGCACGCCGACCGAGATGGACGCGCTGATCGCATATTTGCAGATGCTCGGCACGCTGGTCGACTTCAAGATCTACAACGAGAAAGCCAATTTTCGCTGAGAAGGCATCAACGATGAAAGCCATCCTGACACTCGACAATCTTGCGTCCGGTCTCGTGACCACGATCTGGACGCCGGTCTTCATCGCGATCTTTCTCGCGATCATCGCCTACGCATTTTGGCCTCGCAACAAGCCCGCTTTCGACGAAGCGGCACACCTGCCGTTGCGGGAGGAGTGAGAGATCATGACCGATCATCATAGCGACATCGATTCCGTCACCGGCAGGTCCACGACCGGGCACGAGTGGGACGGCATCAAGGAGCTCAACACGCCGCTGCCGCGCTGGTGGGTAGTCACCTTCTACCTCACCATCGTCTGGGCGATCGGCTACTGGCTCGTCTATCCGGCCTGGCCGCTGATCTCCAGCAACACCACGGGCATGTTCGGATTCTCGTCCCGCGCCGACGTCGCAGTCGAGCTCGCCAATCTCGAGAAGATCCGCGGCGACAAGATGGTGGCGCTCGGCGCGGCCTCACTCGCCGACATCGAAAAGGATCCGGCCTTGCTGGCGCTTGCCCGCGCCAAGGGGAAAACCGTGTTCGGCGACAATTGCGCACCGTGTCACGGCAGCGGCGGCGCCGGCGCGAAAGGCTATCCGAACCTGAACGACGACGACTGGCTGTGGGGCGGCACGCTCGACCAGATCATGCAGACCATCCAGTTCGGCGCGCGTTCCGGTCACGCCAAGGCGCATGAGGGCCAAATGCTCGCCTTCGGCAAGGACGGCGTGCTGAAGGGCGACGAGATCGTCACCGTCGCCAATTACGTGCGGTCGGTATCGGGCTTGTCGACCCGCAAGGGCTACGACGCGGCGAAGGGCGAAAAGATCTTCGCGGAGAATTGCGTCGCCTGCCATGGCGACGGCGGAAAGGGCAACCCCGAGATGGGCGCGCCGAATCTCACCGACAAGATCTGGCTCTATGGCTCGGACGAGGCGAGCCTGATCGAAACCATCAGCCTGGGCCGCGGCGGCGTCATGCCGGCCTGGGAGGGGCGGCTCGATCCGGCCACCATCAAGGCCATGGCGGTCTATGTCCACTCGCTGGGCGGTGGAAAATAGCCCATTGACGGAAGACGGGGGCGAACAAAACGCCCCCGTTTGCGCTGGATCAATGGACGGCGCCGCGTCGGGTCTAGGTTTAATCGCACCTGTCAAAAAGTACCAGGCGATGAACAAGATCGTGAACCCGAACGAACTCACATCGGACGACGATTACGGGCCGCTCTACGCTGCCCGGAAGAAGGTCTATCCCCAGAGCGTCTCCGGCACGTTCCGCCGGATCAAATGGGGCCTAATGGCGTTCTGTCTCGGCTTCTACTACTTGCTGCCCTTCGTGCGCTGGAACCGCGGTCTCGGCGCCCCCAGCCAGGCGGTGCTGATCGATCTGCCCAACAGCCGCTTCTACTTCTTCTTCATCGAGCTGTGGCCGCAGGAGGTCTACTACTTCACGGGCCTGTTGATCGTCGCCGCGGTGGCGTTGTTCCTGATGAACTCGGTCGGCGGCCGCATCTGGTGCGGCTATCTCTGTCCGCAGACGGTCTGGACCGACCTGTTCTACGCTGTCGAGCGCCTGATCCAAGGCGATCGGCGCGAGCGGATGAAGAAGGACAAATCGTCCGATCCGATGAGGCTCGAGCGCATCTTGGAGATCGTGCTCAAGCATTCGATCTGGCTCCTGATTGCCTGGTGGACCGGCGGCGCCTGGGTGCTCTACTTCAACGACGCGCCGACGCTGGTGAAGGAGCTCGTCACCTTTCAGGCGCCGATGATCGCCTACGCCTGGATCGGCATCCTCACCGCGACGACCAATGTGCTCGCCGGATTCATGCGCGAGCAGGTCTGCGTCTATATGTGCCCCTGGCCGCGGATCCAGGCGGCGCTCACCGACGAATGGGCGCTCAACGTCACCTACCGCTACGATTGCGGCGAGAAGCGTACCTCGGTCAAGAAGGCCGCCGAGCTGCGTGCGCTCGGCGAGCAGGTCGGAGATTGCATCGACTGCTACCAGTGCGTCGCGGTTTGCCCCACCGGCATCGACATCCGCAACGGACCGCAGATGGAATGCATCCAGTGCGGGCTCTGCATCGACGCCTGCGACAACGTGATGGCCAAGATCGGCCGGCCGAAGCGGCTGATCGGCTACGACAACGACATCAACATCCATCGCCGCCAGGAAGGCAAGGCGCCGGTCTACCGCATCGTCCGGCCCCGCACGGTCGCCTACAGCGCGATCATCGCGGGCGTCGGCGGCATCATGATCTACACCCTCGCGACCCGCAGCCTGCTCGATGTCAACGTGCTGCACGACCGCAATCCGGTCGCGGTCAGGCTCAGCGACGGCTCGATCCGCAACGCCTACACGGTCCGGCTGCTGAACAAGAGCGGCTATGACCGCGTCATCGCCATCGACGCCAACGGCCCAGTCAACGCGACCATTCACGTCATCGGCGTCGACTCCGTGACGCCGGACCGGCCGATGATCGTGATCCCCCGCGACTCCACCAGCGAGCTGCGCATGCTCGTGACCGCGCCGGCGCAGAGCAATCCGGAGAAGTCGATTCTCGTCCGCTTCCACGTCACCGATATCGGGCTCGGCGAGGCCGCATCCGCCACCGACAATTTCGTCGCGCCGTAAGTCCAGGAGACACCCATGGCATCCAAGCCGCTCACCGGGACCAAGGTGTTCCTGATGCTGGTCGCCTTCTTCGGCGTCGTGATCGGCGTCAACGTCACCATGATGAAGCTCGCGATCGCGACGCTGCCCGGCACCGACGTCGACAGCCCCTATGCCGCAGGCCTCACTTATGACCGCGAGATCTCGGCGGCGCAGGATCAAGCCGCGCGCAAATGGCAGGTTAACGCTCATATCGAGCGGCGCGCCGATGGCAATGCCGTGCTCCAGGTCGAAGCGCGCGACGCTGCCGGGCAGCCGGTGAGCGGGTTGAGGTTCGGCGGACGCCTGGAGCGGCCGACCGACAAGCGCGCTGATCTCGCCGTCGAGCTCACCGAGGCGGGCATCGGCCTCTATCGCGGCGATGCCGCGTCCCTCGCGCCGGGCCAGTGGGACCTGGTGATCGCGGGTGAGGCGCGGGGGACGCGCGTCTTCCTGTCACGCAACCGCGTGATTCTGAACTGAAGGATTTCGCCATGCGGATCACGCGGGACTTTTCGCACTACGTCCGGACCGCGGGCGAAGGCGTCCAGCACATCGATCTCGCCGTCGACGGCGTTCACTGCGCCGGATGCATGGCCAGGATCGAGCGCGGACTGTCGGCGATTCCCGACGTCACGCTGGCGCGGGTGAACCTCACCGACCGGCGCGTCGCGCTGGAATGGAAGCAGGGCACGCTCGACCCAAGCCGTCTCATCGATCGGCTGGAAGAGCTCGGCTACAAGGCCTACCCTTACGAGACCGAGAGCGCGGAGGCGACTGAAGTTGCCGAATCGCGCTTCCTGCTGCGCTGTCTCGGCGTCGCCGCGTTCGCCACCATGAACGTGATGATGCTGTCGATCCCGGTGTGGTCCGGCAATGTCTCGGACATGTTGCCGGAGCAGCGCGACTTCTTCCACTGGCTGTCGGCGCTGATCGCGCTGCCGGCGGCAGCCTATGCCGGCCAGCCGTTCTTCCGTTCGGCCTGGCGCGCGCTGTCGCACAAGACCACCAACATGGACGTGCCGATCTCGATCGGCGTGTGCCTCGCGCTGGGCATGTCCGTGGTCGAGACCATCCACCACGCCGAGCACGCCTATTTCGACGCGGCGATCATGCTGCTCACGTTTCTTTTGGTCGGCCGCTTCCTCGACCAGAACATGCGGCGGCGGACCCGCGCGGTCGCGGGCAATCTCGCCGCGCTGAAGGCGGAGACCGCGGCGAAGTTCGTCGGCCCCGATGAAATTTCGCAGGTACCGGCGGCGGCGATTCATCCCGGCGATATCGTGCTGTTGCGGCCCGGCGAGCGCTGCGCGGTCGACGGCACCGTGATCGAGGGGCGCTCCGAGATTGACCAGAGCCTGATCACCGGCGAGACGCTCTATGTCACCGCCGAGCAGGGCACGCCGGTCTATGCGGGATCGATGAACATCTCGGGCACGTTGCGGGTGCGGGTCTCGGCGGCCTCAGAGGCGACGCTGCTCGCGGAGATCACGCGGCTGCTCGACAACGCGCTCCAGGCCCGCTCGCGCTACATGCGGCTCGCCGACCGCGCCTCGCGGCTCTACGCGCCGGTGGTGCATGCAACTGCGCTCTTCACCATCCTCGGCTGGATCATCGCAGGCGCGGGCTGGCATGATGCGATCGTGACAGGCGTTGCCGTCTTGATCATCACCTGTCCCTGCGCGCTCGGCCTTGCGATTCCCACGGTGCAGACTGTCGCTTCCGGCGCCATGTTCAAATCCGGCGTGCTGCTCAATTCCGGCGACGCCATCGAGCGGCTGGCCGAAGCCGATCATGTCATCTTCGACAAGACCGGCACGCTCACCCTGCCCGATCTAGAGGTGACGAATGCGGCCGACATCCCCGCAGACATGTTCGACCTCGCCGGTCGACTTGCACTG
Source organism: Bradyrhizobium sp. 147 (assembly GCF_023073935.1). NCBI lineage: Bacteria > Pseudomonadati > Pseudomonadota > Alphaproteobacteria > Hyphomicrobiales > Nitrobacteraceae > Bradyrhizobium > Bradyrhizobium sp. 147. Next base: position 72,088 of record NZ_JADPKL010000025.1, on the reverse strand, counting down.
TCGAGCCATCATCCGGTGGCCGCCGCGGTCGCGCAGGCCGCCGTCGCCAAATCGCCGATCGTGGGTGCAATCGAGGAGGCCGGGCAGGGCGTGCGGGCAACGGTCGACGGCGTCGAGATTCGTCTCGGCCGTCCGTCGTTCTGCGGCGCCGATGCCTTGGTCGGCGACGGTGCCGGTCTAGATCCCGAAGCCTCCAGCGTGGCTTTCTGCAAGGGGGCCGAAAAATTCATCCTTTCGGTGCGTCAGGGCCTCCGCCCGGATGCGCAAGCCGTGATCGCGGCGCTGAAGGCGCGCAACATCGGCGTCGAAATTCTCTCCGGCGATCGCGAGCCGGCGGTGAGGGCGGCGGCCTATTCTCTCGGCGTTCCCGAGTGGCGCGCCGGCGTCACGCCCGCTGACAAGATCGCGCGGATCGAGGAATTGAAGCGGCGCGGCGCCAAGGTGCTGATGGTCGGCGACGGCATGAACGATGCGCCGTCGCTAGCGGCCGCTCATGTCTCGATGTCGCCGATCTCGGCCGCGCATCTCAGCCAGGCGACCGCCGATCTCATCTTCCTCGGCCGGCCGCTGGCGCCGGTCGTCGCGGCCATCGATTCCGCGCGCAAGGCGCTGCGCCTGATGCTGCAAAACCTCTGGCTCGCGATCGCTTATAATGTCCTGGCGGTGCCGATCGCGATCAGCGGCGTCGTGACGCCCCTGATCGCAGCAGCCGCGATGAGCGGCTCGTCGATCCTGGTCATGCTGAATTCGCTGCGGGGGCGTAGCGCGTCGCGGGAGATTGCGTGATGGAAATCCTGGTGATCCTAGTCCCGCTGGCGCTGGCACTCGGAGGTGCAGGCCTCGTCGCCTTCCTCTGGTCGCTTCGGAGCGGTCAGTATGACGACTTCGACGGCGCAGCGTGGCGGGCAATTGCCGACGACGAGCCGCCGCAAGAGGCCCCGGCTAAGCCGTAAAGCGGTAGCCTTCCGCACGAGGTGCGGCGGACTTCCAGTGAATGGGAGAGCATCCCTGTCGTCGTTGATAGACAGGGCTCGCGAGACCGTCTCCAAGATGAGGCCGATATAGTCGCCGATGTCACGGCGGCACTCGGACGGCCATCAGGCCGGCGGCCGCGGTGCGGGATGTCCGTCTCGAGCAGGAAGGTCACGACCCTCCATGGCGTTCCTGCGGCCGAGCAGCAGCATGTGGTCCTCCGCGGTGGCCGCCGATCGGCAAGGAACCCGGTTATGCCTACGCTTACCGAGTCCTCCTGAACACATCGAGGCCCATCGGGCCGGATCCTGACGGGCGCGCCGGCGTTCCGAGCCAGGCGCCATGGCCAGGGCGTTGCGGCGGGCCCGCGCAATTGACCCTTCTCCTCAAGGATTCAAAATCGAGCTGCGTCATCGAAGGCGAGAAGCCGCCGCAGGATCTTATCCAGCGGTGGGATAGGGTCATCGGCGAAGCAGGATGGACGCCGCTCGATGAGACGGTGTTTCTTGCGGCTGCACCGCATTGTCATCGGTGATGAGCGTTTCGTGAAGCTCGGCTTTCGGAAGGAAGGCGGTTTCGTCGGTGAGCATGACCACGAGACGCAGAGACCCATTCCGGACCATATCAGCGCGCATCACGAAGATATCGCTTCCCTCGTCCACGGATTGATCGCGTTCGACCAGGCCTCGTCAATTGAGCTTGACCCCGTCGTGGCTGCCGCCGTGCTGGCCTTCGAGTTCGTCTACATCCATCCATTCGAGGACGGCAATGGCCGCACCGGGTACGACGGATTCAATCCGCCGGCATCCACTTTCCGGTTTTTCAGCCGCCATCCTAAGACAAAATCGCCGCACGCGGAGTTTCTGTACGAATGCGTGCAGAGGACCATCGAACAGGATCTTCCGAAGGAAATCCGGTTCTTGCGGAGCTTCGATACATTCCGGGCGGGCGTCGAAAACATGATCGACATGCCGGAGCGCACCCTCAACAATCTCTTCGGATTCTTGCAACAGAATGAAGGGCGACTCAAAGCGCGCCCGTGACAACGAATTCTCCCAATTAACGCCAGACGAACGAAGATTGAGGAGCTTTATCAAACGGCCTTCTCGAACGACTCCGGAACAGCGAGCTGAGCCTCTGTCATCCCCATTGGATCATAGCCTGGATGTCGAATCAGAATCCTCTTCAGCGGCCGCCACAAAATGATCCAAAGGCTCGCCGCGTGCGTGAGTTTTGATCCTAGACGAGACCGACGAGCTGGTCGATGCCCTCATCGTATTTTCCGACTACTCGTCGATCGTGCTCCAGAGCGAAAGCGATGAGTTCGAGAAGCTCTACGCATTGCCGCCCCCTCACGTTCGATCCGATGAGGTGCAGGCTCAGACAGCCGAAGAAATCGACCGCATCAGGCGCATGGCGGCGGATGGTCCGCGCGTCCCGAACAGATGAAGACTCAGATCGCCGAAACGGAAGCAAGCATTGTGGCCTTTGCTGAACAAGCGAAGTCTGGGGAGACATTCGCGGAGCGCGATGAAGGACGGATTGGTCTCTCACAGGCCAAAGAGCGTTGATCAATGAGCGTGCCGCTCTGAACCGCGAGCTTCCAAGCCGACAGGTCGGGTATCGCCGATCGATCTGTGGAGCAGGGCTGCTCCCATGAGACCAGCCAAGCTGGCGACCGGCATTGAACAGGCCGATGCCGGATGCGCGGTTGCGGTCATTGAGGTTGCTGAAGCGATCAGGGTGATCGACAGGAAAACGAAATGACCGATCGTCGACATGAGCGGCTTCGGGGTCGACAGATTGAACATCAGCCCGAACCGACCTTCGGGACCAGTCTTGTCCAGCTCGTCCATCAGCTCGTAGAGATCGATCCACTCGATGAACGAATGCTGAGAGAACTTCGCCAGCATCGCATCTAGGTTTGAGTTACAGGCCGACATCGAGGCAGACGTCGAGGTGTTGACGAAGGGTGCGTCGTAGATCTCGGCGCCGTTCATCTCATTGATGGCGACTGGAACGCCGTAGCTCGATAGCTTTGTGAACAGGTTGAAGTTGGGACGAACTCCGCCCCCAGTAGTTCGTCGGGTCCACGCCGGCATGCTCGTCTAGTGATAGCCGAGCACATCGATCTTGACGCCATTCGCCTTCATGAAGTCGATGTAGCTGAACATCGTCGATGTGGTGCCGACGATGCGCCGAAGGTTTCTGCCGGTGTCGCGGCGTACCTGCTCGATCGCGTCCGACATTCCCCGCAAGAGATTGGCGAAGTCGGCCATCGACGGATATGCAGCGAACTCGGCAGAGGTCCATCCCTTGCCGAACAATGGAGAGCCGTTGCCATCACGGAAGGTCAGATTGATCTCGTTACCAAGTTCTCAGTCGCCGACTGAAGATGCGAACTGGCGAACGAATGCCAGGGTCCGATTGTGGCCCTGGGAGTAGATCGCAGCAGCGTCGCCGGCAGGATACTTGCCAGCATCGGTCTTGTCGCCCCACGTTAGCGGAAGCGCCAGAACAGGTTCAAGAATGACGCCATAGTTGGCGGCAAGGCCTACGATCGAGGTGAAGCGCGTCGCTACCCATGGATCAGTGTCAGCCGCCAGAGGAATAGTCAGGCGGTATCGCTTGAGTTTATGTGCGGCGAGCGTCTTGAAGACGTCCTCTCATTGATCTGGCGGTACGCTGGTCGTGGCCGTCGGCCTTGCGCCAGCGTCGCCGCCTCGCTGTGCTACAATTTCTTCTTCCTGCCGTCGGTCTACACCTTCATGATCACCGAACCGACCAACGTCGCCGCCTTCTTCTTCTTCATGCTGATTGCGATCCTGGTCTCGAATGTCGCGGCGCGGGTCCGCACCCAGGCGGTTACGGCGATCGGCAGGCTCCGCACCACCGAATCCCTGTACGCCTTCAGCCGCAAGCTCGCGGGCACCGCAACACTGGACGACGTGCTGTGGGCGACCGCCTGTCAGACCGCGCTGATGCTGAAAGTACGCGTCGTGCTGCTGCTGCCGGAAGACGGCGTGCTCACCGTAAATCCGGCTATCCGCCCGAGGATGAACTCGACAGGGCCGACCTGCAGCGGCGAACTGGACCTGGTCCAACGATCGCCCGGCCGGACGCGGCTCGGATACGCTGCCGGGCGCCAAGCGGCTGTTTTTGCCGATGCGAACCGGCCGCGGGCTGATCGGCGTCATCGGCACCCTCGTCGACTGCGTCGAGCGGCCCGACCTGGCGGCGGGCACCGAAGAACTCTCTAACGCGCTACCGACCGTGCGCGCCCTCGACGTGACCAAGCTCGTCGAGTTGACGACAGCTCGCGAGAACCAGTCGCTCGCTGGTATCCTCGGTTGCTGGCTGGAGAGCCGTCGCGAAGACCTCTTCGTCGACGACGAGATGCTGAAGGATTTTGAAACGGTTGGCACCGTCGTCGCCGCGCGCGGTGCTAGGCACGACGTCCCAGGCCGGCGAGGCGCATCCGGAATGGAACGTGGTGCTGCCTAGCGAATTCCACATCCTTCGTTCGAAGGTGGCTCTCCGGAGATGGCGCCATGATCTCGGTAGAACCCCTGGAGAAGCTTTCCAATGAACTGTCGTTCGAAGCCGCGACAATCGAACGCGTGGTCCGCTCATAGACGTGCTCGACCGACTCACCAAGGACAGGGAGATCGGCCATCTGTTCGCTTTGAAAGGAGGTACGGCGCTCAACCTGTTCTATCTCGGTCTCGATCGTCTGTCGGTGGATATCGACTTGAACTACGTCGGTGCCGAAGATCGGAAAAACGATGCTCGCCGACAAGGCGCTCATCATGAAGCGTCTGCCACTCCTTATGGGGAACTACAGCTACGAACTTTTCCGAACCCCGCGCGACGAACACGGCGGCGAAAAGTGGCGCTTCAGGTACGTTTCGGCCCATCGGCGGCCCGGCACGATCGAGGTCGACGTCAACTACATGTACCGCACGCCGTTCTTCGGGACGTCGCTAATGAATTCCGTTCCTCTGGGCGGCTACACCGCGAAGAAAATCCCCGTTGTGGATCTGCGCGAGATCGCCGCCGGAAAAAGCGTCGCGATGGCCGCGCGCTGCGCATCGCGCGATCTCTAGGACGCATCGCGCCTGCTGCACGTCCGCGGGCTGGATTGGAAACAGGTCAAGCTCGCTACGCTCGCGATCGGGGCGGACCTGAACTGGCGGACGGCCTCGCTGAACGGATATAGCTACGACACCAACGAACTCCGCGGAAAATTGCTGACCGTCGTGAAGAGCGACATGTTCGACAAGGACGGCCGCCCGGAAGCCTGGTGCGAGCTCGTGCTGGCCGAATGGCAAGAACGACTGGCGCCCTTGTTCGAACATGATCGCGGCGAGATGTCGTTCCTTGATGCTCTCTACGAAGAGGGACGGATCGACGTCAGCAGTCTCCAAGGCGATGCCGCCGTCAAGCACGCGATAGGGAACTTCCCCCGCGCTGCAATGGAAGGCTCTGAACATCAGGAATCACAACGCCAGTCTTCCGCACTTGTGGGCAGGGTCCGACGTTACGCCAGAGGGAGAGTAGAATTTCTCCTTATTTGTCACACCAGGACGAAACGGGAGGGCGGGAGAACGGCGGCGGATGCCCGTTTCAGCCGTCAGCGGGTTCGTGCACCGTTAAACCGAGACGCCTCGCATGATCGAGCAGATGCTCGACCGACGAGGCCGCCCATTGCCAGCCGCCGCGCGGCGTCCGCTCCCGCATTGTCTCGAGCTGTGCCGCGATCGCCCGCAGACTGAGGTCCGGATCGGCAATGGCAATGCGGGCGACGAGTGTCATCAATCGATCCTCCGGCTGTCGTCGCGGCGCGCGCTGGACAAGTTCAGGCTTCGCGAGGCCTTCCCGCACAGCGATGCATCGGTCGAGCAGCCAGGCGTTGAGTTCCTCCAGGTTTTTGAAGCGGAGCCTCGGCGTGAAGAAGCGCTCGCGCACAGCCCGACCTGGTTCTCGACCTGGCCCTTCTCCCAGCCCGACGCCGGCGTGCAGGCCACCGGCTCGACAAGATAGTGGCGGCGCATCTGCTGGAAGCGGCGGTTGTATTGCCTCTCCTTCCCGATGAAGATCGTCTCCACAGCCGTCTTCATGTTGTCATAGATGCCGCGCGTGCAGGTGCCCCGGAAGAAGGCAAACGCCCGATCCTGCGCGTCGAACACCATCTCCTGGCTTTCGCGCAGATAGCCCTGACGAAGAACATCCGGCTATGGCACAGCCGCATATGCGCCAACTTCACCGTCGCGTCACCCCGTTCAGAACAACGATCTCGTGGCTCCAGTCGAACTGGTAGGCTTCGCCCGGCGCGAAGATTAGCGGAACATACGCATCGGCGGCGGCGCTGCCCCGTTCTTCCTCAAAGGCCCGCGTATGCCCCCAGACCGAGCTGTAGCTGCCGTCATAGCCCAGATCGCGAAGCTGCTCAAAAATCCGGATCAGCGTCAGCTGTTCCCGCGACGGCTTCGTCGCATTGGTCGCCAAAAGCCGCTCAAGCTCATCGCGCCATGCACCCACCCGAGGCAACGGCTGGTGCTTGCGCACGTAGCGGAACTCCGTTTGCCCCGAACGCAGGACCTTGCGGACCACCTCCCGAGAGACCTTCAATTCCCGGCAGATCTGCTTGATCGATTTGCGCTGAACCAGCGAAAGCCGGCGTATCTTTGCAATCGGCTTCACAACCAACATCAAAACAAATGCCTCCGATGAAACCGGAAGCAGTGTCGCGCCCCTGCGTTAAGGGGGGGTCCCGTTTGGATGAAAACGACCCCTCAAGCAGGGTCCCTATCCATGAACAATCACACTGCGGTCCTATTGAGCGGCGAAACGGCAGGTCATGCCGGATGCCGAGCACCGCGCACAGGGGCTTCAACAACAGGGCCGAGAATTCCCATGTGCCGCTGCGAAAGCGGGAGCGGACGATGCAGGGCTTCCGTTCGCCGGGGAAGCCTGCAGCGCTTCGTCTCGATATTCTCAACCTTCCGTAATCTCTTCGTCCCAGCCAGCTCAAGACGCTCCTCAGATAGACAGCGCCCGATCGCAGGCCCAGGCGGCCTGACCTGCGGCCTTCGCCGGCCGGTGTAGGCCGCAGCCCGATTCATCAACGCTTGAGCCAGGTCTCGGATTTTCTTTATCGGTCCGGGAGAACGCCTTCGTCAGCCAATCGTCAGCCAGGCGGTCTATCTAGGCCTGCCGCGCCTCATCAGCCCGAACCCAATGCAAACGCAGGAGTGCGAATCATCATGTATGGTCGAATTGGTGCCTCGTTCGATGTCCACTAGAGTGGCGAAGCTGACGAAGCGAATCAGTCGGGTGCCCGGATGCATTTAGCCGGAGTGGTACTACCGGCAATTCATCTTCGCGTACGTGGACGAAGAACGGTCCCGGTGAATGGCAGCGAAAACTGAGGATAGCGAGTGCGGCGCGATGCGATCGCGTGCCAGTCTCGGCCGATCTTGGGCTGCTGGCGTGTACTTTGGCCAGGATGTAGGCCACGCCGTCTTGGGTCCGGGCTGACCATGACGGTTGACGAAAACATGCCGCAGGTTCCTCAGACCTCATGCCATGCGCCATCTGGGCGATTGCACTTATGGGCCAAAGCCTTGATACGCCATGGCTGAGCGACATCAGCCCGCAACATCATAAGCAGCGATTCTCGCCTTTATCAGAGATGGAATATGACGGGCATTGGCCGATCTGGCAGATCGCGCATTGGGGATGCTGGAGCCGGATCGAGCAGTTCACGCTCGCACTCAAGTCTAGCCCCTGGGGAAGGCAGTCAATCGTTCGATTCCGTCGTGGAGCGGATGCGCTCTGGGCCTCAAGATAGAGGGACGCCCTCCGCTAGCATGGCGCGCGGTGCCGACGATGCTCTTGGCGACAGGTCTTCCGGTCTCTCGGTTGGCCCAGATCGAATCCTAGGCGCTGCGCCACGTGCAGCCGCTGCGCCACGTGCAGTCACTGCGCGGCGGCGCGGCTTTCCCTCAGTGTCGGAGGGTGGAGACACGACGCCGGTCGCCAGCCAGCCGCCAACTTTGGGTGTGGCAGTCTCCATTTCCTCATCAGAGGAAGAAATCAACGCAACCAAGCGACACAGGGATTGCCTGGTTGAGGAACTTGACGCTTGCCGTAATGCGGCCATGCACGCCCAGAACCCGGAGGAGGCGCAAGAGCTGACCGATCGGTTCGTCAAAGCAGGCTCAGCAGTTCTGGACTACTACGCGAGCCTGCGCCCGGCCGTGGCGCGGAGCATTCTGTCCGACGCTGAGGCCCGTGGATACCGCTATGCCGTGCTCGATGCGGCCCACCAATGCAACGCACTGGCCTCATCGACTATCGCCGCCTTGGAAGAGCGCAGAAAGAATTCGGCAGACCTGTTCCAGCGGATTTTCGAATCTAACGCTACCCCCGACCAGCTGAGCCGAGTGGCTTCCAGTGTGGCGAAGGAGCATGTGGCTTGCATGGAGTGGTGGGGAAAGAAGCTGTTGCGCTCGGAACGGATGGTGTCCGTCTGCGAGGCCACCGCCAACTTGCCAAGCACGACGCCCGAGATGCGGAAGCCCGAAGAGGCCGCACTACGCCTGAATACCGGGTTGGTACTTCATGCGAGGTACAAGTGTCTGCAATCGCGGATTGCGCTCGCGCGACTTATGATTGAGTCTCAGGCGAGCACGTTTGAACCAGCCGTGAGGGACGCCCTCATGGGTGACAACGGGGGGGTGCGTCTGCTCGGGACTTTTGTCGAGGATGTTTTTCCGGCATTCCTCTCGACGGAGGAAGCCGTTCTGCACAAGGACGGAGCGGCACTCGACGCAGAGCACTGCACCGTTCTGGAAGGAGTCATGGAACGGCTTTCGGAATTTGCGTTGTCGTTGCACGACGACATCCTTGCCAAGCTAAGCGATAACCGAACAGGTGCCAGCCTCCCATTGGAACTGTTGGGCCAGATCGTGGACGACTCACGGATCACTGCGCACGAGGTCATGCACTTCCTGGCACTGCAGCTGAAAACGTCAGCCATCATTGCACCGCCGGCCGACGCTGGCGCTACGATACCGGCCGACACTGCCGGCAAGGCAGCGGTGGCCAAAGGCACCGCTGCGCGCAGGGAGGGGAAAGGCAACCGCAAGCCGGCTGCTGACGCCGCGAGTTCGGCCGGGCGGCCCGAGCCGCAAGTCGCCGCGGGCGACAGCGACACGGCGCCAGCGGACAAGGTTCTCGTGCGCTCGGATCTAGGTACGAAGAAGCTTGTGAGCGCCAAGGAGGCGCATGCAAGTGCGTCGTCGGCGGCGGCACACTCGGCGGTCTGGCAGGCCCCGGCGTCGACGGAGGCGTTGGCGCCACTGATCAAGCGGTTGGACGAACTTTTGCAGTTCGATCTGGCTGGTCAGCAAAGGACCGTCTCGCAAGCGCGCCAGATGAAGCCCGAGGACGCCGATCACGTAGTGGGCATCGTGGTCGAGCGCCTGCAGACGCAGGCCGCCGAGATGCAGGCCTGTCTGGACGCGCTGGAAGAGCCTCGTCGACGCGCCCTGCTCACGCTTGCGCATGTGCACGAAGTGCACGAGAAAACAGTCCGGCTCAAGATGATGTTGTCCGAGGCGCAGGGACTGGCGAAGGCGGCGAACTCGGAATCAAGTCTTGCCCCTGGGGAAGGCAGCCAATCGTTCGATTCCGTCCTGGAGCGGATGCACTCTGGGCCTCAAGATAGAAGGACGTCCTTCGCTCGCATTGCGCGCGGTGCCGATGATGCCCTTGGCGACAGATCTTCCGGACCCTCCGTTGGCGCACATCGGATCCTGGGCGCTGCGCCACGTGAAGCCACTGCGCGACGGTGCGGTTTTCCCCCAGTGCCGGAGGGTGGAGCGCCAGGTCGAGAAGAAACCTCTTTAGGTTCTGATGACAAACCCTGGCTCGGCAATCAAGGATCCAGAAGCTCGCAACCAGACACCGTGCCACCCCATAGGCAAACGGAGTCCGACCCGGGTGCAGGACCGGGAAGGCGGCGTTTCGTCCATGTAGCCGAACAGAGCTTCAAGCGTGGATACTCGGAAAACCTACTTAATAACGCTTTACATGACATTTCTTTCGCTGGCGACATCACTAAATTCTCATGCGCTGTGGTGGAGTATGACAGGAAGCTGCAGGGTCGAGCGGACCACGCAACATTCCTGCAAAAGGCCGCTTCCGAGTTCAAACGCGAATTTGTCCCAAGATGGGAACAAGATATCCGCGCCCGGAATACATGGGGGTACGCCACCTCATGCAACACGATGAGCCGGGAGGCTGGAGGTCAGGCAGGCGTGGAAGCTTGCAGGGCCATGGCAGCTCAGGTGTCGAGCCTCGGCAATGCGCTAAACGACGTCGAAAGCAAAACGCTTTCCCTATTCGTATTGTCGTTCAGTCGATATCCCCGGGTGGCGGAATGTCGCAATGGAATGATCCGAATCGCCGGGTTTTTTCGTGAGCAACGCGGAGCGCTTTCGGAGCTCAACGCTCAAAGTCTCGCCCTGCTGGTCAACGGCTTCAGCAAGTGGCCGGAACAGGAGAACTCTCGTGAGGCCACAATAGCAGTTGCAGCTGAGATTCGCCGCCGCGCTCCCGGGCTCTCTGATTTTGGTCCGCAGAGCCTGGCTATCGTGGTGAACGGTTTGAGCAAGTGGCCGGAAGAGGCGGAGTGTCGCGGTGCTATAAGGGCAATCGCCAGCGAGGTCCGTCACCGCGCGGGCCGCCGCGATGTCTGGCTCTCTGACTTTGGTCCGCAGAACCTGGCTACCGTGGTGAACGGTTTGAGCAAGTGGCCGGAAGAGGCGGAGTGTCGCGGTGCGATGAGGGCAATCGCCGTCGAGGTCCGTCGCCGCGCGGGTCGCCGCGATGTCTGCCTCGCTGATTTTGATCCACAGGCGTTGGCGAACCTGGTGAACGGCTTCAGCAAGTGGCCGCAGGACTGCCGAGACGCTATAGTTCAAATCGCCGTCGAGGTGCGTTACCGCGCGGGCCGCCGCGATGTCGGGCTCTCTGATTTTGATCCACAGGCGTTGGGGAACTTGGTAAACGGCTTCAGCAAGTGGCCGCAGGACTGCCGAGACGCTATAGTTCAAATCGCCGACGAGGTCCATCACCGCGGCGACCGGCTCTCCAATTTTACTCCCCAGCACTTGTCGAACCTCGTGAACGGCTTCAGCAGGTGGCCCGAGGGGGCGAAGTGCAACGACGCTATACTTGCAATCGCCGACGAGGTTCGTCGCCGCGCTGGCCGAGCGGACCGGCTCTCCAGTTTTACTCCCCAGCACTTGTCGAGCTTGGTGAACGGCTTCAGCAGGTGGCCGGAAAGGACAGACTGCCGCAGCGCTATAGTTGAAATAGCCGACGAGGTCCGTCGCCGCGCCGACCGGCTGTCTGGGTTTGATCCGCAGGGTCTGGCGAACCTGGTGAACGGTTTCAGCAAGTGGCCTGACGAGACGGGCTGTGACGAGGCCACGCTGGCGATCGCCGGTGAGGTCTGTCGCCGCGCCGACCGGCTTTGTGGGTTTGATCCGCAGGGTCTGGCGAACCTGGTGAACGGTTTCAGCAAGTGGCCTGACGAGACGGGCTGTGGCGACGCCATGCTGGCGATCGCCGATGAGGTCCGTCGCCGCGCCGACCGGCTTTCTGGGTTTGATCCGCAGGGTCTGGCGAACCTGGTGAACGGTTTCAGCAAGTGGCCACAAGAGGAGAACTCACGTCACGCCATCGCTGTGATCGCCGGTGAGGTGCTTCGCCGCGCCGACCGGCTCTCCGATTTTACCTCTCAGCACCTAGCGAATCTGGTGAACGGCTTTAGCAAGTGCCCACAAGAGGAGAACTCACGTCAGGCCACCCTTGTAATCGCCCATGAGGTCCTTCGCGCCGACCGGCTGTCTGATTTCACTCCGCAGGGTCTAGCGAACCTGGTGAACGGTTTCAGCAAGTGGCTGCAAGAGCAGGACGCTCGCCAAGCCACAGTCGCGATTGCCAACGAGGTCTCTCGCCGTGACAACCGGCTCTCTGATTTTACTCCGCGGGAACTGGCGATCCTGGTGAACGGCTTTAGCAAGTGGCCGGAAGAGGCGGTGTGCCATGGGGCGATAATCGACATAGTGGGCAAACTCGGCTCGGGAGACCTCCGATTCGGAGCGTTCACCACAACTCAGCTCAGCATGATAGCCAATGCTCTGGGGCGAGGTGTCACGAGGGGAGAGGGCACTGGAGAGATTATAGAGACCGCTCTGCTGAAGAATCGGCTGCACGATCTGGCCCACTACCTTCACTATGCCAGTGATCGCCTGGAGCAGACCCAGGTTCTGAACATCGCCATGATTTTCAAAGCGCTGGCTAAGGCTCAATTGTTTGACGATCTCGGTTTGCTCGCACGCACCGGGTTAGACCGGCTGACGGAACTGCATCGTGGCCCTGATTTTGCCGCTGAGAACGACCTCGAAATCATGGGTACTCTCTGCATCGCTCTGCTGCCGCTGGCGCGCAGCCCGCACCTGCGCTGGCACCGGAGGCGGGCTTTAAACTTGCTGAACGACATTCAACCGATCGTCGAGCACAAGATCGAGGGGCATCTCAAAGCAAGCGATGCCGAGCGAGCCCGAGGGCCGTACTCGAGCCGTGGCCCCGCCTTGTCGATCTATCAAACGCTCAAGGCCCGTGCGGTTTTGGCGGCATTGTTCCGCCGGCCCTATGTCGAAGGCAAGAAGTCCGATTTGCGGGTGAGGCAGGAAGAGCTGCAGCGCAAGACTAAGGAGATTTTGGACAAAACGGGCGGCCTCGTCGAACGCGATCTTTCCAACATGAGCTGGAACCTGATGGCGGAGATCGCGGCGGAGAGTCCGGTGGATGCGCTGGACACGTTCTTGGCGCAGAATGCGGCGACGGTCCAGGCCCAACATCCAGCGTCCGTGTTCGACGTCCATCAAGTGTTGCGAACCATGGCCCACGAGCCCAGACCTCCGCAGGGTGACGCGGGACTGATGCAGTTGTCAGTGGTGGACATGCAGGGCCGGCCAGTGGCCACGGAGCCCGAGACACGCTATTCGATTTTTCATCGCCTGACCTCGGGGGTTTTGCCCGTCGTCGCGGTCCAGCTGCCAGGAAAGCCGAGCGCGTTCATGCTGGCGCGTACGGTCACCGTCGAGGGTGTGCCATACCGCATGGACCTGTTCGGCGGAAGCAAGTTAAAGCCGCCCAAAAAGCCCGTGTCGCAGATCGCCGCCCGCCTTCCAGGTGGGGCGAGGGCAGAGTCTTCCGGGGGAAAGCTGCTGGCGATTCCGTATGCCGAAACGGCGCCGGGCACAGCGTTCGAGCAGCTGTCGCGTGCCTGGGCCCCTTTCAAGGAGGCATACTATTACACTCAGCGCAGGGGTTTTGCCGCGCCGCCGGCAATCAAGGACCTAGGTCCTCGGGACTACGCGCTGGAGGGCGCCTTCAAACTGTCGCTGCTGCCGGACCGTCCTGCCGGCGAGGAGCATCCCTTTAAGCTGGCTGGGCCAGAAGGCCCGATCGCCTTGCGGCCGCATGATGGTTGCGGTTTCATCAAGGCCTCGTTGGCCAACCGTATGCCAGCTGTAAATCGCGCCCGCCGACAGGAAGGTCCTGATCGGGTGCCTGCCTTTGGTGAGGGAAGAAGAATGTCCGTTCCCGCATCGGCGCTGCAACACTATCCCCGAAGCGAGCCGGTGACCGATGAGGCGCGGGAGAAGGCCAAAACCTGGCTCGAGAGCAGACAAGGGCGAGAGTTGACGTCTGAAGAGTTGTTTCGCACCGTGACGGCCGGACACATCGACGGTCCCGGCGCGGTTGCCGTACCGTCCAGCGATGACTGTCTCCATGTGCCGACGCTCAAGAGCGAGACGTTGATGGGGGCGAGCGGCGTGCTGATCGGGCGCTCGCCCTACGACAAGCCCAATCTGCGCCCGTTTGCCGCCGAGCGAGTCAAGTCGGCCGTTAAAGGGGACCCGACCGCTGTGTTCCTCGAAAACTGCACAGCCATCCAATACAGCTTCAATGTCGCTCAGAAGTCGGGGAAGGAACTGGCGGGCGACGATCCGACTTTTTTTGCCAAAGGCATTCTGATGGTTGTGCCGGATAAGATGTGGCCGGCCGGCTACGCCGACCGTGGGCTGGTCATGTCTGCCGAGGACGTCAAATGCCATTCGAGCTGGACCTCGAGCAAGGACCGCGCCAAGCTGGACACGCCGCTCGAGTGCGTCGGCATCCTGCAGGCTACCGAGGTGTTCGCTCCGGGCTCGTTGGTTGCCGTCCCGATCGGTGAACAGAAAAAACTTGACGGGGACTTCGACGGGGACACCCTCGTCATCATCGGCGACCGGCCGCAGCTTTATGAGCATGTGCGCCAGTTCGATCGCAAGGAGCAAGCTCTCGGACTTCCGTCGCTGAAGCCGCCAAAGTCGCATACCCCGGCGCTTGACGGCGACAATTACCAGTTCGGTCGCGCCCGCCAGATCCTCGCCGCCACGCAGGATGTCCTGGAAACCTATAGCTGCCTGCAGCGAAACTTTCTGGCTCAATCCCATGAAGCACAACGCTGGTTTGCCGAGCGTGCTGTCTTTGGCACCTATGAGGGCGTTCACCACGAGCTCAGGCGAGAGATCCGTCAGCTGTTGGGCCAGGAAGAGGTGAGTAGCCAGGATATCCAGAACACGTTTGCGAGAGCGAGGAGCGAGATTGAGGTCGCCAAACATCTGGTTGCTCGCGAAATGGCCGAGTTGCTCGTCGACGACCTAGCGGCATGGGCAGTGAAGCCGAATGAGCAACCCCTGCCCGAAACAATCGAAAGCTCGAACGCCGCAAACCCGAGCCTCAGCGCAAGGCTCTGCAATCTTTTCCCGGATCTGGCGGAGACCTATCCGGCAACGCCTCAGCCACGAGACCGCATCCAGCTTTTACTCGACCACTATCCTCCCCGCATCGATCCCCGCCCGGATGGTTACAATGCGGACGATCTCGTAAAAAGCGCAAACAACTTGCTGAGCCTCGGCATCAAGGTCGGCACTGATGCCTATAAATCCGATACTGGCGCCAACCTCTTTTTCCAGAAAAGCAGTCACCTTCAGCGGCTCCTCTACGAGACGCCGGGCTTGAAGTCCGTGCCCTACGTCAAGGGCGTGGCGGCGACCCTCGCCCACGGAAGGTTTGATGTCGATGCGACCTTGGAGGATCTGAGGGACAACCCCACTCTGGCGGCTTCAATCATGGAGACCTCGATCAAACTCGCTGCGGAGCAGGGCATTTTGCGCAAACCCTCCGGCTTCCGGCCCGCCGCCGACGATGCTGAGATGATCACGCTGACCCGCGAGGAGGCCTCAGAACGCGCCCGAAATGAGGCTGACCGAGCTATAGCCGAAGAGAGGAAAATCACCGCAGCGGCACGCGAGATTGCCGGAATCCTTGCGGAAGCCGGCATCGAAGTGAAGATGCCCCATCTGGAGCGCCGCTTGAAATCGCATGCCTCCATGACAGATCAGCTCACCGGCATGAGCATCCCGCCCGGCAGCGCCCCACAGCTCTTCAGCAACGCCGTACGCCACGTCTTAGAAATTCCTGACAAGGATTTTACACGTGCCTTCAAGAAAGCCATGCTGGCCTTTGAGGAGCGGGACTACACCGAACGCCAGACAACCAACTGGTTCAGAATGCGCAGTCCGACTTTCGTCGGCATCAAGACAGTCCTCACCACGGCGGAAGCTTATCGCTTCGAAGTGGAGTTCCACACGCCAGGCAGCTATCAAGCCAAGCTTGCCAATCACGACACCTATAAAATTCTCGGCAGGCTGCGGCGGCAATCAAGCGAGGATGCTTTGGAGCAAGCTAAGGCCGAGAAACTGGTGCAGCGGACGAGAGAGGTCTGCACACACATTGCGATCCCCGACGGCGCCCTGGGCATACACCACTGGGGAGCCGAAGGAGATGCGGCATTTGGATTGCGAGCTTTCGAACAGTCAAGAATGCCCGAGATCGCCAGGTCAACGGAGGCAAGCGAGATTATCGCGGCCCTCGGCGTGCGGCCGATCGTGCTTGTCGGCATGCCGAGCGCCGGAAAATCCACCATTGGCCCGGCCATCGCCGAGCGACTGCGGCTGCCCTTCATCGATACCGACCAAAAGATCCAAAAAGAGGCCGGTAAAATGATACCGCAGATTTTCGATACCCATGGCGAGGAGTGGTTCAGGGAGCTCGAAGCGAGGGTAATCGCGCGTGTGCTCAAGGAAGGGCCCGCGGTGATCGCGACTGGTGGCGGCTCGATCATGCATGAGCCGACCCGGCGTCTCGTCGGGGAGAAAGCCGTCTCGATCTGGCTCAACACCGACTTCGACGTGATCCAACATCGCCTTAGGAAAGGTATCAACCGGCCGCTGCTGCAAGGCCCCGACCGGGATCAGACAATCAGCCGACTGATGCGCGAGCGCACGCCGCTTTATGCACAAGCCGATATCACGTTCGTGCCGCCCCGCAAACAAGACAAAAAGAATGCGGATCCCTGCGTGAAGGCGCTGCACGCCTATCTTCGCGGCGAGGCGGCCGCCACTCAGCCAGCCTCCAATACCAACGAGCTTGTTGGCTGACTCACTTGAGATTCCCAAAGCGGAAAAGGTCTAATTCGCTGCCCTGATAGGTGGTGGTTTGAGCGAGCTCCGGCTTATCCGCAGCAGGTTATGCCAACCAACCTCGCGCTCGGGTACCTCGAGCGCATCCTATGTGCTCGACGAGATCGTCCAGCTGCCCGCAAGGCCAAGGCTGCCAAGCGCCCGCCGACCCGGTTGCTGAAGAAGCGGGGCTGCGGGCCCAGGCGCATGACCACGACAAATTGCGGGCGCGGCAAAGACCCAGATGCCGCAAGTCGAGCATCGCTGGCACAAGGGGCTGACGATCGCGTTGAGCATTCGCATGTGCCGCTGCGAAAACGGGAACGAATCGTGCAGGGCTTCCGAACCACCGGTTTGCAACGGTTCGTGTCGCACTTCCCAGCCTCGCGAATCGAAGCATATCGCGGCCATCGCCACTGCGCGCAAGCCGAGAGGGCGGGAGCTGCATACACAGCAGCGACTTCCCCATGGCGGACTCGGCCCGGCAAGACGAAGGTTGTGGAAAAGGCGGCATTCTGAGCCGATAGGGCTATTCTACAACATCCGTCTGCATCGGCTTGCCTGGCGGGATGTAGTGCCATTCGATCCCGTGATCCTTCATGCAAGGATGGCGTTCGAGGTGAATTCGGTGCGTGGTCGGAGACGATGATGCCTGGCTTGCCGCGCTGGGCGATCAGTTCCGTCAGCTCGCGAGCAACCCGATGGCCGGAATCGAGGTGTCCGGGATCGCGGCATTCGCGCGTCACGTCGTCGACGATGTTGAGCAAAGCGTTGCTGCCGGCATTGTCAGCAGTGTTAGCATCCGCTCGTTCCACTTCTGCGGCCCAAAGGCGTCATTGAGCACCTTCTTCGCCGGCGCCCAATGAGCTGCAAGTATGACATGCGCCGAGCGAATCTCCTCTGAACCAATCCGAACGCCGCATACACCGCCCTCTTGAAGAATCAACGAGGTGACGGCCGCGCCCCGATCGACAACTCCGCCGCGCACGCGAATGCTTTGGGCGACCGGATTAGCCATGACCTCCGTCATTCTGCCCGAGAATGCAGCAAGACCAGAACTTGCGCGTGCACTGTTCGCCGCTGGGCACGTCGAGGTTATGGTCAGGGCTCTCCAAAAGAGGCTCAATGTTGACTAGCGCGAACTGGGTTCGGGAGCACAAAAGGCCCAACTGGCCTCGCTGGCGGGCTCCTGCACGCGGTTGTGATGAGCATTGAGGAAGCCGTGTGATGTAGTTCACAAGCGGCAGGTATCACCAGGGATAGCGTGCGCGCCTCAACTGGAGGGAATCGCCATGCAATTTAATTGGACAACCTCTCGAATGCTCGCTCTGACGGCCGTTGTTTTGGTGGCGGCTGGCACCACTATGGCAATCGGTACTCCTCGCGCACTCTTTGAGCCGACTTTGGGACAAGATTGGCAATGCAGCCGAACCATGCTGCTCGTGACCACTTGTTCACACAGCGCAAAACCAGGGTGAGCCGGCCGCTCCCTGTGCCGTTCCTGATCGGAACGGTATCGCCAATGTGCGGAAGCGAACAGAACAGCCGTTTGACCTGTGAGTAAGCTCGCGCTCGCTTGGCCTTCTAAGGTTCAAGCGCCTCCAGCGGCCCCGGCCTCCGCGACCCCAAAAGCCCCATGGCCAGGGCCGTCTTTAAGGCTACCGATGGCCCATGCCGCCGATGGACCCTTCGACATTCAAATGGAAATTTCCGAACCTCGGCGCCGAGCCGGCCACAGACGCCTCAAACGAACCGCGGCTCGATGTCCGACAGCCGCATGTCGTCGGGCCAGCGATCGACCGGAAGCGCCACGCTATGGCTGCACCAGTCCTCTACGGCCGCCTTAAGAAAGCTCTGCAAGCCGTAGGAAGTTTGCGAACAGTACGTCCCCTTGTGGGGTGAGTATCGACTCCGGATGGAACTGCACGCCATATGTTGGTTGATCGCGATGGGCGAGGGCCATGAGTTCTCCATCATCCGAGAGCGCTGTCACCGTGAGGTGACGGGCAGATGACGCATCCAATTCGACGATAAGCGAATGGTAGCGCCCCACACAAAGTGGAGACGGTAGTTCTTTGAAAAGCCCGCCGCCTTCATGTGTGACATACGAGGACCGACCGTGCATAGGACGACGTGCGCGCGTTACGCGTGCGCCGAATACGGTCCCAATACACTGGTGTCCGAGACAAATCCCGAGAATTGGCACCTGACCCGAAAGTTCACGAACGACGGCTGTCGATATTCCAGCCTCAATTGGAGTGCAAGGACCGGGGGAGATGACAACCGCGCGGGGCCTGAGGTCAGCAAGTTCGCTCACATCCATCGCGTCGTTCCGGACGACACGTGTTGCTGCACCAAGCTTGCGAAAATATCGCGCAATGTTGAAGACAAAAGAGTCGTAGTTGTCGATAATGACAATCAAGATGCACCGGCGTCTTCAGCAATGAATGCGCGAAAAATGCGCTCTGCTTTTGCAAGGCTCTCCTCATATTCGGCGGCCGGATCGGACATTGCCGTTATCCCGGCACCTGCATGGAAGACGGCCTGGCCGTCGTCGATCGTTACGGTGCGAATGGCAATATTTACATCCATAAGTCCATTGAATCCTATGTAGCCTATGGCCCCGCAATACACCTCTCGCGACACACGTTCGATATCCAGGATAATTTCCATCGAGCGTACCTTGGGAGCTCCGGTAACTGAGCCGCCGGGAAAGCAGGCCCTAAGTAGGCCCACGGCATCCTCTCCCTGTGCTAGCTCACCCGTAACGATGGACACGAGATGGTGCACCGAGGCATAGGACTCGAGATTGCACAAGGACAGGACGTGGACTGATTCAGGCCTGCAAACGCGCGAGAGATCATTGCGCAGGAGGTCGACGATCATGGTGTTCTCGGCGCGGTCTTTTTCCGAACCTAGCAGCGTCTCAGCGCGACGCCGGTCTTCCTCGCAATCAGCAGAACGCGCCACCGTCCCCTTGATAGGTCGCGTTTCGACCTGTCGCCCGTGAAGCTTTAGGAAACGCTCGGGCGAGCTCGATGCAATGGTGAGCTTGCCATACCGAAGAAGGGCGGCAAAGGGAGCCGGATTCATTTTCCGCAGCTGACAATAGAAGGCTATCGGATCGAACGAGTTCGCCAGGCGGGCGCTGAAGCGCTGCGCAATGTTGACCTGGAAGGCGTCACCCGACAGAATGAGATCAATCACGCGCTGTACCGCCGCGATGTATCCCTGGCGACTGAAGTTTGAATGCCATGAGCCGGCCTCGCCTGGTGTAAAATCAGGAGGAGGGGCTGAGACTGTAAGCAGCCCAACAAATTCTTCGGCTCTTTGGCGAGCTCTCTCACGCCGGCGAGCTGGATCCTGCTCCGGCCACCCGGTAGAAAGGATCCAGCATCTATTATGGCGGTGATCGAAGCTTATCACGACGTCGTAAAGATGTAGGAGTGCCTGAGGCAAGCGATGCCCCCCGATGGTCGGCACCGGCAATCGCTCCAGCGTCCTGTTCAGCTCGTATCCAAAAAAGCCGGCGGCGCCGCCCTGGAATGCCGGGAGATCGGCGCGATGTATTTGCGGATAGTTGGCTAGCAGAGCGCGAAGTGCCGCCCACGGATCGCCCACAATGGACTCTCCGTTGCAAATACCTCTCCCGTCCGCGATTATGTAAGTGCTGAAGGGATCGCACGTCACATACGAGTACTGCCCGAGCACCGCGTGTCTCGATGCGCTATCCAGGAACGTGAGGTGCCTCCGATGCGAGAGGCGTCGCATGGCTGTGACGGGCTCAATCCACTGCAGTTCCAATACGTGCATTAGTCTGTCGCTCAGCGATACATGGTCGATTGTAATCCCGTCCGGCGAAGGCGAGCCTCATGGGCACCCAAAAACCCCTACGTGCCTGCCAGGTTAATTACGCTTGCGGGTAGGGCCTGCCAAATGGCTCCGCATCTGTTGACATGCTGTAATCGGCCGCGAGACGTAGCTCTCGGAGCGGCCTGACCTGCCGGATCGATTCCTGGTAAAGCTCGTGCGCTTTATAGGCTTCGAGTTCGACTTCGTTGTCGAATTCACCGTAGACGATCACGTCAATTTCGTTGCCAAGCCGGTCACTCTTACGGTTGCGAGCGACCTCAAGCCGGCGTGCGTGCGGGATTTTGGCGAGAACGGAAAGGCCGTCGACTATTTTGTCGACATGCGCCTTATCTTTTGCGGTGAAGAATACGATGTGTCGAATCATAGATGACCGTCGGTAATCGCGAACATTGCGGTTTGACCTCGCACAAAGCGACAGAAGCCTCATCGCAAAGTCTGCAAGGCTCGCGCAGCCGCTCAGATGCCACTGCACGGCAGGCTCCCTGCACGATCGCGCTGGCCGGTGTTTAGCTCGAGTCTTCCTCCGCTATTACGCAAGGTAGACAGTCTCTGAGACGAATTTCTGCATCGAAGTAAGGAACCGCCTGATCATCAGTCGCTAGGACAACTTTCAGTGGATGTCCGACGGTCATTAGCTTCGCGCGGATCTCGTGCATGAAACGGTCTCACTTGCAGGATCGCCGCATAAGAACTGCAGCAAAATGCGTTCTTTCGTTGAATACAGGCTGGTCATAAAACAGAAGGGGGAAGGCCGCCGCCAGCCCCCGAAGCGTTGACATCGACACGTGACTTCAAGGTTGAATCCGCTCTTTGGCTGATCATCGCAGAGAGATCGATCGTGAAACTCTTTCATCGCGGAACGTGGCGATAGTCTCAGCCATACATGGCGCCTGGGAGGAGCTTATCGTCTCGGCCGGACGGCAAGCGCACCGGCGCCTCAGGTCAGCGACGCCTCTAAGCGGCTCGCCTGACAAGTCTGTACGCTCGGGTTATCCACACGCCATCGAATTAGCGGCGGCAGACGCGCGTCTGCATAGCTTTCACGATCTGCTGCGCTGGAAAGCACTCCCATGCTTGCATTTGACGAAGGCGAGGGCGGTCACTCCGAGCTCGTTTGAAGAATTTCATCGCGGAATTACGCCCAGACGCAATTTTCGGCCGACAGGCAGGTGTTCATCGAACCAACCGATCGCGATATGCCGCTACAACAGAGGGTGAGCGCGAGGCCTGTTTCGGGAGCTGGAAAATGCCGAGTATCCTGGAGAAGGGATTGGAGCAGGGCATGGTACGCAATTTCTATCAGCTCCGTATGGGGAAGTATGCCGGAGCGTTGATTCAGCGCAGCAGGTGTGAGCGGCAACAGATCCTCTGGCTACAGTTGAACTTGATGAGGCTCGGAAACGAACTTGCTCCGGTAGAGTATTGCCTCCGTGGCAAAGCCAGCCAGTCCGACACGCACGAGATGCGGTTAAGACAATGCCGCACGCAAATTGCGTCAGAATGATCCCATCGGCGCGTCCTGACGCCCAGCGTGACGCAAGGCGCTTCCAAATGACAATTTCAATCTGGGGAGTTCTTGCTTGATGGTCGCGCGACCATTGGATTCTTTATGCACGCGCCTGCTACTTTGGAGACGTATGTTTCCGTTTCACGGTTGACAGTTTTCATTCGTCCGCCATAGAAAAAGGGTGGTCCCGCGGGCTCAATGGCTTCGGTCGCAAGAATCGGATTACCGTTCGGCTAGCATATTCGGTGACGCGGGGACTTCGTGAGGGCGATGGCTTCAAAATCGTAGGCGACACAGGTGAGATCAAATCAGTATCGCTTCGAGCTGCGAAATCGACCTGAGGCCATCTGACGGAACGGATCGAAAATGAGCCACGCTTCGGAAGTGTCAGTTGAGCGGATCACGATTCCAATCCTGCAGCGATGGAAGCAGGAGCGGCGGCGTGTCGCCATGACCACCGCCTACGATGCGGTTACGGCAGGCATCGCTGACCCCATCGTCGACATCATTCTTGTCGGCGACAGTGTTGGCAATGTCTGCCTCGGTTTCGACAACACGTTGCCAGTCAGCATGGCGATGATGAACCATCATCTCGAAGCTGTTGCGCGCACAAGGCCCCGTGCCCTGCTCGTGGCCGATATGCCGTTTCTTAGCTTTCACCTCAGTCCGGAGGAGACGATACGCAACGCCGGAGGATTCCTGCAGCGAGGCGCAGATGCAGTGAAACTCGAGGGCGGAGCCAAGCGCGTGGAAATCGTGCGTGCCCTGGTCGATTGCGAAATTCCCGTCATGGGCCATCTCGGCCTCACCCCGCAGAGCGTCAATATCATGGGGGGATTCAAGGTGCAGGGCCGAAAAGCCGATGACGCTTTGCGGCTCCTTGATGACGCTCACCGTCTGCAGGAGGCCGGATGCTTCGCGTTGGTGCTTGAAGGCATTCCGGCCGAGCTAGCCCAGCGAGCGACCGAATCGCTGTCGATACCAACTATTGGAATCGGCGCGGGTCCCGGGTGCTCGGGCCAAGTGCTCGTATTCCATGACGTGCTGGGGCTGACCGAAGGTCATCGGCCCAAATTTGTTCGCGCCTATGCAGATGGTTTTCAGCTGTTGCAGGACGCGCTGTCGCGCTGGGCTACCGATGTCCGCAGTGGAGCGTTCCCGGCGCCGCAAGAGTCCTATCGGCTTCCTGAAAGCCTGGGTAACATCATCGCAAACTGGGCTCCTCCCAACCCAACCTGATGTAAGGTGCTACGATGCAGACGATTACGACGGTCGCTGAGCTTCGTAGTGAGCTCGCGAAGGCTTGCAGCGCGGGCAAACGCGTCGGGCTCGTGCCGACAATGGGCTATTTGCACGATGGCCATCTGGCCCTGGTTAAGGCGAGCCGAGCGCAATGCGACGTCACCGTCGTTAGCATCTTCGTCAATCCGACTCAGTTCGGACCAAACGAGGATCTCAGCAGCTATCCTCGCGATTTCCTGCGCGATGAAAAACTGTGCCGCGATGCCGGTGTTGCGATTGTCTTCGCGCCGGGTGCACAGGAAGTCTACCCGGCTCAATTCGAGACCTTCGTCGAACCGGGCGAATTGGCTAAGCCACTATGCGGGGCTTTCAGGCGTGGGCATTTTCGCGGCGTCGCAACCGTCGTATGCAAGCTGTTCAACATGGTGCATCCGGACGTCGTGTTTTTCGGGCAAAAGGATTTTCAGCAATGCGCGGTCGTGCGTCGCATGGCAACTGATCTCAATCTTCCCATCGAGATCGTCACCGTGCCAACCGTTCGGGAACCGGACGGGCTCGCGATGAGCAGTCGCAATCGGTATCTCAGCGAGGAAGAACGTCGACGAGCCGTTGCCATCAGTCGTGGGCTGTTCGCCGCGGCGGATGAGTTCCGCTCAGGAGTGCGCGAGGTGGACAAGCTGATTGCGATCGCCGAGCGGCATCTTGAGACAGTTGATCGGCTGCAATACCTTGAACTTGTCGATGGTGATACGCTCAAGCGCGCCGCGAGTCCGCTGCGGCTTCCGGCGGCGCTCTGTGCCGCAGCCTACGTCGGTTCGACCCGGCTGATCGACAACGTACTGCTCGCGTTGCCAACTCTGTAGCGCAATTCAGAACCAAATCGATAAACTGTTTTCTTTTTATCCGTTTCGCCCGCGTCGTCGGTGCCTGGGAGTTCCGACGCAGCCGCCCCTCGCGCTTCGCCGCGGCAAGATTTGTCGGCGGGGTAGGGCGAAGTGGTCGAAACTAATGCGCACGTAGCCCGCGTCGACAAGGGCTTCCGCAATCAATTCCGACTGAAAATGACGCACGACTTCTGGGGCAGGGCGTATTCGCCGATCTTGCACTGCTGCTTCTTGAAGTAGGGAATAGGCGCGTAACCGAACACCGGACAGGCGATCCGGACGGAGTTCGATGCATTTGGCGACCGTGTCTAGCACTACAGTCGCAATTTTCGGGGTGGTTCTGACTCTATGGGCGACCATGATTCGGCATTTGATGATTGGTGGAGCGCCGGCCGAAGATACGCGACGCCGTGGGCTTCTTTGTTGGAGTCGTCAATGGCGAGCCGTGAGTCTACCAGGCACATAAGCTGCGTGCCTTCCATGATCAAAGTGTTTATGTCGGCGTCTACACCGCGCTGTCGGTTGCCACAACGTTTTGGCAGGCTACGCAAGCCCAGAGTAACCGGGTTGCAAACCCATCGCCTCGCATTGAGACCGATTGCGATCGGCAGATGGAATTTCATCTTGTTGTCAGCTTTGCGACTGAGCCATATTGATTTGTCGCGGATATGACTACGGGAGGCGAGGCCGCGTTGAAGGGCGCCACGGCGCAGTCTCGGCGCGCACTCGGGTGGTTCGTGCTCCTTCAGTGCGCGACCGCGCTCATCAATCAGCAAGTAACAAGCTTGTTGAGAGCCCCCAACGCTCCATGCCTAGCCGGCACAGTTGCCCGATCGTATCGAGTTCGGATCGAGACGTCACGTGCGTTTTCGCGGTGGCATCGTATTTGCTATCAAAGATGTCGTCGCGGATCGAACTAGAAGAGTGACGATCGACGCGATCCGATATCACGCGCTGAACGTCCGGCATGGCGGATTGCGCCAACAAACGATGTCCTCTCGACCGCCGAACCTGCGCACTCTCTGTCGCTCGGGAGTCCGCCGCTGGTACAGCGCCCGCGGGTCGTCTATCAATAAGGTCCCTGTCATGGCGTCTGCTGGTCAACCATCCTCTCGGTTAGCAACGTGTCTTGCATTCTTCGTTCCCGGGGTCGGCTTCGGGGTCTGGGCCCCGCTCGTACCATTTGCAAAAGACCGGCTGGCGGTCGATGACGGCGTGCTTGGCCTACTACTGCTCTGCCTGGGTGCTGGATCCATCATCGCGATGCTTCTGACCGGTGTTTTGAGCGCCCGCTACGGCGTCAGGCTGATCATTCTTGTGGGTGGGCTTAGTCTCGCGATCGTCCTGCCGTGCCTCACGATAGCTAGCAAGTTGGCGCTCGGCGTCGCGCTATTCGCCTTAGGCGCCTCGATAGGCTCGATTAGCGT
The DNA here is from genome assembly GCF_023073935.1 of Bradyrhizobium sp. 147. Taxonomy (NCBI): domain Bacteria; kingdom Pseudomonadati; phylum Pseudomonadota; class Alphaproteobacteria; order Hyphomicrobiales; family Nitrobacteraceae; genus Bradyrhizobium; species Bradyrhizobium sp. 147. The sequence goes on along the minus strand of NZ_JADPKL010000025.1, from coordinate 46,530 downwards.
GGCCGCGAACATTCATGCGATCGAGGTGGAGCGCACGGCGGAGTGCCCGCTGATGTCCAGCTTCCACGCTCAATTCAGCATCGGGGGACTTGTGGGGTCTGCAGCCATGACCGCTTTTCTCTCGCTGCAGATTGATGCATTTGTTTCGACTGTGGTCTGCTCGGGATTGATAGTGATAGCGATCATGCTGGCGTGGCCGCGATTGGTGCCAACGGCGCAGGCGGACCAGGGACCGTCGTTCGTTCTGCCGCGTTCCATCGTGCTCCTTCTAGCCGCGATTGCGGCGATCGCCTTCCTTATCGAAGGCGCGATGCTCGATTGGGCTGCGTTGTTGGTCGTCGGCGCTGGTCTTGCTCCAAAGACGCAGAGCGGCTTAGCGTATGTACTGTTCTCCATAGCCATGACGGTGGGACGCCTTGCTGGCGACGCCGTCGTCGAACGCGCGGGGGACCGCGCGACACTTATGTTCGGAAGTCTACTGGCCTTGGCCGGTTTCGGAGCTCTGCTGGCCGCACCGGTAGCCGTCATCGCCATGGCCGGCTTGCTGCTCATTGGTCTTGGCCTATCGAATGTCGCCCCGATTCTGTTCCGGCGCGCCGGCACGCAGGAGGCGATGCCCGTTGGTCCGGCGATTGCCGCGATCATGACGGTTGGCTATGCCGGAATTCTCATTGGACCGGCTGGTATGGGGTTACTGGCCAAGTACGTGGGACTGCCGGCCGCATTTGGGGTCCTAGCCGGGCTCATGTGCCTCGTCGTGCTCTTGGCGCCCATCGTGACGGCGAACACACGGTGAATGCGTTTGAAAGGTGACAGAGCGGCACCTGGTGCGCAAGAGAAGCTTCGATCGCGGCTTGTCTCTGATCGAGCAGACGGCAATGAGTTGGCTAGCTGATATCTGCCTGGCGCCGATGATCGGCTACTTTTTGCTGGTCCCAAAGCGGTGCGCTTCTCCGGAAGTGATTCAGGCCCGGCGATTGGTGGTCCGCGCTCTTCCAGAGATCTGCCTTCATGCCTACGATGGGTCGCTTGCTGCGCTTGCTGTTCGCCCAATCATTGCTTCATCCCAGGCTTCTATACCTGAGTGAATGCGCGCTTTCGGCTGTTCGCAAGCTCGAGTTTTCAACCCGATTGCGCAAAGCGGATGTTCGCCGAGCAGACGTTGATGCCTAAGGGACTTGGAAACACCGGTGTCTGGTATCTCGCAGCCCATGGACAGGTTTGTGCGGTGGCCTCGGACGGCAGACTTTCGCCCGCTGGAAACCGCAGCAGTTCAAGGCGTAAGGTCGGCGGCAGCGGCGCAGAGCTTAGCGCCAGGATCAGAGCGCATGGCTGCTGTGGCTCAATTCGCTCGACATCTCTCCTGATTTGGTGTCTTCGACTTGGCCGAGACACCTTATCTCCCTCAGATTGGCGCATCAAACGGCGAAATCACTTCGGACCGGCCTGATGGTGAACATTGGTGCCTTGTTACTAAGCACCTCGCGGATCCAGTCGAATTGTCGGTTTCGCTCGGCTGAGGCTTGACCTTTTCCGCAGCGGTCCGTTTGCCTTCGCTCCTTGCTCCACCGCCTGCCCAAACACATGAATGCCAGCGGATCTGGGCATTACATGAAGTCACCATCCTCTTCGGAATCTGCTGCAACCTCAGTATCACTGTCGACCTTGGAGAGATAAAGCTGAGATTTAGTTGCGCGCTGCCATTCACCAAGGCTGTTTTTTGTCCACTGGGCGGACTGAGTGGGGTCAAGTACCATGTCGTCCTCATCCACTTCAACGAAGCCCATTGTCTTTGCGCGGGCCTTCGCTTCTGCATTAGCAGGACGCCAGTTCACCAATGGTCGTTCGCCGTCTTGCCGAAGTTGATGTTCGAGCAGAATATCGCCGGCGTTTGCGACAAGCGGATGAGCAACCTGAAAATCCACAATTGAGGTGACTTCACTTCGTCCAGGGAACTGTTCTCGCCACTTATCGCTTTCGAACTCAGTCATGTTGAATCCGGCCTCCGTTCTTTGGAGGCCGACGCTCACATTTCCTAATTGGTAGCTGTAATATCGGGCGTCTTCTGAATCTCTTCTGATACCGTATTCCTTAGCGACCTCTGCTGTGCGCTTAGCTCTTGCGGATACAAATTCCGAGTACTCGTGTGGATTGTTGGCGATGCGGTTGATTGCGTCGCCATGAAAGGTCCTCACTTCAGTCCTGAACGTAGCTCTGTCGATCTCGACCACAGGAGGTTTCCGAACGAGGGAATAACTCGGTTGCGAAGGTGAGCTGCCAGCAGACTCCTGCAATCGCGTTCTAGCGAACGCATCGGCGAAGCCCTGGCTTTCGGCACCCGCTTCCTCAGCGTTGGCTGCCCGATGATATCTTTCTTCGGCCGGAATATCGGGCCAATTGTTAACTCGACCGTACATGACGACTGCACCTGGATCATACATCTTGCATTGTTTCAGGTCGTTAGACCTTACCCGCTTGATAGACAGCTTAGCTGTCCGTGAGCTGACGCCAGCGCATAAAGGAAAAATCCCGCCACGCCTTTGGGCAGCTCGACCGCGTATCGTCGAGGCGTTGCGCGATGCAGGCTTCCACGTTATCCACCCAGAACGAGGCGCGGAGGTGCCGGACTGGTGCAAGCGGCGCGTGGCAAGGGGAACACGATGCGGGACACTCGGACCCGCCGAGGCGTCGAGCGCGCCGCGAGGAAAGCGACTTCCACCGCCCGAGCGTCTCGTGCGCTGGATGGCTTGCTCGACCTGGTGGCACTCCCAGTCCGAGGCAGCGAACTGCACGCAGTGTCGACCGGATATTCGGGTGGGCGCGTGGCGCGCAACGCGATCGCGAGAGTGACTCCGGATGACGTCACCTGCTACGTGGCACTGCCGTTCGACGAGCGCCTGATCGGCGGTTGGCGCAGGAAGGGGCGCGCCGCGCCCGAACTCATGGAAGCTCCGCCTTCCGAAGCCGAGTCGGAAAGACAGGCAGCCCGAGCTGAGCCATCGACTACATGCCCGCGGCTCGTCTTCCGGTCTCGAGCCAGCTCTGCTGGGATTATTGGCGGACGACGGTCTGGCCGCCGGCGAAGTGGTAGATTGCCTGAGCGCAAACGCAGCTCTTGTGCTCGCCGAAGCGCTCTCGCGGAAGCCGCGCATGCTCGTGGCGATCGCCTTCGCGACCAAGATGGCTCGGACGATTTGGGCATGGCCAATCGGAAGGTGGATTATCGGGAACCCAGCGCAGGCAGTGACGGCATCATGACGAATGCGGCACGAAAGAGCCTGATGTTGGTGAAGGGTGCGAGCAGGAGACGACCCTAATGGGCGGAACGATCGAACAGATCTGGATCAGGAAAACCAGTTAGAGCCGAAAGCGCCGAGGTGCTCGGAGATGAGAATTGGACTTGATCCGCGGATCACCATACCGGCCAGCGGCTTCTGAGAGCCTGACTCAAAAAGCGCGTGGACGCTATCAAGATCTGGCTAAACGGCGAATTAGGAGCCTTAGATGGGCGGCGAGCAGCCAAGCGAGCTCGGTAGCGGCAGAGCCTTCGAAGTCTTTGGACAGGCGCCGGCATCTTCCGAACCATGCAAAGGTGCGCTCGACGACCCAGCGCCTGGGCAGGAGCTGGAAACCTTTGACGCCGTGCGGTCGCTCGAGGATCTCGATTGTCCAGGGCCCGCAGTCTGAGAGTGCGTTGACGAGCTGTTTGCCGCGATAGATTCGGTCGGCAAAGACATGCTGAAGCCTCGGAAAGCGGCCTCGCAAATCTTCCAACAGGGGCACGGCGCCATGGACATCCTGAATGTTGGCGGGATGAACATATGCGGCCAACAAGAGACCGTTGGTGTCGGTCACGATATGGCGCTTGCGCCCATGGAGGCGCTTGCCGGCGTCGAATCCGCGTGGACCGCCGGCCTCCGTCGTCGAGGCGGTCTGGCTATCGATCACGGCCGCAGTCGGTTTGGGCTTTCGTCCCAGTTGCCGGCGCGCCTTCGGAACTAGAGATTCGACAATCTCCTGCCATCTGCCTGTGTCGCGCCAAGCGTAAAAATAGCCCTGCACTGTCGAGTATGGCGGGAACCCCTTCGGCAAGGCTCGCCATTGGCAGCCACTCCACAGGACATAGAAGATCGCCTGGACGATCTCGCGCAAATCGACCTCCCGCGGCCGACCCAATCGCCGTCGCGGCGGCATCTTCCGGGCGATCAGCGCCCATTCGGCATCGGTCAGATCGCTTGCGTAACGCAGTCCATCGCGCTGATACTGGATGCGAGCGGTTTTGGTCCACGGCATGGTGTCCTCCCTCGAATCTTTGCAAATCCGAAGGAATCACAAGCCGGCCAAAACCGCTCACCCTTTTTCGGTCAGGCTCTCAGAAGAGTGGCGCCAGGTGCTTGGGGTGCGCCTCGAGTGCAGCGCGCGTTCTTCCGCCGCCGTTTGCCAAGTGGCGGCTTCGCCCTGACGACCTGGCACATACCGAGTTTCTCGACGCCGTGCTGTCGAGCGGCGCTGAAGGTGCAAGCCTCCGTCCCTGAAAAGGTAGGTATCCATCCGCACCTTACCCGCAAAACTGGCCTTTCAGACCACCGTCTGAGACGACGACGGCGTAGCGACCTAACTCGGAACGCCTGCGGCCTGCATGGGCTCGGTAAGGCGTGCCTTCAGGTCGTCCAAATGGTCCTCGGCATAGGACTGCACTTTCGAGATCGCCGTATCGAGGCCGAACTGCACGGTCTGTTCGAGCATCTCCTTTGCGAGGCCCTCGCGCAGCGCGAATTTGACCTCGGGCCCAGCGACAAAGCTAATGGCCTGCCCCGCAAGATTAAGGCCAGCCTCTTTCAGGGCCTGTTTCATATCACCCCCACTAATGCCCGTATGCAGAAGGCACAATGCTTGCGACTCGAGCTCGAGCACCATCGATACGCCATCGGCCAACTCGCCCAGTCCCGGAATGACGCCGAGCAGGCCTACTGCCGTGGCCTCCCAGTCGAGCACCTTCGAGCCCACCTTGGCTACGTCATCGACCGCATGCATGAGAACCCCGCCATTCTTCTTCGGAGACGCGACATCGGGTTGGTCGGATACCCCCATCACCATATCTGTGACTGCATTTTGTTCAGCGGCGGTCTTGGGGACATGGGTCTTGATCTGCTGAACGGTATGGTTCGCAAGTGACATGTTGCTATAGAAGTGCCTGAAGTCGTTGTTGCTGATATTACCAGAGTCGACCGTATGCCCGCCGCCTAAGTCGAAGAACTCCTGATGGGTTTTGTAACCCGTAATCGAATTGTTTAGCAAACGGAACAAGAGCGGGTCCGAGAGCAGTTGCGATGCCGCTTCTCGTATCTTCGGGTCGAGAGTCTTGTCATCCACCATACTCGCCAACTTGTGTCGTGTCAGGTCGCCGTCCCCGAAGAAGGCATTCTGATTCTTGTTGATCGTGTCGAGCGTGTTCAGCTCGCTTTGCGTGGAATTCATCGACGACGAGGCGACTTGCAAGAAGTCTTCCTTGTGGATTTTATCAGTCGCACCACCGCACAACTGCTTCCAGGCGTCCGGGTGATCGAGGAAGTGTTGAGCCGCCGCGATCAGCTGAGGCGGACACTTACCGATGTCGGCGTTGCCGTCGACGATCCGCTTGAAATCGTCAAGGCTCAAACTCTTGGGCAGGTAGTCAGAATACTTGTAAAACTCGCGCAATGCATCATTCAAGGACATGACCGACGCTTGTCCATTCGAGGTGCCGTCGGATGGAATATAGTTCTGCTCGTAGCTATGCGCTTGCTGCTCCTGGAATGTAGCAACCTGCGAATGGCTGGCGGAAAACTCTGACAGATCCTTGGCCTTGATCTTGCCGCCGCAGCGGCCGTCCCCCTGGGAGCCAATCGCATAGAAGAGCTCTGGATCGCGTCGCAATCCGTCGATCGCCTCCTTCAGATCCGGCGGCGTCGAGGGATCGCTGGCCTTGGCTGCCAGCGAGTCCCAGCTGAGTGGGCATTGGTCCTTGTGCCGGTTCAGCACTGCCACGATCTGCAACTCGGCATTGGTCAGCGTGCCGCCGTCCCACGTGATCCTAGAGCTTGGCACCGGAGTGCTCGGAACGTCAGGCGATGGAGCAGCCGTCGCCGATGCGTCTGCACTAGGGGAGTCAACCGACGAGGAATCGACCGAGGAGGAATCGACCGAGGAAGAAAAAAACGGATCCTTCATCACCGCCTCGATCGCCGCCTTCGCGTGCGCTGACAACTGGTCCAGCGAATCCTGCGGGATCTGTAGCTCTGATTGCAGCAGATCCGGCGGCGTGGAGGGAACGTCGGATTTCTCTTCCCGCGAGCAGATGGACACCATTGCCTCGAACATCGAAGGTTCGCCTTGCCGAATCTGGCCGGGGGTCTGCGCGGATGATCCCAAGGCCGACGAAGCCCCCGGAACAAGCCCGAACTGAGCTGGATCTGCACTGGCGGGCAGCGAAACGCTGTTGAGCTGCATTAGGTTCATTCCATTCCATTGCGGTAAATACTTGGCGTCGGCGTCGTAAGATCGAGCTTTCATGTTAAGGGGGCGAGCTTTCGAGAAGCTGACGACTTTTAGACGGAGCAGGACGAGCCAATGTCGGTCGTCTTAACATCCCGGAGAGGCGTCATCGTGCTCATGAAACTCATCTCCGGCTCAGAGCATGTGCAAGCACGACGCTGTTCTGACGCTTTCGCAAAGCAGGTGCCTGCGGTCGTCAGTCCCGAGTGACGATCGCTGTGGAGCCACGAAACAACATCACCGCCGATTCCCGCGGCAGCATTTCCAACTGCGCGCGGTTTTGCCTCTGACTTGCCATCACACCATTGCTGATCGAGCAATGTGATGAGGTGCGTTGGGCAGGCGCCGCGATCTGGCGCTCGTCGGCATAATGTAGAGATTGAAAGTGGGGCCGAGAAATTCGCGCGGTGGCAGTCGCGGCATGTACCTGCGAATGCGCGCTCTCAGCTGGGTTGACGTTGACGATAGTGAGGTTGTTCTCATTCTCGTCAGCTTCTCGACAGCTAGTCCCAGTAGCGTAAGCAATGTGAATCGCTCGGTGGTGATACCACCGTTTTGGCGGAACTGAAGTGAGAGGCACCAGATGGCCGGGGCAATCGAAGGCGTCATCCATACCAATTCTGACAGTGGCAGCTCGCAGTCGGTAACTGATCGTCAGAAGTTCGAATCGGCTTTCGGTTCGGTTCTTGCCAGCGTCGCGATGCAGGCGATGGAGCGAAACATGTCAAATCTTCGCGAAGCTATAGCTGAAACAGAAGAGGATACCTGACGCCGGTTCTTCGACGTCAGTGGAGTGTTGCCATTGATGGCGGCAAAATAACGGAAGGTGAAGCGATATGACCAAAACAAGTTCTACTAGCTCTTCTACTGGTGGTACCCACGACACCCATGACAGCAAGGCAAATAGCAAGACTGATAGCAAGACTGATAGCAAGTCCACGAGTTCCAGCGTCGGTAGCTCGGCGGCCGATAACGTTGGTGGGACGGGTACTTTCGAGAAACTGATCGACGAATTGAAGGCGGTTAACCAGCAGGCCATGGTGCAGGACATACGGTTGCGTGCACTGACGACCGAGCTCTCGAGTGAGAGGAAGGCGGCCAGCGAGCGCGTCAACGGATAACGGTCAAAGGCGGGGCGAATCGTCGCTCCGCCTTTCCCGTCATCGGGTGATGTGAGTGGTGCGGCCTAGAATGAGTCGTGCGACCAATCGCCCTGCCGTGCTCGTCATGGTTCGGAGAATTGTCCGTGAATGAGGCCGCCTCCTTACATTTCGAGGTACTGTCGGGACCTTATGTCGGGCTAAGCGGGAAGGCGGCTGCCGGAACGAGCCTTATCGGTAGCGGCCTCGACGCGGATATGGTTTTCGTCGAACAAGGGCTTGAGCCGCATCACCTACGTATCACCCTCGTTGGCAATTCAATCGAGCTTGAGGCTCTTGCAGCCGTAAGCACCCCAGAGGGCGAAGGGGATATTGCCGCAGGTGAACGTGTTGTTCTTTTTCTTCCCGCCGTCATTCGTGCGGGCGCCATGTCTATTCGCTGGTCGATGCAGAATGCAGTTGAGGCTCGGTCGATCAGCCTCTCGCGCGTTTGGATCTCAGCTCTCGCCCTCGTGCTCCTCAGCTTTCTTGGTGTAGGCGGTCTCTCGACCATTTTCTTCAAAGCCACCGGAAGTGCACCGACCGGCATTGCGCCGCCTGCCGCAGAGCTTGTACCCAAGCTGGGCACGAACCGGCCTAACGATCGGCGAGCTCAGGCTGCAGCCGAAGTGCTGAAACAGGAAATTGATAAGGCGGGCCTGCTCGATATCAGGGTTGGTTCGGGGCCGGGTTTTGTTAGCGCTGAGGGAAAAGTCACGCCTGCAACCGTTGCGAAATGGCAGGAGCTCCAGCAATGGTTCGATGCTCGTACATACGGTGCGGTGACACTGGTGAACGGAGTGATCGTCAAGGAGGAAAAGCAGCCATCCTCAATCGCGATCGAAGCTGTTTCGCGCGGATCCCAGCCCTATCTGCTTGTCGGTGGGCAGAAGTATTTCGTCGGCGCTCTCTTGGCGGAGGGATGGGCGGTCACTCGAATCGAGGATGGGCGTGTGCTGCTAAGCCGCAATGGCCGCGTTGTTGCCGTTCCGTATTAGGCTTTCCGTGCCCGAAGGAAGGATAAGGAGATCGTCATGTCAAAGCTGTCCCGCCACGATGTCGGGCCTGGCACTGCTTCGCAGAGACTCAGCGAGCACCATCATCAACCAGTGATAGGGCCGACCATCCAACCCAATAAAGGTGAGGCGGACGGTGCTCGTGCAAATGGCGAGAAGGAGCTGGCGTCGATCTGGGGCGAGCTGAACACGCGTTATAAGCCGCTGGATGTAGCGATCGAAGCCGCATCGGAGGCCAAAGATATTGATGCAGTCGGGCGTGTCAGTCTCAACGAGATGCGCACTCGCATTTATGAGATCGAGCAGCCCGCTGGGGTGGGATCGCTCTACGGGCGCGATATCGCGCACGATCTACTCTCCTTCGTCACTCCAAGCCTACGTCATCCGGACATGCTGCGGGAAGAGGGGTATAGCATTGTTCTGGAACGTCTCGTTCATAAGCTGGCGGCCGCGCCTGCGGATTCGATGGCGGGGGACGGTATCGTCGTCCTACGGCAGGGACTGCACTGGCTAGCGCTGCTCCGCCAGAATCGGAATAGCTTAATCGAAGCCTAACAATGTTCAACTCCGATGGAGCGCAACGGACGACCAACGTTTCCGAATCCGATAACGTCTCACTGAGTTCCGGACAGGAGCGCGATTTGCTCTGTACACTTTCCTATCTTCACCTTGCATGTGGGCAGAGCGCAGAATGCGTGGCTCTCTTGCGACTCATCGTCGGCAACGACTCGCGAGATGTCGATCTATTACGGATTCTCGCCTATGCCCTCATCTTGGAAGGCCTCGGAGGTGAGGCGTTGCAGGTCCTAGATAGACTGAACGCACTTGATGACGAACCCTCGGCGCGTATCTCTTTGATGCTGTTGCGTAGCCACGCCCTACGGCGGGCCGGCCTCATAGACGAGGCGCTCGCCGCTTTCCAACGCTATGTCTCGTTGCGTGAGAGCACTGGCCTGATCAATCAACGATCGGAAGGTCCCCATGATCAGCGTCCTGCGTAAGATCATTGCGCGCGCGTCGGCCAGCTCCGATTTGATGGTCGCGTTGATGCTGCTTCTGACGGTCGGCATGATGATCATGCCGATCCCGATAGTGGCGATTGATACGCTCGTCGGCTTCAATCTGGGCTTCGCCATATTGCTGCTGATGGTCGCTCTCTATATTAGCACTCCACTTGATTTCTCGTCCTTGCCAGGCGTCATTCTGATTTCCACGGTATTCCGTCTGGCGCTCACCGTCTCAACGACGCGGCTGATCTTGGCTGAGGGGGATGCGGGCAGCATCATTCGCACGTTCGGTGATTTCGTCATATCGGGAAATATCGTCGTCGGCATTGTCATATTTTTAGTCGTGACCATGGTGCAGTTCATCGTCGTGGCCAAGGGGGCTGAACGCGTGGCCGAGGTGGCGGCGCGGTTCACGCTCGATGCTCTGCCAGGCAAGCAGATGGGAATCGATGCGGAATTGCGCAATGGCCATATCGATCAGAATGAAGCCCGCAGCCGGCGCGCTACATTGGAGAAAGAAAGTCAGCTTTACGGGGCTATGGATGGCGCCATGAAATTCGTGAAGGGCGACGCCATCGCAGGATTGGTGGTTATCTGCGTCAACATGCTGGGCGGGATCACCATCGGCCTGCTCTCCAAGGGAATGTCTTTCCAGGCGGCGCTGCATCAATATACCCTGCTGACCATAGGTGATGCGTTAATCTCACAAATTCCCTCGCTGCTGCTCTCGATTACAGCTGCGACAATCATCACTCGAGTAAATGGGGTTGTAAGGCTCAATCTTGGGACCGACATCGTTAACCAGCTCACAGCAAACTCGCACGCATTGCGGCTGTCTGCCGGCGTCCTCGTTGTAATGGGGGCTATTCCGGGTTTTCCGCTCCCTGTCTTTCTCGTCTTGGCTGCAGTCTTTGCGGCAGCGAGCTTTGCCGACGGTGGGACCCAAAGCGGCAAGAAAAGCGCTGATATCTCTCGCCCGGCTCCCACACAGTCTAACAAGGAAACCGTGCCTGCGGAGGCGCTTCCCATCGCATTGTTCCTTGCGTCAAGTCTGACACGGGCGATCGACAAAGAAGAATTGCAACAGCACATTGCACGCGTTTCGGGACTGATCTCGTCTGATCTCGGCATCACAATTCCGCGCATCCCCATCGAGGTCGACGAGCGCTTGCCAGACTTGCAGTACAGGGTGGATGTCGAGGGCGTGCCCGTCGAGCAGGAGTTAATTGATCCAACGCAGCTCGCACTCCGCGACGATCCGGCCAACATTGAATTGAGTGGCATCCCGTTTCGGCATGACCGGGAGACGGATCAAATCTGGATTGAACAGAGCAATGCACCGGCTCTCAAAGCAGCCGGCATCGGGCACCACCGTCCCATTGAAATCCTGGCCTTGCGCGTCCATTCGGCGTTAACCCGCTATGCACAGTGCTTGGTGGGTATCCAGGAGACGCGCCAGTTGCTGGCTCGCATGGAGACGGAATATTCCGATCTGGTCAAGGAGGTGTTGCGTACGACGCCGATCCCTAAAGTAGCCGACGTCTTGCGGCGCCTCCTGGAGGAGGGTATTCCGATCCGGAACACACGGCTGGTCTTGGAAGCATTGGCCGAATGGAGCGGACGTGAACAAAACGTCGTCTTGCTCACGGAACATGTTCGCTCCGGTCTGAGACGGCAAATCTGCCACCGGTATGCCAACGCACACCGCGTCGTTCCGGTCTTTATCATCGAACGTCAAACCGAGGATATCGTGCGCAGCGCGGTTCGAGAGACTGCCAAAGGACCCTACCTGGTTTTGAGCGACGGGCAAAGCGAGGCGCTGCTCTCAAAAATGCGTCAGATCCATTCGAACGTAGTTCGGGGGCAGATCCGGCCCGTTATCCTTGCTTCGATGGATATACGACGCTTTGTCCGCGGCTTTCTCACCCGTAATGGGATCGATCTTGCTGTTCTATCCTATCAGGACCTTGCCTCGGACTTCACAATCCAGCCTGTTGGATCCATTACACTCGCAGCTGCAAAGGACGACGACGCGCCGTCCGAGGAACTCAGCAACACGTTCCTTGCAGCCGATTCACAGGCGCAGCAGTCAATCCAAGAAGGACCGCATGAATTCACCTCGTAAGGCAGTGCGGTGGCGCTTGGGTTCATTTTGTTTGCTTTCGTGCTCGGCTCTCTTCGCTACTCTGGGGCTCTGCAGTTGCGCTAGCTGGGATAGACCAGCTCTTCAAATGCAAGAGCCGCCGGCGCCAAAGTTGCTCGGCGCCAGAGATATCGATCCAGCTATGCGCGAACGCATTGAGTGCGCGATCGGCCGGACTCCTGACCAGGAGCTTTGCGCGACGCGTTGAAGCAAAAATGCTCGGAAGATCAATGCAGCGGATCGGTGTTGCGTGTCGATGCGAAAGTGCCTCGCATTGAGTGCTCGCCAACGTCTGCCTGGACCTGCGATTTATATGCGCTCAAGACTAAATGCGTTAACTCGACAACGTGGGACGCTTGATGAGCCACAACTGCAATACAAGCAATGGCGACAGCGCAGCGTATTCCGATTGCGCGGACCAAATCACGTTGTCCGCAACGATCGGTGCACGATATCGCGCAATGCAAGCACCCGCCCGCTGCGCTGGCGTGCCGCCCTACAGAAGTGACCCGGCATAGCTAATAGTAGCGGACGTAGTGGTTCTGTTGTCTCGATTACCAACTAGGTGAGCAGGGCCTTTTTGGGAACCCCCCGTGGGTGCTAAGTGCGGCAGGGAACTGCTGGGGCATAAGAGAAATGTGATACAGTTTGATTTGCGACGCGCCTCTCTTGCGCTAGCCCCGTTGCGTGCGGCAAGCCTGGTGCTTGGAAAAGGGGTGTCGAAACCCGCTCGTAAGATCCCTGTGTTCGTCTCCTGGCTTGCTCGTGGGCAGGAAGTCTCACGTCACGCTTTATCCGGCATAGCACTCAGCGTGAACTCCAATTCATCGGCTGATTGGGGTTTTCCTGCATACGCCATGGCCGATACCAGGTGTGATGCAGGGATTTGCCGCATCGTTATGCCGCCGAGCGACTCGGCACCCGCTGGGCTCGTCAGGAGGTACAAAGGAAGTTCCGAACGCCTATGCGATGAGCCAGTCAACCAGTCCTCGTCTCACCCCGGATGGAATAGCCTGATTGCCTGGCGGCAGATTACGTAAACGATGGCGGCAGTCGGTCGATGTTGCGAAAGGTGATGAAGCACCTGCGCCGCTGCCGGGCGCGCCCGCCGCGGCAATCGTTCGAAAAAAGATCGAGCGCCGCCGTGCGGTTAGATCGTGCCGGCCGAGCACTACATTTTCACAGATGGTCCCTCCGCGCCTCCGCGCGGGCGTCTGGAGCCGACCATGACGCGCCGACGCCTGAGTGAAAACAGGATTGACAGCTCCTTGCAACGCGATGGCCGCTTCACAGCTCAAGCGCATGGTCCGCGAGCACTTGACGCGTCAGCGCGCCCTTGATCTCGCGGACGATCTCATCGCGGATCTGCGCTCCGAACTGCCGCTCGGCATCGCTGTTCCCGATTAGCTCATGACCGGCGAGCCGTTGCTGGAGTCGGCTGTCGAACTCCTCCCCCATCGCCTCGAGCAGCCGATGCTGCATCTGTGCATGGGGTTCGGGTGCGATCCGGCTCAGCACCGTCTCCCAGGGTTGCCACCGAGTTGCCAGATAGTCGGCCAACCCCGTCTCCTCCTCGTCGCGCACCCGCATCTCAGCCGTGCTGAGGTCGTACTCAGTGACCCAGGACACGCCGAAGAAGCGCATGTCCGGGGCGATGTGCCGTAACTCAAGCCGCTCGCGCAGCTTGACCTGATAGGCCAGATAGACTTCGATCTCATCGACAAAGCGGAGCGAGTTGACCTTCTCCCTGGCGATCTGCTCGAGCGCGTCCAGGCGGAACAGGACGCGGCCCTGCTGAACGAGATCGTCAAGCCGATTGTCATAGGCGCCATCCTCGACTTCAGCGTTCAAGCGTGCGGTCTGCATGCCGTTCCAGGTTAAAGTGATGCGATCCTCGCAGCTCTCGCTCGCTTCGAAAGCCAGCTGAAAGTACTGCTGGCGCAATTGCGGCCTGGTCGCCGCCTGCCGCAGATCCTCAATCACGGCCTGCCGGAACTGGGGATTGCCAGAATTTACGGTGTCCCGCAGCCTGTCGAGGAAGCGCGCGTATTCCGGCGCACCCGCCTCGTCAGCGAAGTTCTGCCAGGCGGCCAGAACCTCCGGCTCCCCCTCGACCCAGTCGGCCACAGCCTGCGCCAGCGGCCGCTCATGATTCACCGCCGGTTCCCGGCCCATTGAGAAGAAGACCCGAGGGCCGGTATAGCCTCGCGCATTCAGGGCCGTCGCCAGATTCGTCTGCACCCGCTCGGGCAGCGGATTATCCTCCAGATAAACCATACACCCAGAATCTAGCTGCGTTAGCAGGGTCTCCGGCAGGCTGGCTAACCGGTTGTCTCGCACCTCGAGCACCTGAAGCTCGGCCGGGAGGGTCTCGGGCAAGCTGGTCAGCCTGTTGCCGCCGGCATGAAGCCTCTGGAGCTCAGGCGGGAGCGTCTCGGGCAGGCTAGTCAGTCGGTTGTCACGGACGAAGAGCAACTGGAGCTCGGCGGGGAGGCTGTCGGGCAGGCGGGTCAGCCAGTTGCCGTCGGCTTCGAGCTCTTGGAGTTCGGGCGGTAGAGTGTCGGGCAGGCTGGTCAGCCTGTTGCCGCCGACCTCAAGTAACTGAAGTCCGGTCGGAAGGGTCTCCGGCAGGCTGGTCAGCCGGTTACTGCGAACATCGAGCTGCTGGAGCTCGGCCGGCAGGGTTTCAGGCAGGCTGGCCAACCGGTTGCTGGCGACGGCGAGTGTCTGAAGGCCATCCGGAAGTGTTACGGGCAGGCTGGTTAGCTCATTGCTGCCGATGGCGAGTAACTGAAGTGCCGCCGGCAAGGTCTCAGGCAGGCTTGTCATGCGATTGCCGCGGGCGTCGAGCGTCCGGAGTTCGGCCGGTAGGTTGTCGGGTAGGTGCATCAACTCGTTTTCGCTGACGTCGAGCGTCCGGAGATCGGGCGGAAAGGCGGGGGGCAAGGTCGTTAGGCACAGGTATGGTAGCTCCAGCCGTGCATAGACGTCGCCGGCCTCTCCCCAGGCTTTGATTCGTCTTACCGCCTCTTGCCGGTCCTCGTCTTCTGTCTGCTCCTCCTCGCCAGCCCAACTGTTCAGGATTTCATCAAGCTGCGATTGCTGGAGGACGGGGCCTTCAACGTTCGTCGGACCGCCAGCGGCGGGGGAGACCCGCCCGTCGCTCAATGCTTGGACCCACTGCGCCTCTGCCGGGGCTAACCAGTGCCCTTCTTCTGAAGTATTGCCATCGCCGAGCCATGGCCGCGGGTCGAGGAAGGATCCCCCGTGATGTTGCTCCCAAGGAACAGTGGAGGTCGTTGGCCAATCATCATCGGCGTTCGCCCACGAATACTCCTGCTGGTCGACACTATGCGTCGGCAAGTGGACCGCTGAATCCAGGCCGTGCCAAACGTCCGCCGGACTGAAACTGCCGGCTGGCAACTGGCCACCGCGACTTGCGGCCGCAAAAAGCACATGCTGATTGCTCCCCTGTTCAGATTCGGTGGGCGGATTCCACGTCGACCGCGAGATGCCTTCCCCGTGGTCCAACCAGTCCGCATCCCTGTTCGACACATTATAAGGATAAGGGTCGCCGCGACGATTTGCATTGCGGGGCGGGCGCTCGCGCAGGTGCAACTCGTTTAGGTGCTGTTGAAACCCCGCTTGGTCAACTGGGAGCTGTTGCAGCTCGTCGTAGTCCGTCCGGGCGAAATCCGGAGGCTCGAATTGGCCGAGATTGTGGAACGGATCCATCGGATTCTCCTTTGGCAGATCCAACAGCTAACGCCGGGCCCAGATCGACACCTTCTGCCTAGGAGGCTTAGCTTTCGAGAAGCTGACGGTGCGCAGCTACGCGAACCTCCTCCGAATGAGTGGACACCTGTAGTAGGCTCAGAGAGCCAGGACGCGTCGAATGGAAGTACGTCAACGTCGATTGTTTACCGAGGAGTACAAGCGACAGGCGGCTAAGCTTCTGGTGTCGAGTGGCCGATCGATCAGAACCGTTGGCAAGGAACTCGGTCTGCGCGGTTCGGTGTTGCGGCGCTGCGTTGAGAAGCTCCGGCAGGAGCCGGCATCGGCGACGCGGCGCCACAGCACGCAGACGGCGCCGATGTCGGCGGACCAGGCTCCCCAGATCGCCCGTTTGCCGAGGAGAACGAGCGGATGCCCATCGAGCGGGACATTCTAAAAAGTCGATCGCGATCTTTGCCGGAACGCGGACACGAGCTTCCGCTTCATCGAGGACCATCGCGATACCTGCCCGGCGGCTGATGTGGGCCGCGGTCGAGGTCTCGCGGGCCGGCTATGACGCCTGGCGCGAGCGTCCGGACAGAGCACGCACGACCACCAATGCTGCGCTCTTTACTGACATTCGAGTTCATCAGGACAGCGGCGCGCGGGGACGGCAACCCACGGGTCCATGCCGCGCTGCGGGCACAGGGACTTGGCGCCAGCGGGGCCGGATCGAATGCCTAATGCATCGGCACGGTATCGGCGCCATCATGGCCCGGCCGCACCGAGTTGCCGACAGCCGTCATGGCCTGCCGATCGCGCCAAACCTCATCGATCGTAACTTTAGGGCCGCAGCAGCGAACCGGATCTGGCTCGCCGACATCACTTACGTTCGATTGCAGATGGCTGCTGTACCTGGCGGAGATCATGGACATCTGTCAACGGCAGCGAACTTTGCGTGAGAATGTCCAGATTTCCCTGGGTGACGGCGATTGTGGTTCCGGGACCAGCCGCTATCGGAATCGTCGTTGGTCCTTCCAGGCGGGCGGCCGCGGCGCTTGGGCTGCGGCGGGTTGGCAAGCGGACGTTTTCCGGGACGAGAGCGGCGTGCTGGCGGAGCCGATAGCTCGATCCCTCGATTTTGATAACAATTGTGTGGTGAAGCAGTCGATCAAGCAATTGCTGTGGCCGGTTCGAAGTGAGGATCACCGCGCCCTTGTCATAGCGGGCGTTCACCAACTGGAAGACAGATTGCCGCCGCCAGGTACGACCTGGAGGTAACCGATCTCGTCGACGACAAGGAGGGAGGCGCGGGCGAGGAACCGCAGGTGCTCGCGCAAAGTGGTGATGACGATGTCCGCGAGCGTGGCGAACGCGACGCTCTTTCCCGCCTTCACGGCCTCGACCGCGAGTGCCGTCGCGAGATGGCTCTTGCCGGTGTCGCAAGCAGATGAATTCAATTCGGCAAGCTCCAGAATGCGATTGCGATCGAGCGAGGGCTGGATGCGAAGTCGAAGCCAGCGAGGGTTTTGACGGTGGTCAGGCGAGACATTCTCAGCGCGGTGCTGACACGGCGACTGTCGCGGACCGTCAGCTCCTCGATGCGTGATCGAGCGCCTCAATCCAGGTGACCTCACCCTCTTTCAATTCGCCGCAGGTGGTGTCCAGCATTCTGAGCGCACGTGGCATCTTGAGTGCGACTAGGCCTTTCCTGACGTTGTCGGTCGCTGCCGGCTGCGCGTGCATGGTTATGGCCGGCCTTCCGATTGGGGAGCCGTTTGCAACACCTTGGTAAAACCCCAGCGACCGGCTTGGCATGTGATCGCCGGCCCGATCGACGAGGGTTTCGGATACGCCAGGTCGCGACCTGGACCGGTTGGCCGCCTGTCGATGCTCGGGCGCGACGCGAGTTCGCCGGCGGCCTTCTCCAGAACGGGATGGACGGCAACGATTGCGCCTTGATCGAGAATGGGATTACATCGGGCAATTGCTGCACCTCGACAATGCGCCGCGTATGGTCGGGTATGCTGTAATAGTTCCCACTGATCCACACCAGCCCGTCGTGGCTGACACGGGTCTCGATCGGCATTGGACTGGGACTCCCGATCGGCATCCAAAAGGGGCTCTGACTCATATGTGGAACGGCCCGGGCTGCAAGATCTTTCTCTGGTTGAACAAGGGACGACGGTGCGGTCATATGTTCGACCTGTAAACGCGGCGCCTGGCCGCTGGCCACGATGATATCCGCGGAAGCAATCGCCCAATCAATTTCTCGCGCTCGAAGCGCAGTGAGTCAGGCGGTCCTGATTGCTACCGGGAATGTCGTCATTCGGGGTCCATCCAGATTTGCACCTTGCCTCCTTGGCAGCTTTCTTCTTCCGCCGGAGAGTTCTTAAGATTAGGTTTTCAGCATTGCAGGCGGCGCATGATAGATGCCGCCTCTGACAGCGAGGCCCAGATGGTGCGCGCAAGTTATTGGCGAACGCCACCGCTATGAGCTTGACGGCCGTCTTTGCAGCATGATCCGAATCCAGAGCGGGACTTTCAAGCCTCGCTTGCCAAGCTTGATGATTGAGGTCGCACCAAGGATCAAGAGCGTCCGTAGTTGCCGATTTCCACGCTTTGATACCGCCCCGAACCTTTCTTTCCCGCCGCTCGACTGTGCCCTCGGTGTTAACCCCGTCCAAGCCGCAAAATGTGGTGCAGTCGCAAAACCGCGAGCATTCAAGACTGATGTCCGAACGCCAGCGCCGCTACCAGTGCCTTCTCCGAGCGCTGACAGCGTTGAAGCTCGGTCGAGAACCGCCCCTGACGGTCCTGCGGCACCTTCACCCCGGGTGATAAGCGAGCGGGTATAGTAGCCGGAGCGATAGCCCAGCCGCGCCTCGCCGCGCCCAGCGCCTCCGCCATCGCGGCTTCGATAGCTTCCTGCACCGCACCCTGGATCAGGGGTTTCAGGATCCCTGTCCGACGCAATAAGCTGTTTGACGGCAGAGCCATCCGTCCTAATCTTCGTCACGGTCGTGATGGTCCTTGCTCCGCTATGGGCGGTGATCTTCGCAAATACCGGATTTACTGTGACCGCTTCAGCCGCTCAGGTTTTGCAGAACCTCCCGCACACTACCACCGGACATCCGGATACTGGTGGACAAGGTGGCGCAGCGGCAATTCTCGTGTTCTGGAGCCGATTTACGGCACGCACGTCTCGCCGTGCTTGTGCGGCGTCTGACCGGACGATCGGTCCAGGCTCCTTGCACAACCCGCGTAACGGCTGATTGAGCTGTATCATCTTGGGCCCGGCCCTTGCGCAGGCAAGGCACCCTCCTGGCGCGGCATGTCTGAAGAGTACGGGCCTTCAGTTCGCCCATCCCGAACGATCGTCGCGGAGGCGCCGCGATATAACATCAGCACAGATTCCCGGGACGGCATCTCGACGGAGCGAGGTCGCGCCTGCGCCTCCGCCACAAGACCATTGAGCGTCTGATCCACGAGTGCGATGAAGCGTGGTGGACCGGACGCAAGGACTAGGCCATTTCCCGGAGCCGATCTCATGATGTAGCGTTCGTCGGAAATGGCGAGCGCATCGAGGGTTGCCTTGAGCGCGTCGCAGCTGATTGAAGTTAGGACAAGCAGACGAGTTTGCGCTTCCTTTGCGGTAGAGACGTAAAGCACGAGCCCATCGTAATACCATTGAAGATTGTAGAGTTGAGTCAGATGATCAAGGAAGTCGCGCGGTGGCAGGTCCGGCATGTGCCCGCGAATCCGACCCTTCACCTCGGCGCTGATGGTGACTTTAATATTGAGGTTGTTGCCGAATTCCTGCAGCGCGGCAGAAAGCTCCTGATCCAGAACCGTATACCGATAAGGGGTCGAGGGCAGCGACAGGGGAGCGCCGCGCGCGATCTGTGTTCCGCCGAAAACGGCGACACACAGAACTCCGTTCAAAACGTGCGGGATTATGGATCGGATGAGCATTCATGGTTCTCGTTGACTTAAACTAACAGGAGTACGTTCGGTACGTGAACGCGAAACGTGATCTTTAGATGGCGATGTTGCGGGCGAACTCGTCAGCTTGTCGTCAGCTGGCCTGTCTAGGACATTGAGCCGCTAATCGGCTTGAACGGCTGGTCGTATCACATCTCGATGAGAGCGAGTCTTTCCATGATGATGTTAGGCGCTGCGCCGATCTCTCACAATCTAGAAGGCCTGTCCAAGGCCTGTTCGGCAACAGCGGTCGACGAGCAGGTCCAGTTTCAGCAGAGCCTCTTGCAAGCGGCTTCGGTTCCAGACCTTGCGCCTCCAGTAACGGGAGCGGCGCCCGTTCCGCCGATATCCGAGGTATCGCGTGCAACAACACAGGCGAGCCCGCTGGGCGATCGCATCCTCCAGAACCTTTCTGCGATGTATCCGGTCAATGCAGTTCCAAAAGGTGCGGAGACCGGGTCGACGTCGGAGCCCCTATTGCTGCAGCCGGGCAAAGCGGGAGCGGGTGTGCCGGGCGCCCCCAGTGGCGCAGGTGACTTCGAGGCGATGTTGGCGAATCTGAAGGATGTTTCTGACAGCGTCATCCAGGTAACACTCATTTCAAATGGCATCGGTAGCCTCGGTTCATCTCTGAATAAGCTGATATCGGCGGGCTGAGTGGGGCGAATGATTGGTTTAATCGATCGCGAAAGCGGTCAGGCGTGCCCATTCCGCAAGCGGCTTCAACTTCTGGCTCTGCTGCCGCTCCTGCTTGCCCTGGTTGGTTGCAAAGCCGATCTCTACACGAAAGTTCAGGAGCGTGAGGCCAATGAGATGCTTGCGGTCCTCCTCAAGAACGGGGTCGATGCGGTCCGCGTTGCTGCTAAGGACGGGACTATCACGATCCAGGTCGAGCAGACTCAGATTGCTTCCGCAATCGACCTGCTGAATGGCGAAGGGTTGCCGCGCCACGCTTTCAAGAGTCTAGGCGAAGTGTTCAGCGCGGCGGGTCTGATTGCTTCGCCAATCGAGGAGCGCGCCCGTTACGTCTATGCGCTGAGCGAGGAATTATCTCGCACGATCAGTGATATCGATGGTGTCCTCTCGGCGCGCGTCCACGTTGTTCTGCCAAAGAACGACCTGTTGCGACGTGACACCACGCCATCTTCGGCGTCGGTTTTCATCCGACATGACTCGAGGGCAAATCTCTCAATCTTGCTGCCGCAGATTAAAATGCTCGTCGCCAACAGCATCGAGGGCTTATCCTATGACAAGGTGGCTGTTGTTTTCGTCTCAGTCGAGCGGCCCGCACTAGAGCCGCGACCGGCGGCTGCGGCTGGTTTCGTCCAAGCATCTGGAGTCATTTCGACGCCATTGGTTGCGGTTGGCATGGGTCTCGGCGGGTCTGTATTCGGCGTGCTGTCCTGCGTCTTGCTGAGCGCTCGTGGGCGCCAGCGCAGGCAATCATCTCAGAAAGTTAGCGCTGTTGGTGGGCGCTCGGCTGTCTCTGCTATGGAGATGATTCGCAAAGCGATTAAGCCTAATGCGGCGTAGTGTGGTATCCGACATGACGAGACCGAATCCGTCTGCCGAGCGGCATGATCCGCTGAAACTAGCCTCTGTAGGTATTCGTAAGCTTGCTGCCACGATTCATCCGACCCGCCTTGCCGCGCGTCTTGACGCGAACCTCTCGGCCGCGACTTTGGTGCGACTGCAGAAGAGTCCTAGGCTGCAGGTAAGACTGCAAGCGTTGCTGCTTGAAGATGAAATGGGCTTGAACGGAAGTGACTTCGGGCCAGACCTTCTCCTCGGGCATGATCCGAGCAGGGCTGCCCTGCTCGCCGGCGGCATTTGGCATGCCCGTTCGCTGACAAGGCTGATTTCAAAGCATGATGTCGCCGTTCTGGTCGAGCACGTCGGCACCGAGGTGCAGGCTTTCGGGATCCGACATGCAGCGCATGCGGTTTCGACCAGATTAATTGCTGATCCTCAAGAACTCGCGCTAGGGATTGAAGACGATGGACATGCCTGCCTCGGCGCTTGGCTCGATGAAGCGTCAACGCTTGATTGCCGCCGCGTGCTTCTACGCCTAGCTGTCGGAACGGCCGCCGACAATCCGGGGACTGAACACCGCGATGCCGCGGGCCAATTGTTTTCACCGGTGTTGGCCCATTTGACGAGGGAGGCCCCAGCGGGATGACAGCCGACGAAACTGCGCCGCCCGTCGCTCCGCACATCCGCCCGCTTGGGCCACTCATAGAGGCGAGGGATCTCGAGATTTGGCAGAGCGCCCTCGAGGCGCGTGCCGTGGCCGAGCGAAATCTGAAGCGCGCTCGCGGCTGGACGCGCAGAGCTTTTCAGAAGGAGCGTGCGCGCGGCCATGCCGAGGGGGTGAGGGCCGGCGCCGAGGAAATGGCACAGCTGGTGGCGCAGGCTGCCTCGGAAGTGGCACGACGAAAGGCCGTTTTGGAGGAGGAACTGTCAGCGCTCGTGATGGACATCGTAACTGATCTACTGGGCGATTTCGATCCCGGCGAGATGTTGGTGAGGACGGTTCGTCACACGATTTCGCACAGATATGGCGGGGCGAAACTGTCCCTTCATGCGTCCCCCATGGATGCTGATGCGCTTACGCGCGAATTTGCTGCCTGTGACGGACGGGAGGACCGGCCGGCGGTCCGAATTATTCCGGACCCGGCGCTGTCAGCGAACGAATGCGTGCTGTGGAGCGAATTTGGCAATATCCATCTCGGACTTGACGCGCAGCTCCGCGCACTGCGTTTGGGCTTTGGTTTAGATCATGAGGCAGACGAATAGTGACGGCGCCGAGACCAGACCATAGCTGTCCTGATGGAGACGGGACTCTGCACGCGGCGCTGGCGCGTCTGCGAACTACGGCAAGCCATGTGGACACGCGTGCCGTACGCGGGCGGATCACGCGGGCGCTCGGCACGTTAATCCATGCAGTTTTGCCGGATGCTCGTATTGGAGAAGTTTGTGTGCTCAAGGATCCGCGCACCGGATGGTCGCTTGAGGCCGAGGTGATCGGTCTCTTGCAGGACGGCGTGTTGCTGACGCCGATCGGTGACCTGCAAGGCATGTCCGGCCGCGCAGAAGTCGTTGCCACTGGCCGAATGCACGAAGTGCCGGTCGGCCCCAATTTGCTTGGGCGGGTGATCGACAGCTTCGGCCGTCCTCTCGATGGCAGGGGCGCAGTCAAAACCGTGGAGACGCGTCCGCTGCGCGGCAAGGCGCCAAATCCAATGACAAGGTGCATCATCGATCGCCCTCTACCACTCGGTGTTCGCGCCTTGGATGGTCTTCTGACATGCGGCGAGGGCCAGCGCATCGGCATTTATGGAGAGCCTGGTGGCGGCAAGTCGACGTTACTGTCGCAGATCGTAAAAGGCGCGGTCGCTGACGTGACCGTGGTTGCGCTGATAGGCGAGCGTGGACGCGAAGTGCGTGAATTCATCGAGCGGCATCTTGGGGAGACTGCCCTCCGCCGCACGGTCGTCGTCGTTGAGACCTCCGATCGCTCAGCGACGGAGCGGGCGCAATGTGCTTATACGGCAACCGCGCTCGCCGAATATTTTCGCGATCAAGGCCTGCGCGTCGTTCTGATGATGGATTCATTGACGCGATTTAGCCGCGCTATGCGCGAGATCGGGCTTGCTGCCGGTGAGCCACCGACCCGCCGGGGCTTTCCTCCCTCTGTCTTTGCAATGTTGCCAGGTTTGCTGGAGCGCGCTGGTATGAGTGAGCGTGGCTCAATCACGGCCTTCTATACCGTGCTTGTGGAAGGTGACGGCACGGGCGATCCAATCGCCGAGGAAACGCGTGGCATTCTCGATGGTCATATCGTTCTTTCACGCTCTCTCGCGGCGCGGGCGCATTTCCCCGCCATCGATGTACTGTCGAGCCGCAGCCGCGTCATGGATGCCGTCGTATCTGCACCGCATCGCAAGGCAGCATCCCTCTTCCGTGATCTTATCTCCCGTCATGCAGAGGCCGAATTTTTGATCAAGGTTGGTGAATACAAGCAAGGCAGCGATCCGCTGACGGACCGAGCTGTCGCTTCGATCGATGATCTGCGCGAGTTTTTACGCCAAGGTGAAAACGATGCGTCCACTTTTGAGGAAACCGTCACATGGATGTGCCATCTGACCGCATGAGTTGCATACACGTTTCGAGCTTGCGGCAAGTAAAGGATATGCGCGAGCGTAGTGCTCGTAGTGAGTTGTCCAATATGCAAGCCAAGCTTCATATCGCGACCTCGGCCGCGGAGCACGCATGGCAGGAACTTGCAATTGCTGAAAAGCATCATACAGAGGCCCAGGCGGAGGTTTACCAACAGTTGATGTCGGCCGGTACCTTGTCCGTCGTTGAACTCGATCATTGCCAGCTCACCCTTGAGAGGCTCGCGATCGAGATCACCTCGAAACGCCGCACACTTGAGGAGGCGCGTATCGCTCAAAAGCAGGCCGAGACAGCCGCATCCGAGAGGCGTGCGCACTGGGCGAAGCGTTCCGCAGCGACTCATAAATGGCGACAAATCGAGACCGACGTCCGGCGTGCGGCCGATACCCATTCGGAAGTAACAGCCGAGCTAGAGGCCGATGATGAAGTCTTGCTTCGCCATGGGAGGGGTTTGCCCATGCCGGTGGCGGGCGGTTCAATTTGATTACAGCTAGTCCAGTTGGGAAGCAAATGCGCTGCCCTGTACAGCCGCCTCCTGCAACTCGCGCGGACGCATACGCGAAGTACGAGCCAACCCAGCGTTTAACGCAGAGTCTCGTAACGTGGCTCAACAGAAACGTGCGGCCCTCCGCCTCTTCGCGGAGTAACCTTTGCGACAAGCCGCTGTCGGTGCGATTGGAACGACTTGTGTGGCAGGAGGAACCTCCGGCTCTGTCGATGCTCGATTGCGTTTGGGGCCTCGGCGATGATGAGCTCGTGTTGTCGATACCGCATGCGCTTGCCGAGGCCTTGATCTCGACAGTACAGAGTGGCCTAGCTTTACTTTCCGAGCCAAGTCGTTCGCTGGTTCTCGAACTTGCACTTGAACCGTTGCTCGCGCACGTGGAGACTGAGACAGAGCAGCAACTGCGACTCCTTCATGTTGGAAAGGCCGAGAAGAACGGGCCTTATATCGAACTCGACATCATCTACGGTCCGGTCAGGGGCAAAGGTCGCCTATTTCTTTTCTCGCCTCTTGATGGACCGATACCGCCGGCGTTCCGCGCCTTAGGCAAGCTGCTCGGCCAATTGCCGCGACAGTTGTGTGAGGTCCCCGCACAGTTACCCGTTACAGTTGCAGGAGAGGTCGGCTCCCTCCGGGCGTCAGCCTCGCTTCTTCGCAAAACGCGTAAGGGCGACGCTTTGTTGCCGGATGTAATGCCATTCGCCCGCGGTCAGATCATCCTCACTGCGGGCCGGTTATGGACCGCGGCAGATGTCACTGGCAACCACCTGATCCTGCACGGACCGTTTCGCTTGCGGCCGCGCCCTCTGGAGTATGCGCACATGACGACACTACCCGGTTCACAGCAGCCGCCTTCGGAAGCCGATCTCGACGATATTGAGATTTCGCTTGTCTTTGAATGCGGCCGCTGGCCCATCACGCTGGGAGCCTTGAGAAGCATCAGCAAAGGATATGTATTCGAACTTGGCCGGCCGGTCGATGGCCCGGTCGATATCCTTGCAAACGGCGTACGTATCGGGAGTGGCGACATAGTACGTATTGGGGACGAGCTCGGCGTTAGACTGCGTGGCGGGTTAGCGGGAAATGACTAACATTGAACCAGCAATACTGCCGCTTCTTGCGGTCACGGCCGCGCTCGGCTTGTTGGTCTTCGCTGTCGTCACGACCACGGCGTTCGTAAAGGTATCTGTCGTTCTCTTCCTCGTTCGCAATGCGCTTGGGACCCAGTCGATTCCACCGAACATCGTTCTATACGGCGCGGCATTGATGCTCACCGCTTTCACGAGCGCCCCCGTCTTTGAGCAGAGCTACAATCGAGTCGCCGATCTGCAGCTCCGCTATCAAACGCTCGAGGATTGGGTAGCCGCTGCGAAAGAGGGACAGGAGCCGCTGCGAGCCTATCTCAAGAACTTCACCAATGAAGAACAGCGAGGCTTCTTCCTGTCCTCGACCGAACGTGTCTGGCCGGAAGAGATGCGCGGCAGAGCCACAGCCGATGATTTTGTCATTCTCGTCCCATCTTTTCTAATCTCAGAACTCAAGCGTGCCTTCGAAATCGGGTTTTTGCTATACCTTCCGTTTATCACTATCGATCTGATCGTAACGACCATTCTGATGGCCATGGGCATGTCAATGGTGTCTCCGACAGTGATCTCAGTTCCTTTCAAGCTGTTCCTATTCGTGGCGATTGACGGCTGGTCGCGGCTTATGCACGGGCTAGTGCTGAGCTATACAACACCTGGAGGGTGAGCATGGATGAGGCCACTATTCTCCCTTATATGAGCCGATCACTGGTGCTTTTCATGACCTGGGTTCTGCCGCCGCTCATTGCAGCGGCGGTCGCCGAAACCGTCATCGGCATCATCCAGGCGGCAACGCAGATCCAGGATCAGACATTGCCACTGACTGTGAAGCTTTTGGTTATTGTTGGGATTATAGGTTTGTTTGCTCCGGTGCTGAGCGCCCCGCTCATCGAACAAGCCAAGCAGATCTTCACTGATTTTCCCGCGCTCACGACCGGCTACTAGCAGCCGCCCGTCATGTATGATCTGTCAACCACCAACACGCAAAGTCTGATCCAGGCAACCATCGAACTCGTCGTTGCTGCCAGCCTTGGTGCGGCCCGCCCCGTGGGCATTATGCTGGTGCTTCCGGTATTTACGCGTCCGCAGATCGGCGGCCTGATCCGCGGTTGCCTGGCCGTTGCACTCGAACTACCATACTTGGCGCACATCGCCGATGGGCTGAAGGAGCTAGATCCGGACACCCGTCTGCTCAAGATCCCGCTACTCGGTCTTAAGGAGACGTGTGTCGGCCTGCTGATCGGCGCCCTGCTCAGTATTCCCCTCTGGAGTCTTCAGGCCGTCGGCGAGTTCATCGACACGCAACGGGGCATCAGCAGCGTAGTCACTCCCGCGGATCCCGCGACACGCAGTCAGGCTTCGGCGACGGGACTGCTTATCGGTACCACCGCGATCACGATCTTCGTCGTCACGGGCGGGCTGCAAACCATGATCAGTGGGCTTTACGGCAGCTATCTGGTTTGGCCGGCTTATCAGCTTGGACCCACGCTGAGCATGCAAGGGACACTGGAGTTGTGGGGCGTGCTCGACAGCATCATACGTACCGCCGTCCTGGTCTCTGGACCTGTGGTAGCGTTCCTCTTGCTGGCCGACATATCCGCGCTCCTGCTCGGGCGCTTTGCGCCGCAATTCAACCCGCGGGACCTATCGTTGACGATCAAGAATATAGGCTTTGCGATCGTCATGGTCACTTATACGATCTATCTCATCGAATACATGCAATCCGAAATCATACAGTCGAGCCGAGAGCTGGAGAGGCTTGAAAGGAAACTGAAGTGAGCGACACGAGCGAAGAGAAAACGCTCGCCCCCACTGAAAAGAAGCTAAGCGATTCGCGCAAGAAAGGCATGGTTCCGCATAGCACGGATCTAGTCAGGGCCCTCAGCGCTTGCGCCGGTCTCGGCTATCTCTGGATAGAAGCGAGTTCCATCTACGACAAATGTCGTGAAGCGCTCATGCTGACTGACAAGCTGCTTGATAAGCCGTTCAATATTGCGGTCGATCTTGCGCTCGGCGTCTTGCCCGAACTTGCACTGAGAATTGTTGGCCCGCTTCTTGGGAGTATGGTCATCTGCGCAATTCTGACGACGGTCCTGGCCAATGGTGGACTAGTGTTCTCCTCCGAGCCGATGAAGCCGAAATTCGAGAACATTGATCCCATCAACGGACTGAAGCGCATCGCCTCTTTGCGTTCGCTCATCGAGCTTGGGAAGACCTTGGTCAAGGTCTTCTGCCTCGGCGCGATCTTTGTCCTCGTCGTTGTCGGCGCGTGGAAGACACTGGTCTATCTGCCGGTTTGCGGCACGGGCTGCTTCGAGTTCGTGTTCATTCAAGTGAAACTGTTGATCGGGATTGCAAGTGGTGCATTTCTGATCGGCGGATTGGTCGATCTCCTCGTCCAGCGCTGGTTGTTTTTGCGCGGCATGCGCATGACTAAGAGCGATATGAAGCGCGAGGACAAGGAGCAGCAAGGCAGTCCGGAGGTGAAACGCGAACACCGACGCCTTCGGCGGGAGCAGGCGAGCGAGTCTCCACTCGGCGTGCGTCGCGCGACATTGATCTTGACTGGGCGCGAGCTGCTGGTCGGGGTACGCTACATCCGTGGCGAAACGGGCGTCCCGGTCCTGGTTTGCCGCGGCGATGGGGAGGCGGCTTCACGGCTCTTTGATGAAGCGAGGCGCCTTCGTCTCAGTATCGTCGATGATCACGTCCTGGTCCGTGAGCTAATCTGCAACGCTAGCCTTGGCAATTCCATTCCTGTCCAGTATTTCGAGGCTGTCGCAAAAGCACTCTTTGCCGCCGGCCAAGTCTAGTTCGTGTTGTGAATGAGGTCGCATCGAATGACTGATGTTCTCGCTATCGAGACGGCTGCACGGTCTGGGTGCCGGCAGACGTGGGATCTGATGGCAGCTTGTTGTTAGCTATACCCAAGTTGCTGTTATTGCCGGTCGCGAAGGTTTTGTATGTGGCAACGGGAATGGCCGCACGATTGCCATCACTCGGCACAACGGCCTGATTGTCAATCAAGTCGCGCGGATCGTTGACCATGCCGGCCAAGTTGTTGCGGATCGAGCAGCCAAGCGTCGGATCGAAAGAATTGTCGTTCACTGAAGGGCCGACGATCGCAATCGACGGACAAACGGGAGGGCGCGCCTCGTACGTAATCGCCTCGATTCGGGCGGAAGAGCCATCACGCCTATCGATGAATGGACTGTACAGGCGGATGTTGAGAGCGTCGACGCCCATTGCGCGGGCCTCAGCTGCTATCTGCGCCCCGAGCCGACGTGAGCCGACGATATCAAGATGCAGCGCGTCATACCGACCGCGACCGGTACTTGCTATGAAATAACGCAGACGCTGCCGTTCGGGCCCTCCAAGGGTCTGTAACAGTAAGACGTTCTTCTCCTGTTCAACCAGGATCGCTTGCGCGGTCGGCTCGAGGTAGGTCGGCGCGGTGCTAGCGCAGCCACCTAGACTGGCCGTCAGACCGATGAGGGGGCGCACGAATCGTAATCTCATTGGTCGATCCTCATTCGATGATGTGGCCGGTGCCCCTTGTCGCGCCTGGTACGCTTATCGGGGGAGCACTGCGAACAGGCGAGCGCGTTGCCAATGTGTTCGTCAGACTGCGCGCGAGGTCTGAGGGCGGAGCGATGCGGTCGGTGGGCGCACTCATCTGCTTCGAGTTCGATCTTGGCCGCACGACGTAAGGCGTGACGATGATCACGAGTTCCGTCTCATCCTGTTGAAATGACGATGAGCGAAATAGCGCACCAAGTATCGGAACGTCGCCGAGCCAGGGGAAAGTCGTGATCTCAGTGCTGAAGTTGCGCCGGATAAGCCCACCAATTGCAAAGCTTTGGCCGCTGGCGAGCTCGACAACCGTGTTCGCACGCCGGGTGGAGAGAGCCGGCACGGAGATGCCGTTGATGTTGACAGCACCTTGTGACGATAGTTCGCTGACTTCAGGCTTCACGCGGATATTGATCTGATTGTTACTGAGAACGGTCGGTACAAACTCCAGGCTGACGCCGAAGTGACGGAACTCGACAGAGACCTGCCGATTGTCCTGCAACACCGGAATGGGAAATTCGCCGCCGGCGAGGAAGCTGGCGGATTCGCCTGACATTGCGGTGAGGTTCGGTTCAGCAAGTACGGAAGCGAGGCGCTCGTGAGCCAGTGCATCGAGCATAGCGCTGACGTTCACATGGCCAGTGTTGACTCCTATCTTCGCCGTACCGCCGCCCTGCGCCGCGCCGTATCCACCACCACTGCCACTGACCATGCCGAGAGTGAAAGGGCCAGCTTGACCGGAAGCGGAGAGGTTGACGCCGAGCTCCTTCATGGCGCTCCGGGAGACCTCCGCCACCCGCACGCTCAGATTCACCTGCAATGACCCCGCCACCTGAATCTTGTTGACGACGAGCGCACCAGACCCAAGAAACTGCTCGGTCACTTTCATCGCTATGTCGACGATCTCCGCATTGGGCGCCGTACCGCTAAGGATGGCCCCGCGCGGGGTGTAGCTTACCTGGATGGGATAGTCGCCGACCTGGGCTTTCAGCGTGGCGCGCAGATCCTCGATCGGTTGCGTGACGACAACACGCAGTTCAGCGAGAGCCTCCCCGCCCTCGTTCAGTGCGAACAAGGTGGTCCGCCCGGATTTTTTGCCGAAAACGAAGATGGTCTTGTTCGAAGGTGCCTGATAGTCCGCGACCGTAGGATCTGCGATAAAGATGCTCGCAGCTGGCGCTGGCAGATGAATCGTCTTACCCAGCGAAGAGGAAAGGGTCAGCGTTCCGCTAATGCCGTCGGCAGCCGTACGCTGCGGCCCACCTCCATCATCCCGCTTGATCTGAGCTACGGCAGCAGCCGGGAATAGCAGGACGACCACGCACAAAAGCTGCGAAAGACAAGGAAGAAAGGTGGACGAAAGGCCGTTGGCTGCGATCGATCTTCGAGTGACGCCGGCATGCTTGTCAAGAATGATGCTCAAGATGGTCGTTTCTTTCAAGTTCGATTGGCTGCGCGGTCGATGCCGCGCATTTCAATTCAAGGACGTAGCCGATCCCGCGCGCGGTTTTGATCCGTAGCGACGCACCGGACTGACTCAAATGACCGCGCAAACGATAGATTCCGACCTCAAGCGCATTGGTGGAGACCTCGTCGTCAAATGCATAGAGGCTATCCTGCAATGACGCGCGAGCCACGGTGCGGCCGGCGCGGCTGAGCAGATGTTCGAGAATGCACACCTCGCGGCGGGCAATCTTCAGCGGTCGACCATTGACCGACGCTTGCCGACCGATCGAATCGAATCGCAGATTGCCAAAGGTAACGATGGGGGCCATCATTTGCGTTGATCGGCGCAGAGTAGCGCGCATCCGTGCGATGAGTTCATCAGTAGATACGGGCTTGGGCAGGAAGTCGTCCGCACCGCCATTAAATAGCGCTATGCGCCTACCGAGCTCGTTGAAGTTACTCATCATCACGGCAGGCATCGAATGTCCGTCACGTCTCAACTGCTTCAGCCAATCCAAGCCGTCCCCATCCGGTAGAACCAACTCGAGCAAGAGAATGTCATAGCTGGCGCAACAAAAAGCGGCGGCCGCCTCGTCCAGGGTGCACGCTACGTCAACGGCAAAACCGCAATCGGAGAGCGCTTCTTGTACAACGCGCGCTGGGTCTGTCTCATGATCAACGAGTAGCGTTCGCATTCCGCGACCTCCTATTAAGTCACGCCAAGACACCCACCACGTCAGGTTCGAGCATGCGCGGAATTGAACAGTCCGGCCTCCGCGTAAGCGTTGGAATCCGGAATAGACGAAGAGCAGCGGTGCTGGCGAATCGCATACTGGATCGGGATTCCATTGTAAGCTCGACTGGCGTTGTTCACTGTCTCACGTGGCGCGCATGCATCTTGGTGACGTCGAATGTGCTCTCGCCACCGGGACATAGGCGGCAATCAATCAAATGCATCGATAGGCGGGCAGCACCCCGCTCAGCGCCGGAACAATCCCGGTAGTTGTCGCCGAGATCCTGAGGCCGAGATGATTGCCGAGAACACATTGATTGGTGAAATCGATGGTTTGGATCGATGCATTCACATGGCGGAGCAGTGACAATGCCGTTCCATGGTCTGGATCTAAATCTCCTCATCACGATCGATGCTCCCGATGGCGAGCGCAGCCGCACGGCCGCAGGTTTGATGGGGAGCAGCGATGATAGGCAATTTGCATCGCGGCCCTCAATTTGCAAAGCCTCACACGCCGGCAGACGTTCCGTGCTTGAGCAACGAACTTCCTCATTCGGCCTGGAAGGTGAGTCTCCTTCGTGCTCCGATCACTGGAGCGACAGTGATGGCCAAGCGCGGCTACGCTCAGCTGGAGAACGCCATAACGAGGCCGTCCTGCCGCGCCTTCCTTTTTCGAACTTTTATAAAATCACCGAGACGCTGCGGAATGAACTGCTCAACGGCCGCACAATCCAAAGACGGGGGGTGACATGAAGTTGGCCGCACCGGGCAAAACCGTGCCTACAATCCGATCGCGGCGTCCATGATCACGTACTCATCGCAGCTTTACCGACAGCAAACCTACCATGTTGCGTGATGCACGGCGCTTTCCCTACCCGGCAGCACATGAAGTGTGAAATCAATTCTTTGGATGGATTGCATTCGCATCCTGGATAGTGACAACACGTCTGAGGTCTGTGTCTCAGTCTCCTAGCCGCACCTGATGCCCTGATGACCGAACGCAATCTGTCGCTGGCAATTTGGTGGGGCGAGCGATAATTTTGGTGATTTGCATGGCGGCGTCTTCCTGCAAGGCTCACATTGGGCGCCGACTCTTCTGGACTAGCAAACCCACGTGATGGTCACTCGCCAAGCAATGTCGGTTCTGCTCCATCCGGACGCGGGAAAAAATGTTGTTGTCATTCTACGTCTGATCAGAATGGTGCATCATCTCGGAATCGGTGGGCGACTTGCTCCGGAATCGCATGGTGCATGACCGCGCGTCAGCAAGTTGTTCCGTCTCAGCCGAAGCGCCCCGATCCTAGAGAGCTTGACGGCCAATAAGTCTTCCGCAGAGTGCTTGGCAGTCGCATCGGAGTGCGGACAGATGCTTTGGTCAGGTTGTGGTCAGCTAGGTTGTATATCCTCCTCGGCAAAGCTTGTCGCGGCACGACTCAATCGCGTGCATCTTGCCGACCGGGAGCGATCTGATGTATGGCAGAATCGGTGGCTCCGTTTTGCGGAAGCGGTTGCCGGCCTGGAGCGAGGTGGGTCGTCGTCGGCGGGCGCGACGCCATACTCCCTGCGTTCCAATCCGCCCATTATCAAGATCGTCGACTGAGAATCTTTCATGCGCAAAGTGAAGAGATTCTTGTCCAGTGAAATCATGCACATCGCCAGTAACCCGCACGAGTACTCGGATTTTGATCGGAGAAAGCCGAGCGGGCTGCAACTGTCGGTGGGAGGAGGCTATTCCAGTACTTACGATGATCCGGATAAGCCCGCGCGATTTTTCAGCTATCAGGTTGGGTAACGAAACTGTAGGGTTTTTAGGAGCCGGAGGCTCGGTCCGGATCAAGGGAGACCATTTTCGCCAACAGTTCGGGCGTAACGATATCACGTCCGTGGTAGACCTACGCGTTACTTATCCGCTCGCCGAGAACGCGGGCGATATCCTGCTGGAGCATGAACTGCGAATGGACGGCGATCATCCGCTGGTCTTATCACGTCCTGGCGTAGGAGGTATGGAACCCCATCTAGCGGAAATGGGTTTTGTTCGTGGGTCGCAATAACTGGGTGCTTGATCCTCAACAGCATCCAAAAGTGTGGACGAAGAACGAGAACGACCAGTGGCACCGAGTAGACAGGCCTACAAAGTATCTTTCCAAAGTCGAGGATAGCGATAGTCAAGAGAGCTGCGAGACGGATTCGTCTGACGATGATCCGTCGTATTACCTGGAGCGCGCTGTTCGAAGATTGCCTGTGGGACAAGACGATTCGAATGATAAGAGCGGGCTGGGACCGACTGGTATTTCGCTATTGCAGGGGCCGGTTCAGAAGTGAACTTGAAGGAAGCGCTCGCGCCGGACGTGCTCCTCGCGCGTGACATATGCCCGGTTTCGAACGTCAAGTTTGACTTCCTCGGCTACTGCTTCCGGCCGCGACAGGCAAAGAGCTCTCAAAACGCCTCGGTGTTTTGCAGTTTTCTGCCTCGGCTCAGCGCTTCGGCGCTGAAGTTTATGCGGGCGGCAATCCGGGATTTAACCTCCGAAAACGGACCCATGTGTCAATGGCTGACATCGCTCGGCAGCTCAATCCCCTCCTGCGGGGGATTGTGTATTACGGTCGATTCAGGCGGGCGCCTCTGGGTCAATCCTTCGATACGTCAATCAGACAATCGAGGCTTGGATGATGCGGAAGTTCAAACGCTTTATGGGGTCGCAAGGCCAAGACCGGCCGCGTTCTCGAACGACTATCTCGCGAACGTCCCGGGTTGTTCGCACAATGGAAGATCGGCATACGCGGCTCGTTCGCCTGATGGGAGCCTAGTGACGCGAGAGTCTCACGCTGGGATCCTTGAGAGGCCGGCGGTGAGATTCCGCCGGCCTACTCGCCAAAGCCGTCTGCCCGGATGTGTGGGGGCAACGCCAAATGGCCGAGCTACTCGACCACGATCCACGGCGGTGTGGGTTTCCTGTGCAACCGGAAAAACGCCCTTCGTCAGCTACTCGTCAGCCAGCCTGTCTATCCAGACAGGCTGCGCATTCTCGACTTGATTGGAGATGGAATATGACGGGCATTGGCCGATCTGGAAGATCGCGCACTGGAGATGCTGGAGCCGGATCGAGCAGTTCACGCTCGCACTCAAGTCTAGCCCCTGGGGAAGGCAGTCAATCGTTCGATTCCGTTGTGGAGCGGATGCGCTCTGGGCCCCAAGATAGAGGGACGCCCTCCGCTAGCACGGCGCGCGGTGCCGACGATGCCCTTGGCGACAGGTCTTCCGGTCCCTCCGTTGGCCCAGATCGAATCCTAGGCGCTGCGGCACGTGCAGCCGCTGCGCCACGTGCAGTCACTGCGCGGCGGCGCGGCTTTACCTCAGTGTCGGAGGGTGGAGACACGGCGCCGGTCGCCAGCCAGCCAACTTCCGGTGTGGCAGTCTCCATTTCCTCGTCAGAGGAAGAAATCAACGCAGCAAGGCGACACATGGACCGCCTGCGTGAGGAACTTGCCGCTTGCGGTAATGCGGGCATGCAAGCCCAGAACTCGAAGGAGGCGCTAGAGCTGGCCGATCGGTTCGTCAAAGCAGGCTCGGCAGTTCTGGAGTACTACGCGAGCCTGCGCCCGGCCGTCGCGCCGATCATTCTGTCCGACGCT
Organism: Bradyrhizobium sp. 147; assembly: GCF_023073935.1. Classification (NCBI taxonomy): domain Bacteria; kingdom Pseudomonadati; phylum Pseudomonadota; class Alphaproteobacteria; order Hyphomicrobiales; family Nitrobacteraceae; genus Bradyrhizobium; species Bradyrhizobium sp. 147. The sequence continues at coordinate 11,842 of NZ_JADPKL010000025.1, read as the reverse complement.
AAGGCCCGTCAATGCTGCTCTGCCGTGCTCGATGCGGGGCGTCAAGGCAAGATTGTGGGCAGAGCGATTATCTCCGACTTGCAAGAGCGCAGAAAGAATTCGGCAGACCTGTTCCAGCGGATCAAATCCAACGCTACACCCGACCAGTTGAGCCGAGTGGCTTCCAGTATGGTGAAGGACCATGTGCCTGTCATCGAGTGGTGGGGAAAGAAGCTGTTACGCTCGGAACGGATGGTGTCCGTCTGCGAGACCACTGCCAAGTTGCCAAGCACGACGCCCGAGATGCGGAAGCCCATCGAGGCCGCACTACGCCTGCATACCGGCTCGGCACTTTATGATGGGTGCTTGTATCTGGAAGCGCGGATTAAGCTCGCGAAGCTTCTGATTGAGTCTCAGGCGAGCACGTTTGAACCAACCGTGAGGGACGCCCTCATGGATGAGAACGGGCGGGTGCGTCTGCTCGGGACCTATATCCAGGATGCTTTTCCGGCATTCAACTCGACGTACAAAGCCGTTCTGAACGAGCACGGAGAGCCACTCGACGCAGAGCACTGCACCGTTCTGGAAGGAGTCATGGAACGGCATTCGGAATTGGCCTCAGGGGTGGAACGCATCGGTGCCACGCTAAGGGATGCTGGAACGGATGCCGACCTTCTATTGGAACAGTTGGACCAGATCATGGAAGGTGCATGGGTCACCGCGCATCAAGTCACGCGACTATTGGCAGTGCAGCCAAAGACGCAAGTGGAGCCGCCTGCCCAGACTGCGATATCGGAAAAGACCGACTTAGCGGCTGAGAGCCACGCGGCGCGTAGGAAGGGGAAAGGCAAGCGCGCACCGGCCGCAGGCGAGCGGAGTTCGACGGCCGGGCTGCGCGAGCCGCAGCTCGCCAGGCCCGACGCTGCCACGGTTATCGTACTCTCGGATCTGGGTACGAAGAAACTCGCGAGTGCGGAGGAGGCACGCGCGAGGGCGTCATCATCGGCGACCGGGCACCTGGCGATGTGGCAGGCTCCGCCCTCCAGGAACGCACTGACGGGATTACTCAAGCGATTGGACGAGCTGCTGCAGTTCGATCTGCCGGCTCAGCAAAGCGCCGTCTCGCAAGCGCGCCAGATGAAGCCCGAGGACGCCGACCACGTCGTGGATCTCGTCCTTAAGCGCCTGCAGACGCAGGCCACCGAGATTAAGACCTGTGTAGCCGCGCTGGAGGAGCCCCGCCGACGTGGCCTACTCAAGCCTGCGCAATTGACCGAAGTGCACAACAAAATAGTCCGGCTTAAGGCGATGTTGTCCGAGGTTCAGGGACAGGCAAACTCAGTGAACGCGCAAAAGGCGGGGATCACGATCGATTGCATGAAGACCTATGCGTTTCCGTCGCAGAAGTACCTTGAACAGTTGCGGGCGGCCGAAGAACTTGCGTCTGTGTATTCACCCCAAGCCTTGAAGAAGATCGAGCCAGCGACGCTGTTCGAGATCGAGCTGCAGCCCAAGGCGCTGCGCAGTGGTAGGACGCCAAATCCGATGTGGGTGCACATCCATACCAAGCTGCCGGTACGTGCCTCGCAGTTGGCCACGCTGGGCGTCGCCGACTTCGCCGCTTGCCACGTGAAGTCCCATGAACAGCGCGGCTACAATCGGCAATGGCAGAGCGCTCAAGCCGCCAAGGGGCACGAGAACGTCGTGATCCACCGCGGCAAGCTCACGCCTGCGTTCTGTAAGTCGTTGTTGAGCATCGCCTCAGGCTACTCCCTTCCCGAGGCGGAGCACGCGTCGATGCAGTTCGCGCGCCTCAGGATGTAGTTACCTGAGTGTCTCGCGCCAGAGCGTCGCTGTGGTGACACCATCAAGCAGACCGCCACCGAGAGGAAATCCTCGATGAACTCGAAGCCGGCGCGGGCTCCTCGAACAGATCGACAACGGGGTCCGACTGAAATTCGATCGCGAGCGTGGAGACCCCGACTTCCTTTCGCTTGAAAAACAGCATCGCGGCGCTTGTCGCCGCGCTTGCGATGGCCGGGTCCGAATAGCCTAAGACCCGGCTATGCTTCAGATCGTGAATGAAGCAGTTTTGCGCATTTGTGTTCGAGATCCCATCGCCGATCGCTTCGGTAAGTGTCTGCGGCGCCGTGCTTAGCGCCCCACAACGATTGGGCTTCCCGGCCCGGAGCACCAAAATGCGGTGTAAAGGGCCAAACGCGTGCGGGCCAGCCGCACCGGGCTCTCGTGCTGGGGTGGACGGCCCTTTCCGCTACTCCGGGGGCAAGATGAGGAGTCGTCGCTGACCTCAAAGAAAGGAGACGCCCGCGAAAACAATTGTTCGCATCGGTTTGAAGACGTGAAGAGTGTAGTGCTTCAGCTGCATGGCGTTGACAGGACGGAGCAGCCGAGGGTTGAGGGCAGAAGGCACGGTCAAATTAACGAATTGGAGCGGCCGAGCGGGCAGACGAGCGGCATGCCAACCGCCCGGGGTTCTTTTTCGCCGTCATGGTTTCCCACTGGAAGGGATCTGCTATGCCGTTTGGATGTATTTCCCGTTTCCTTAAGCTCGCGCATGGTCGAGGAAATGCTGGCGGCGCGCGGCATTGTCGTGACCTATTAAACCGTGCGCCAGCGGGGAACCAATTCGGCAAGGCGTTCTCCTTTTGGATCCGCCAGCGCGCTCCGCGCGCGGCGACAAATGGCATCTGAACGAAATCGCTATCTCGACGCGGCCGAACAACATTGGCTCTGGCGCGCTGTTGACCAGAAAGGGCTCGTTCTCGAGGTCTTAATCCAGCGCCGAAGAGACTCGCGCGCTGCGCAGCGGCTTGTCAAGAAGGCCTTGAAATTCGGCGCCACGCCGCCGCGCGTCATGATCGCGTACAAACCCCGTTCGTACGGCGCTGCAAGGGCGAGATGGGCTTTCACACCGACCGACCATCGCCACCACAAAGCTCTCAACCACCGCGCTGAGAATTCTCACCCGCCGACCCGGCGACGCGAGCGGATCATAAAGCGGCTTAAATCGTCCCGTCAGACTCAGCGGTTTCTGTCAGTTCACGATCCGGTCGCAAACCTTTTCCACGTCCCCTATTCCGGAGCCGTCACTGCCGACTTCCGTCGTGCTTCGCGCGAGCCAGCCTTTGCGATTTCCTGCGAGATCTCCGCGATAGGCGCTATCGCCGATTCTCAAACCCTGAGAAGTGCCTTCTTCGGTTCAGTGCCAGCTCGCGCATGGGCTATCTCCAAAAATGGAAGCGGCAAGAGGAGAAGAAGTCCAGCGCGGGAGGATCGTGAAGATGGCTCGCCTCACCCCGCCGAGCAGATCGAGCAGAGCTACGACGACGCCATGAAGGCGCTGGCCGACTATCTCACGCGCGAGCGCGACGCGGCAACCACCATTGAAATCCAGATCCTTGATCGGGACAGCCTCCGCGACGCCATCACGGAGGTCCTGGTTGACGCGCGCGTGCATCCAAGACCAAGAGCGGACGTCCCGGAGCGCGAATTATGACCGTTTGGACTTACGATCAGGGCGAGGTTCTGAAGGTCTTCGCGACCGAAGAGGTTGCGCAGGCATGGCTCGATGAGAACGATCCCGAGGGCGTCACCTTTGAGCACGACGTGATAGGCCCGCCAGCGCGAACCTGCACCCGCAGAACAGGCCCGCCAACTGAGGCGGCGTTACTCTCTGTCCATTTCGGAGATTTACGGGCGCCTTAGAGGCTCAGCACCAGCATATACGCGAGGACCGTGGATAGAGCGCCCAATCCAACCATGGTGATTATGAAAACGAGGTCTGGCGCCGTCACGCTGCCCCCCATTTGGTTTCGCAAATCACCTGAATCTTACGCTTTACTCCGGCGGCTGCAAGCCGGGCGACATAAGCCATTCGGTCATGTGAGCGCCAACCTCGTTTTGTCGGGCTCTACGCAGTAAGGCTTCCCGCTGCGGTCCATGCGGGAGCTTCTTGGCTTGCTCGCGTAGGCTTTTCGCTTCTTCGGCAAGTCGTTCTTCCAAGGGCGAAGACTGGCTAAATCGGCGGCGCGCTCCCATGGCCTTCCTCCATGACGTAACAAACGCGAAAGTTCCGGGCCGGTTCCTCAAATCAGGCCACTGTGATTTTCAAACTAGGCCACCGCGCTCGGAAACAGGCCAGTACCCGAGGCAGCATGAGAACATTCCGCAAAACGAGAACAACGGGCTTCCATCAGGTGCGGCGGCGTCCGAGCCCCCGCGGATATGTAGGCCGCAGGTGCTACCTTATGACAGCTCCTGCGGCCGGTGCCGCGACGTTCCGCACGATCCGCGCGGCACGCCAAGTTGCTAGCACACAGGCCCGCTAGCGCGAACCGGCGGGGCTTTTGCTCTCCCGAAACGGGCTCGCGTCAGTCGAGATTGAACTTGTTTTGGAGAGCCCTGATCATGTCCTCGACGCTCCCTTGCCGCCAGTGCGTGGAACTAGTTTGATCTGCAAGCCCATGGCGGTGAGCACACTGAGAATTGTTGAAAAATTCGGAAGCCGTTGGTCGCCGAACGCGCGATAGATGCTTGTACGCTGCAGTCCAGTTTTTTTTGAGAGTTCTGAAATGTTGAAATGTCTGAGTGCCTGCCCGATGCTCCGCAAATTGTGTGAGGTTCACCCGAAGCGAGTGCCTCGTTGAGCTCACGGCGAGCTGCGAAGGGACGTTTGGCCTGAAGGTCTTTGTCATTCGAGCCTTCCAAAGAAGATGGCCGGCTCTAAGAGCCGGCCCCTGTTCTTTTATGAAGCTGCTCAGTACCTCGCGATCGTCGGACCGCCGAACTTGTAGTTCAGGCGGACCAAGCCGATGTCAACGTCTTGGCGGATGCGGTCGCTACCTGCGAAGGCTCCAGCCGGCGTGGTGAAGTCGATCGTGCGATCGCCCAGGAAGATGTGGTTGTACTCGATGCCAACCGACCAGTTCGGAGCAAAGCCATACTCGAGACCCGCGCCAACGGTGCCACCCCAACGGGTTTCACGCGCCGACGACAAGAGCGCGCCAGTCGGAATATCAAACACATCATACTTGTCGCCGACGACCGCGGCGCCGCCCTTGACGTAGAACAAAACATTGTTCCATGCGTAACCGACCTGCCCGGTAATCAGACCAAAAGAGTCGATGCGAGAGCGATTGCGATCAGTGCCAAACGCCAAGCTCGTGTTGTCGCCTCTGAAGTCAGCCCAGTTGCCTTGGCCTTCGAAACCGAACACCCAATTTGCCGACTGCCAGCGATAGCCAATCTGGCCACCGACCGTGCCCCCGACAGCATTGTGGCAACCCTCGCCGACCAGAGCGCCTGGGACACCGAAAATGCCGGCTGCATCCACAAAATCCCAGCACTTGTGGCTTGAACCGCCGCCGCCGTTGATGCCGATGTAAAAGCCGCTCCAGTCGTAAACAGCAGCAATCATCGGAGGCGCCTTCGTATATGGCCGCGCGGCCAGATCCGCCGCACTGGCGGGAGCGACCAGCCCCAGAGTTAGTGTTCCGGCTGCAGCCGCTAAAAGCCTTTTCATGCGAGTGTCTCCCCAGAAATACGAGTTCAATGAATCGGATGCGTTTGGCTCCGGGCCCGATTAAGAGTACGTCGTTCGCCTCTACGTTGCTGTAGCCGGCATGCAACACTCGCGGTCAAAGACGGGCGGGATTCTTCATAGTTATTAGATAGTTGCGGAAGTAAAATCCCGGTGGCGTGCACATCGGGGGCGGGCGGGCAAAAACGCCCCGCAGCGAATCGGGTTCTTCGTTTCCATGCCCACGACACGCAGTAGCTTGCTCTCCGACCGAGCTACTAGGAATCGATAATCTGCGAGGTACTTAGGATGCCGGTGATCGCGGTATGGCTGACGATCCCCCCTCGGTAATTTTGTCTCCAATTGGAGACAATCCTCATCCAGTCGAGCGCCCACACGCTTACCCATCCAGACGGACTGCCGATCCGCCTGAAGCTCGCCACCACGTCCTCGCTCTGTTGAGGATCACATTTTTAAAATCGAAATGGGCACATGGTGTTTCGTGCCTGGTCGCGTCGGCATTGAGCACCTCCGCCAGTGCAGTCCGCCTCGACGAGGACCTTTATGGCCCGGACATTTCTGCGGCGAGCGATCAGCTGGGCCAGTCGCGCCTGGCTTGGCTTCATCTTCTGCTCGAGGCCGCAGACCTTCTTCGAAAGTTGGCGGCGAGCGATGCCGGCGAGTCGCTGAAGGCTGTGCTTCGCAGATTAAGCCGCAGGCTCGATAGTTGGTCCGAAAACCGCATTCGAGATGTCTGGCACCGGGACCCCCGAGTGAAGATCCGGGCCGATGAGGTCAGCCAGCTGCGTGCGCTCGCAGAACCCAAACGCAAATCAGAGACTGTCCATGATTCTGAAGAGCTTCGAGCTACTACGCGGCGGCCTGCGTCGCCGCTCGGTGAGGTTTTTGAGGGGCGGAAAGTGTATACTTTCAACTTGTCTGCCGTCGCCATCGGTCTTACGGACGACGTCGAACGAAGCCGCTAAGATCGTGAGCGGTAATCCAACGTCAACCGTTATGGCTGCACGATGCGCCATCGCGGATGGGTGACGAGTACCGCGGATACGCACTGGCAAACGAGAACCCGTCAGCCCTATGTGGCTGGCGGGATTTTCTTTAGGCGCGCAGCCGAAGTCCTGCTGCTCGGCAGAGTGATCGCTCACCGCCTGAGAAGCACTAAGGGCAAAGAGAAACAGTGCAGGAACGTCGCAGACAAGAGCGCATCGAGACAAACGAGGTCGCCTACACCGGTTGGGTGGCGAGAACATCGGACGGTTGCACGATGAGCAGCCGAGCCGCTCCGAGGCCGTCGCGCCATCATTGCTCGCTTCGTGCCCCTGTTGTGCCCCAGCTTTTTTGGGGCACATACTCGGAGAACCGGGTCGCTAAGTGGCTGATTCCAAGGCATTAATGGTGGCGCACAATGGGTCGCTAAGTGGCTGATTCCAAGGCATTAATGGTGGGCGCACAAGGGATCGAACCTTGGACCTCTCCCGTGTGAAGGGAACGCTCTCCCGCTGAGCTATGCGCCCGGGACCATCATGCAGGCGGCCGGACTTGCGGCCGGCCGGCACATTGGAGCCCGCGATTTAGAAGTGCGGGGCGAAGGTGTCAAGTTTCCAGGCGCCGGAGGGCCGGAAAACCGATCGCAAGCCATCCCACTCGCTGGTAGGCCGGGTTTCGGCCCGGTTAAGCGCCCTGCTGGCGGGCGCGGGAGGCGTGGGCCTGGAGGGCGCGGATGCGCTCGGCGAGCGTTCCACCGCCCTCGGGCAGGGTGGCCGCGCCGTTGGTCGCAGCATCGTTGGCCGGGCGCGGCGCTTGCTTGGCCGGCTGGCTGGCGTCGGCCGCGAGCAGCGCCTCGATCGGCGAGTTCGGGCCTTCGAGCTGCATCGCCAGCTTGGCGACCTCAGCGGCGATGTCGTTGATGCGCTCGCGCAGCAGCGCGTTCTCCATCCGCTCGGTCGCCCAGGAGCTTTCCGCCTGCTGCTGGATCGCGTTGATGTCGCGCTGGAGTCTGGCGCGCTCGTCGCGCGCGCTGCGGAGCTGCTCCTCCAGCGCGGTCTTTTCCGCGCGCAGCGCTTCGAACGGGGCCGACGACTTGCCGCCGCTCAAGGCGGCGATCTCGACGCGCAGCTCCTTGATGATGCGCTCATTGCTCTCGTTGGCCTGGCGCAGCTGGTTGTTCTCATAGTCGCGCTCGGCGAGCAGCTTGCCTTGGGTGGCGAGGCGCCCCTCGAGGTCGGCGACGCGGCTCGATAGCATCTCGGCCTCCTTGACCTGCACGATGAGCTGGCGATCGAGCTCGGTGACACGCTGGCTCAGATTCTCGACGCGGCCCCGGGCATCCGCGAGTTCGCGCGAGGCGGTCTCGGATTCGGTCCGCTCCTGCGCCAGGCGCGCTTGCGTCGCGGCAAATTCCTTTTCGGCATCGCCGACGCGGTTCTTCAATTCCTCGATCTGCGCGCGCACGGCGACCAACTCGACCTGGCGGCTCTCCGCCATCATCGAGCGGTCCGACAGTTCAGAGTTGATCTTTGCAAGCTCGGCCTGCTTGTCAGCCAGCGCAATCCCGGCGGCGCGCAGCGCCTCGGTCTTGGCGTTGAACTCCTCCTCAGTGGCGCGAAGCTGCTCCTTCATCGCCTTCTCGCGCGCCTCCAGTGCGAAGATCGTGGCGTTCTTCTCCCCTAACTCGATCTTCATGCGGTTGATGGCATCGCTCTTCTTGCCGAGTTCGGCGAGCTGGCTGGTGGTCTTGTTCTTGAGCTGCTCGACGCTCATCTCGAGCCGCCGCGCCGACATGGCGAATTCGGCGCGGAGCTGGTCCTTGTCGGCCTGGATCTCGGCCATCGAGAGCGGGGTGGCGGCCTCGAGCCGGCGCGTCGTCAGGCGCACCGCGCGGTTGTGCACCAGCGGCACGATGGCAAGCCCGCACAGCATCGAGAGCAGGAAACCGATCGCCAGGTACATGATCGGTTCGACCATGGGCCAGAACTCCCAGAGCTAAGGAAAAATTTACCAACGACAATGGCATGGGGCGCCGGCAAAAAGCCAGTCCCGCTCCGTCGTTAACCTTGATCCGTACCCAGTTGGGAGAAGAGACCTAGAACGGGTTCCAGGTCGCATTCGGCGTGAATTTGAGATAGCCGATATTGGCTCCGAGCCGCAGGCCGAGGCCGGACCGGATCGGCACCAGCACAATGTTGTTGGCGGTGAGCGCCGTCATGCCGAAGCCGCCGATGATATAGGCCGAGCCGTCGAGGCCGGCGAAGCGCTGGTAGATCGCGTTGGTGGCGGGCAGGTTATAGACCAGCGTCATGGTGCGGGCGCCGTCGCCGCCCCAATCGAAACCAAGCGAGGGGCCCTGCCAGTAGACGCGCAGATCGCCGGCATTCTTGGTGTAGAGCGTGCCTTCGCCGTAGCGCAGGCCGGCGACGAAAGCGCCGGAACCTTCCTCACCCAGAATGTAGCCGTTCGGCAGACCCCATTGGCTGACCGCTTTCTCGATGATCGAGGCGAGCCCGCGCGAGACGTTGCCGAAGAAGCGGTGGCCCGCGGTCACGAGCTCGTCCGGCCCATAGGTGTTGGGCGTCGGGGCGCGCTGCGGCGGCGGCAGGTTGGGCGGGGGCGCCTGCTGGGCGGCGGCCGGCACGATCCAGCCGACCATCGCGGCGAGCGCGAGCGCAGCAAGGCGTGATGCGAAAGTCATAAAAGAACCCCTGGTATCGAAACCGATCGCTTCCTTAACCTGACGCCAACAGGCACGGCTCTAGGTTGCGCCGGATGTCCCCTCGACTCGGATGTTATCCGCAGCAACTATGACGGCACAACGGCAGGAAGATAGCCCTTTGCGCCCCGGAATTGCCTTGATCGGCCGCCGCGTTTGCCTCGTCTGCCTGCTGGCGGGCATTTGGATCATCTGCCCGAGGTTGCCTGCAGAGGCAGCCACCACCGAGCGGATCGTCGTCAACCGCTTCAGCGGCGTCGCCATGGAGGGCTTCGATCCCGTCGCCTATTTCGTCGATGGCGCGGCCGCGCGAGGGACGGCGCAGTTCGAGGCGAACCTCTGGGGCGCGGTCTGGCGCTTCCGGAACGAGGGCAACCGGGCCTCCTTCCTGTCCCATCCCGAGATCTACGGGCCACAATTCGGTGGCTATGATCCGGCCGATATCGCCCGCGGCGTCGTCGTCGCCGGCAATCCCCGCTTCTTCGCGATCGTGGCGCAGCGGCTCTATTTGTTCAGCCGGGAAGCCAATCGCGACGCCTTCGTCACCAACCCGGAGCGCTTTCTCTATGAGGTCGGCAAGCGCTGGCCCGCCCTCCAAGATAAGCTTGGCCAGTAACAAGCGGTCAGTAGCGATCTACCGCCTGCGGGTCGCCCCAGGCAATGAACTCCGGGATGATGAAGCCGCTGTCGCTGCGCTGGCCGAAGCGGAGCTCGCCGCCCTTGCCGTCCGTCACCCTGCCGCCGGCCGCGGTTACCACCGCCGCGCCGGCCCCGACGTCCCATTCCGAGGTCGGTCCGAAGCGGGGATAGATGTCGGCGCTGCCTTCCGCGATCCGGCCGAATTTCACGGCCGAGCCGACCGTTTTTCGGACGGCATTGGGTCTGGCATCGATGAACGCCTCGCTCCTGGGATCGCCGTGCGAGCGGCTCACCGCCGCGATCCAGGGCGCGCCCTGCGCCGGAAACTTGCGGGTGTGAATTGGCTCGGCCGCGCCGACGGTCGTGCCGTCGAAGCTCACGCGCTCGGCGCCGCGGCCGATGACGCCGCGCCAGAGCAGGCCGAGCGCGGGCGCGGAGACGATGCCGAGCAGCGGCACGCCTTCGGTCACGAGGGCGAGGTTGACGGTGAATTCGTCGCGGCCGGCAACGAATTCCTTGGTGCCGTCGAGCGGATCGATCAGGAAGAAGCTGCCCTGAAACGGCGGCGAGGCGAGCTGGGTCCGTTCTTCCGATAGGGCCGGCACGTTGGCCGCAAGCTGCGCCAGTCCCTCCGCAATGATGCCATCGGCGGCAAGGTCGGCCTCGGTGACCGGTGAGCCGTCCTGCTTGCCCTCGACCCGCATCGCCGCACGGTTGACGGCGAGGATCGCTTCGCCCGCCTTCACCACCAGTGCGGTGAGCGGCTCTAGCAGGCCGGTTGCGGCTGCGCCGTCGATGATCCGCTTCACCTGGATGCCTCATTCATCGGCAATTTCGTCCTCCTCGACTGATTCGCCCCGATTGATTTGGTTGGGGCTTTATGGCCACCTCTCATCGATCGCAAGCTAGCTGCCGCGGGCATGCGAATGTTAGAACCCGCAGCATCCGTCAAGCATGCGTGATTCGCGGCTCCAGCGCCGTGCATTCCAGGAACCCTCCAGGACCCCATTATATGTCTGACGCCTCGTCGCCTGCGACCGCTACTGCTCCCGATATGCTCGAACTCGCAGCACTGCTGTGCTCGCGGGTCTGCCACGATCTCATCAGCCCCGTCGGCGCTATCGTCAACGGGCTCGAAGTGCTCGACGATGATCCCAAGCCCGAGGACCGCGAGTTCGCGCTCGACCTCATTCGCAAGAGCGCCAAGACGGCCTCGGCCCGGCTCCAGTTCTGCCGCCTTGCCTTCGGCGCGGCCGGCTCCTCCGGCGCACAGATCGATCTCGGTGATGCCCAGACCATGGCGCGCGGCCATATCGAGGACGGCAAGTGCTCGATCACCTGGAATCTGCCGCGGCTGCTGCTGGCGAAGAATCGCGTCAAGCTGCTGCTCAATATGCTGGTGGTTGCCCAGCACACGATCCCGCGCGGCGGCATGCTGACGATCGATCCGATCGGCGAGGGCGAGACGATGAGCTTCCGCATCACCGCGACCGGACATAATGCGCGCCTGCCGCAGAACATCTCCGAGCTCCTGAGCGGCGAGCGCGGGCCGGCCGCGGATGCGCATGCGATCCAGCCTTATTATACGCGGCTGTTGGCGCAGGCCTGCGGGCTCACCGTGAAGCTCGCGCCGGAAGGCGAAGCCATCACCGTTACCGCTTCGTAAACGCGCCCTTCGCGCTCGGAATATTAATCCAGTCTTGATGAGGCGCTTCGGCTTGTCCGGAGCGCCTTATCTCTTTGTTGGTTCCGTTCTTTTGCACATACTCAACCAATATTAAACGCTTTGCGGTGAAGCTGGCCCCATTCCGAAATGGCGCATCACGCCTCGTGCGCGCCCTTCCTGTATGAAGGCCTGTTTTTCATGGATGATCTGTTGCGGGAGTTTTTGACGGAGACCAGCGAGAGCCTGGACACCGTCGACAATCAATTGGTGAAGTTCGAGCAGGAGCCGAACAACG